>PWKY01000007.1 GCA_003560595.1 Thermoplasmata archaeon | reverse complement strand
TGAATGTTTGCTCTAATAAATCCCTTTATTAGAGAGATCATCTAGTATCAAAATTCATAAGAAAGGTACAGGAAATCCGATAGGTGAATATGAGGTTAGCACCTTTTTACGCCAACCTCAAAGACTTATTAACAGTTTTTTAAGCTTAAAGGAAAAGTATATTAATAAGTTTCGTAAACTCCTTTAGTGATAAATATGTCTGCAAAAGGCAATCATAACAGATACGAAGAGTTAAAGAAAGATTTCGAATGGGATATACCAAAGTATTACAACTTCGCTTTCGACGATGTGGACAGGCACGCGGAACTTCATCCAGATAATACCGCTCTGATATCCATCGACGATTCAGGCAAAAAGGTACAAAAGCACTCCTTTAGACAGCTCAAAGAGCTCTCAAATCGCTTTGCTAACGGTTTACTTGAGATGGGGGTTGAAAAGGGCGACAGAGTGATGCTGCTGGTACATCGATTACCTGAGTGGTATGTAGCCATATTAGGCATGATAAAGGTCGGTGCTATACCTATACCAACACCGAATTTGTCTGTGGCGAAAGACATACAGTATAGGGTCGAACAGTCAAAGGCAAACACATTCGTTACCGATTTACCAAATCACGATAAAGTAGATGAAGTAAGAGATGAGCTGCCTTCACTGAAGAATTTTATTTTGATAGGTGGAGAAGCGGAGAAATGGACCAGTTACTCGGAGATGATGAAAAATGCATCTTCGGAACTGGACAGAGAGGCATTAGAGAAAACAAAAAGCACCGATCCCATGTTGATATATTTTACATCTGGAACCACATCTTATCCAAAGATGGTATTGCATACCCACTCCTACCCGATAGGACATACCGTCACCGCAAAGTACGTGCAGGATCTTACCCTTGACGATACTATATGGGTGATTGCAGACAATGGTTGGGCAAAGACCGCATGGGGAAAGTTGTTTGGCCAATGGATAGTCGGTGCAACTGTGGTACAGCAGAATATAACAGGAAGATTCAGCGCTGAAAAAAGTCTCCAGATATTAGAAGATCATCAGATCAACGTTTTCTGTGCACCACCGACCATATACAAGATGATGATAAATCTAGATGTAGATAAATTCGACCTCAGCTCATTAAAACACACGTTGAGTGCCGGAGAACCACTGAACCCTGACGTCATCGATAAATGGGAGGAATACACAGGACTTCGTATATACGATTATTACGGACAAACCGAAAGTGTGGCTTTGGTCGCTAACTACCCATGGATGGATATAAAAGCAGGTTCCATGGGAAAACCAACACCTGGTCATATTGTTGATGTTGTAGATGATGAAGGAAACATCATGCCGATAGGAGAAGAAGGACACATCGCTGTAAAGGTAAAGCCGGAAAGGCCTCCAGGAATATTCAAGGAATATTGGAGAGATGAAGAAACAACCTCAGAAGTATTCCACGAAGATTGGTACTATACAGGGGATAAGGCCTACAAGGATGAGGATGGTTATTTTTGGTTCGTCGGAAGGGCTGATGATGTGATAAAGGCTTCTGGTTATAGGATCGGACCCTTCGAGGTAGAAAGCGCACTTCAGGAGCATGATGCTGTTCAGGAAAACGCAGTTATCGGTGCACCTGATGAGATCAGGGGTAAAGTGGTAAAGGCATACGTGATACTCAATGAAGGGTATGAAGCCTCGGATGAGCTAAAAAAGGAGCTGCAGGAACATGTAAAGAAGGTAACTGCACCCTATAAGTATCCAAGACAGATAGACTTCGTAGATGAATTACCTAAAACCATCAGTGGTAAGATACGCAGAACAGAACTAAGAGATGATGCAGAAAAAGAGTATCTAGAAACACACGAGAATCTGCCTTACTAAACCCCCTTTTCTTTTTTTTCTTATCTGTAACTCTCCCAATGGATCAATTCTTCTAAACTCTTTTTTACCGGAGACTCCCCATCTTCTGAAGGATATCCAACGGTCATACAAACGGTTATATCGTATTCATCTGGAACGTTGAACTTTGATCTCAACCCATCGGGATCGAAGGCACCTATCCAACAAGTCCCTAATCCAAAAGGTACCGCGGATAGAGAAAGGTGATCTAAAGCTATGGAGAGATCGACCTTGGCCCATTTTTCGTCTTCGGTTAAACCAATTATGAATACTCCGGAATCCGCAACGAACCCCTGATTGTGACATAAGGGGACCATTTCTTGCAGAGTTTTTTTATCTTTGACCACGATGAATTTCCACGGCTGTAAGTTCTTACCTGAAGGTGCGTCTCTAGCGGATTTAAAGAGCACTTCTAGATCATCGTCGGGGATACTTTCCCCGGTATAACTTCTAACACTTCTTCTCTTCCTGATGGCATCTAATACGTCCATGGCTACTACCTATCATCGTTAACTTGCGGCTTAATTTAACATTTTGGTAGATCAGCGAACAGGAACGAATTTGTATCCATAATATATGATACCTGACGGGCTCTCTTCACCGAGTCGGCGGATGGTCACGTCCACCTCCATACCCTGCTCGACTTCGTCATAATCTATGTCAACCAATTGACCTGTCATCCTTACGTCCTCGTCCATCTCGACTATGGCCATGATGTAAGGGACCATCATCTTGAAATCAGGCATGGGTTCGTGGATCTCGGTAAAGGTCACGAGACGACCTTTTCCTGAAAGCTCTCTTTCTTTCATCTTGCCGATACTCTCTCTACGACAGTGTGGGCAGACTTCTCTAGGTGGGAAGTAAACTCTTTCACAATTTCCACATTCTACGCCTACACCTTTGTATCTCTGCCTTATCTCTCTCCAAAATCTCGGTATCGTCATCATCGCCACCTCCCGAGTACGTGTACAACTGCACTGGCACCTGTACCTCCGATGTTATGGATCAAACCATACTCAGCATCTTCTACCTGTCTATCACCGGCCTCACCTCTCAACTGTAGAACCGCCTCTACTGCTTGATTTATACCAACGGCACCAACGGGCTGTCCTTTAGCTTTCAAGCCGCCTGAGGTGTTGATAGGTATCTTGTTGTGTAAAGATGTATCTCCTCTTTCGGTTGCCGGGCCTCCATCACCTTTTGGAAAGAATCCAAGATCTTCGATGGCCATTATCTCACTTATGGTATAATTATCGTGAACTTCGGCGAAGTCCATATCCTCTGGTTTCAATCCAGCCATAGATAGAGCTTTATCTCCTGCGCTTCGGGTGGCTTTCATAGCATCCAGTTCTCTGCGATCATGGACAGCCATATGGTCGGCCCCCATACCGGTCCCAAGTATGGCCACGGGATCTTTATTGAAACTATCTGCCATATCTACCGGACAAAGGACGACCGCCGCCGCCCCATCGGAAAGGGGTGCACAATCGAACATGGTAAGTGGGTCTGAAACTATAGGTGACCCCATGACGATCTTTAAAGGAACTTCTCTTTGAAATTGGGCGTTAGGATTCAATGCACCATGAGCGTGATTTTTCACCGATACCGCTGCAAGTTGTTCTTTGGTCGTACCGTGGGTGAACATATGGTATCTAGCCATCATGGCATAGAGAGAATCGAAGGTAGCTCCAAAAACTGATTCCCATTCCCAATCTGCAGTGGAGGAAAGTATCTTTTTGGCTTCCTCATCCCCAACATCGGTCATCTTCTCAGCTCCACCTACGACCACGACATCATGAAGACCAGAAGCTACCGATAGGTATCCCTCGGTCAGAGCCATTCCTCCCGACGCCCCACCTGATTCTATACGCACGGCAGGTATATCATCCAAACCCGCGTAATCGGCTATCATCGGTGCTATGTGTTCCTGGTTGATCAGTCTGCCTGCAGACATATTACCGATGTAAATCTTTTCTATCTCTTCGCCCTTTACACCTGCATCTTTTATAGCAGAAAGGCCTGCATTGATACCTAGTTCTCTTAAAGATTGGTCCCAAAGCTCTCCTATCCGTGTCTCACCGATACCGATAATCGCTACTTCTCTCAAATTACCACTCTCCTGTGTCGATCTTTTCTCTGAATTTTGCATACTTAGCGTATGAAATGAATACCTCGTCGCTTATCACCTGTTCTATGGATGGAACACCGTTCTCACGTTTATCTAATATACCATCGGTAACCGTGATATCAAAACTATCTGAACCGGCGCCCGAGCCGTATGCGGTAACCATTATCCTGTCACCTGGTTCGGCGACATCTAACGTGGCCGCTAGCCCAAGGGGGACCGCACCTGAGTAAGTGTTTCCTATCCTTGGTACTAGTAATCCTGGCCCGATCTGTTCCATGGTGAAACCTAATTTTTTAGCTATCTTTATCGGAAACTTGCCGTTGGGCTGGTGGAATACTGCATAATCAAAATCATCAGGCTCCGCACCAGTTTCCTCGAAAAGCACCTGAGTACACCCAGCGATATGTTTGAAGTAGGCCGGTTGGCCGGTGAATCTACCGCCGTGGGAAGGATACTTTTTGCCCTCACGCCTCCAAAAATCAGGTGTATCTGTAGTGAATGAAGTGGTGTAATTGATCTCAGCTAGTAGGTCATCACTGCCGATAATGAAAGCCGCTCCACCTGCAGAGGCTGAGTACTCCAATGCATCACCTGGGGCTCCTTGTGATGTATCGGCTCCGATGGCCATCCCATTGTTGATCATACCTGAGGCAACCAATCCCATGCAGGTCTGTATCGCTGCGGTACCGGCTTTACAGGCGAATTCATAGTCCGCGGCAGTTAAATAGGGTGTCGCACCGACTGCGGCGGCAACGATGGTAGCCGTTGGTTTTACTGCATATGGGTGGGATTCAGAACCGACGTATATTGCCCCTATATCTTCACCCAATATTTCTGACCTCATCACGGCCCATTTTGCAGCCTGTATAGAAATGGAGATAACATCTTCGTCGGGGGAGGGTATAGATTTACTGATGATATTGAGACCCTTGCCCATACGTTCTCCATCTTTACCCCATACCTCTCCGATCTCTTTTGGAGTTATTCTGTACCTCGGTACATAACCTGCGTATCCTTTTATTCCTACTTTCTTATTAGTTTTCATATACAACTCACTTCCTAGAGTTCGTCCATCCTTTTGATTATGGTTTCAGTTTCTAATCTTGTTGATATCAATGGTAATCTTTCGATCTTAGCCAACTTTTTTGTAAGTTCATCAACCTGTTGGGGATTTACATATGCAACAGCTGCTGGAGTCAGTGGGCTAGCCCTGATAGCTACCATAGGGGAACGCCCGTGTTCGACACCTGTAAAGATCAATACCCTTTCAGTACTCCATCCGTAGATTCGAAGATAGTCGAAGGATTTCATGGCCAATATGGCAATTAAGCTATCGATGATGGTGTATCCAAATAATTGTCGTTCTACTTCTGGAGAATATAGCACTTCTCCCTTTATAGCTTCGACGAATTCTCCAACATCTATAGGTGACGAGAATTCACGCATATTGATAATACCTTCGTGACCCGGGGGGGTAAAACGTTTTACCACCTCTCCTCCCTTCTCCCAATCGATACGTATCAAAGAAGTTACTATTTCCTTTACGAATTCTACACCAGGTTTCCTTCTACCTTTTTCGTAGTCACTGATAACAGAGGGAGAAATATTGATGTGTTCAGCCAGCTCGGTTTGTGTTATACCAAACGCTTTCCTCCATTTTTTAATGTTAACACCATGGTCATCGGCCATGGTTATCTCACCAGCGATCTTATCTTCTAACTGACTCATCGTAATGTGCATGTTCGACACATATATAAAATTGTCGAATTTGGTGTTAGACAATAGTCTAAATATCTATGAGATAATTCTTTATAGTATTAGATCCATAATACATCACGTTAAGGTGATTATATATGATATACAAAGAAAAAGAAAAGGGTTTGCGTAGATTCAACATAATAATGGGATTTGTTCATCTCTTTCAGGGAATATTAGTGATGATTTTGAGTACGGATTTCACTCTTCCTTTAACCTATACATACTTAAAATTCGACACTACGACCGAATCTTTAGGACCGGTTGTACGAACCTTAGGGAACGTTCAGCTTGGGCCATTAGTCGCTTTATTTCTATTCATGTCAGCTACCGCTCATTTTCTAATTTCCACTGTATTCTACAAGAATTATGTAAAAAATCTTAGAAAAGAACGTAATCCATACAGATGGTACGAATATTCCATAAGCGCTTCTTTGATGATCGTACTGATCGCCATGCTAACGGGAATATATGATATCGGTGCCCTTCTTGCACTGTTCGGATTGACTGCTGTGATGAATTTGTGCGGTCTGATTATGGAAAGGACAAATAAGATAAGAAAGACGGCGGATTGGAGTTCGTTTTGGGTGGGATGTTTAGCCGGTTTCGTACCCTGGTTGGTTATAGCGATATCATTATTAGGTGCGTCAGTAGCCTCAGGTGGTCAGGTACCCAATTTCGTCATCGCCATTTACATTTCGATTGCGGTATTCTTCAATCTATTTGTGGTAAACATGGTTCTTCAGTATAAGGAGATCGGAAAATGGAAGGATTATCTTTATGGAGAAAGAATGTACGTGGTTTTGAGCTTGGTAGCGAAATCCGCCTTAGCATGGCAGGTTTTTGCCGGTACGCTAAGACCTTGATGGAAAATAATTAATATCATTAATCAAGATAGTATAGCTAGGTGAAAAGATGCCGACACTGAAGCTAAAAAGTCCTGCTTTTGAAGATGGAAAGGAAATACCCCGAATATATGGGTATAAGAATGAGAACGTGAACCCCCCGTTAAATATCGAGGGAGTCCCAGAAAACACGAAGTCTCTAGCTCTGATAATGGATGACCCTGACGCCATGGCTCCTGCAGGCAAAGTTTGGGATCACTGGGTTATCTGGAACATATCTCCAGAGATACATGAGATTAAAGAAGGGAGTGTTCCCCAAGGTGCTGTTGAGGGAAAAAACGACTATGGTGATATCGGTTACGGAGGACCGAATCCACCGGACAAAGAACATACCTATATTTTCGAACTCTACGCATTGGATGATATCCTAGATTTAAAGAAGGGATCTACGAAGGAAGAATTGAAGAAGAGGATGAAAGGCAACGTCATAGGAAGGTCTGTTCTCAGAGGGACCTACGCTCCGTGAGCAAATTAAATAAATAACTAACGACAGTTGGGTAACATGGAAGAAATAAGATTCATTCCAACAATAGAGGAGACAGCTACACGGCAGATGGCCATCGACGAAGCCATCTTAAGATGTTACGATAAAGGTATATCACCTCCTACGTTAAGATTCTTTAAATTCTCTCCTTCTGCCATCACCATGGGTTATGCCCAGGATGTAGATGATGTGATCGATACTCAAAGATGTCGCGATTTGAATATACCTTATGTCCGTAGAGTTACAGGTGGAGGTACTGTTTACCATGACCTTCAGGGAGAGATCACCTATTCCATCGTTGGCGATAAGATACCTGGAAGTATCGAAGACAGTTTCCATCACCTATTACAACCGATAATCAATACACTAATCGATTACGATCTTGATGCGGTATTCAAACCTTATAACGATATATTGGTCAATAGGAAAAAAATATCAGGAAGTGCCCAAAGGAGAGCTAGGATAGGGTTGTTACAACACGGCACCCTGATGTACGCTACCGATTTGAGTACGTTGGCTAGCATATTATTATTGGATGAAGAAAAGTTACAGGCAAAGGGAGCAAAATCTTTCTTTGACCTTGTGACTACCATGGAAGACGAGTTAGGTTGGAAACCTGACCCCGATGAACTGATAGATGCGATGAAACAGGAATATCAAAAGCATCTTGATGTGAAACTGGTCGAAGAAGGGTTGACCCGAGAGGAACTAAAGATGGTGGAGGATTTGGAAAAAAAATATTCCTCCGAAGAATGGACATATGACAGGAAGTGTTGAGACATGGAGATAAGAGTATCAAGCGGGACAGCCTCTTATCTGGGCCTGCTGGATTCGAAGTGTATGGAATATCCCACCACTGCATACTTACTCATACCTGGGGCTCCTTGTCGAGGGGGGTGTGTTTACTGTCCTCAATCCTCAACCGATGGAAAGTGGCTTTCACGGGTTTCGTGGCCCTACTTCGACATCGATGAGATTATCGAGCCGATTAAAGATTCAGATCTCAAACGTATCTGTATTCAATCCCCGGATGTTGAAGGATATGAAGATAAGATCATAGAAATTGCATCGTCTCTTGAAAGCACCGGAAAACCTATTTCTGTTTCTGCACCACCTTTGTCGAAAGAGGTTCTACAGCAGTTGCGGGATGGTTCAGTAGATCACGTGGGGATCGGCATAGACGCGGCGACCGACGAACTACGAGCAAAGACAAAGAGAAATTATCCCCCGATGGTTTTCTGGGACTACCTGGGAGATGCGCTTGAAATTTATGGTAAGAAACAAGTTACAGCACATATTATAGTAGGTATTGGTGAAGACCTTGAACAACTGTCACACGCGGTTTATAGAGCGTCGAAAAGCGGCGCTAACGTTTCTCTATTTTCATATGTATCCAAGGGAAAAGAAACAGATCTGATTTATTACAGAAGGGCTCAATTGCTGACGCATCTTATAGAAGAAGGACGAAATCCAAATGAAGCCCTTGCCTTCTTGACTGACGGACGTAAATATGTCGAAGAACATCTAGCAAACGGAGAGCCTTTCCAAACCAGAGGCTGTCCAGGGTGTAATCGACCATATTACACGACCAGACCAGGAAAAGAACATAGAAACTATCCCCGAAAGCCTACATGGGACGAGATTCAGAAGATAATGATGGATCTAAGTTAGACGATCCTATATCTACCACGGTAGAAACATACGACACTATAGCCAAAGAATTTAGAAGATACACTTTAAGAGAAGGTGATCGGGGATATCAGGAGGAGATACTGAAGAGTACTCTTGGATCACTCCAACGATCCCCTACCATTTTGGACGCTGGATGTGGGGATGGACGAGATACAAATTTTTTAAAAGAAGAAGGTGCAGATGTAACAGGGCTGGATCTTTCAATGAATATGTTAAAACTAGCTCAAAAATGTCATCCAGATTGTGATTTTATCCTCGGAGATATGAGATATACTCCTTTTTTCGATGATACATTCGATTGTGTGTGGGCTAGCGCTTCTATCATCCACTTTCCCAAAAAAGGATTACATCATGTACAAAAAGAATTATGCCGTATAATTAAAAAAAACGGTCTCCTGGTGTTCAGCTTTAAAAAAGGTGATGGAGAGGGGTATGAGAACGAACCTTATGGCAGTCCTAGATATTTATCTTACTATACTATTCAAGAGTTAAGAGAGTATCTCACATCGTTTGACATCGTCAAATGCATCGAATACCCCGGTACTATTTTGAACAGTGAATTCGTGTACTGCTGGGCCATACCCCGTGATCAAAAGAATCCACTGAAAGGTCCCAGGTAATATCCCGCCGCCAACGTTCCTAGAATAGCTATCACTAACATAATATAAGATGTTACATCCCACGAAAATATCTTTGCCCCGTCTAGAGGACCGAATGGTAAAAGATTGAATCCACCTATGAACAGATTAACGAAGGCTACGAAAGCAAGTATCCACCACAACCATATCCCTAACGTGAGTAAGATGTATGAAAGGAGTAAAAACGCTGTACCTACTGCCCAGTTCGTAGCAGGACCGGCTGCGCTGATCTTTCCATTCTGCTCTTTGTTGATGTATCCGCGGATCATCACCGCGCCGGGTGCTGCAAAAACAAATCCAAACATACTGAAGAATAGAGCCATCATAAGACCCCAGGTCCACATCCTGAATTCAGCCCAACAGCCGTACTTTCGTGCAAGATACCTGTGTGCAAGCTCGTGAAACAAAAAAGCGGTGCCCACAGCTAGTAAGGATATTGCAAAGAAGACCGGAAATACATTTAACGATATCCTCTCTATTCCTCCAGAAAAACTAATCGCAAATGCTAGACTTAAAACGAGGAATGCGATGGTGAGCTCTTTTTTTTCACGAGAACCCATCGAATTTCTACTGGGACCTATCCATATAGTATACTCATTCATGCTTGATCACCTCACGTCTAAACCGCTTTGATAGTTCTTTGATAACTTCTGTATCGAAAACCTCTTCTTTTACAGAAATAACACCTGCAGCGGCATGTGGATGTCCGCCGGCTTCACCAATATCTGAAAAGGCGTTTTCCAATATATCTCCGATGTTAATATTTGTCAACTGAGAACGTGCCGAAATGTGTATTTTATTATCTATTTTGCCAAAAACGATCGCAGAATGTACGTCTCTTTCAGTCACTAATATATCTACGATCTGAGGTATGTCATCTCTGCAGGATACAACACCTGCATAGGATGTGAGTACTCCTACAGATATATCTCGATTGATGATGGCAGTACCAAGGGAGGACATGGTTGAAGGATTCATCGGGGATCTTTCAAGGATCTCAAGCAATTCCTTATCACATAGAGTATTGAGATGATACATAGCTTTAAAATCCGATTTACTTATGTTCCTGATAAAACCGTTGGTATCAACTTTAATTCCATGAAGTAAGGCAGATGCCAATATAGGTTGGATGTTGATGTCGGAGTTTATGAGATGCTCTGTCAATAACGTAGAGGTGGCACCGGCGCGTTGCTCTACCTGTATGTAACCATCTTTGATTCTAGTATGTTCAGAAGGATGATGGTCTATGACTACATCGGCATAGGTATTGATCGGTAATGAGTTATTTATCCCTGCTTTAGAAAAATCGATGAATACAAGGGGTTTGTTTTCTTCTATTATATGTGGTATTTCGTCAGAGGAGACTTGTTTTAAGTTTACACCTGTTGTTTCAACAAAAAGTTCATTTTCCGGATGACCTATATCTCCGTAATAATATATGACGCATTCTTTATCGAAACGTTTACAAATTTCTTCAAATGCCATGGCCGATGCGATAGCGTCGGGATCTGGGTTATCGTGAAGAAAAACAGATAATTCACGTTCAACTTGTTCCAAGTATGTTATAAGTTCAGCGGTACTCTTCATATCATTATATCTGTTGACTTCAGCCACCAATACAGAGGATATCATACCGGTGTTTGTGAGCAAAATATCAGCGCATTTTTCATTAACATCAGAATGGTCCTCATGATAGAGGACTACGGGAAAATCATAATTTTCTTCAAGCTCTATTTCCTCAAATATCAACAGTGTTTCTACATTATCTATCGTGTTCAATTCCCCTAAATCATGTATCATCTTAGATTCTTTTCCTAAATGCTGCAGTTCCTCTACAACATCAGTAGCTAATTTGTTGGAACCAAGGATCACATACATATATTCACCATTAATCATCTATGACATACTCACCGTCAAATAAATTTCTAAATCGATTGAACTTCTTCTCCTCCAATATATTTGGAGGAATAGTTACGATGATATATCCGTTGTTGTCACTAGCTTTATCACGAATAAAATCAACAAATTTTTGTAGTTTGCTGAAGTCATTATAATGTATCATACGATCCATCCCTTGGAACAGCAAGATAGAGCCTGGATTGTCCTTGAAAAATTCACCTATAACAGTACCTAATCTACTCAAACTCGCGAAAGATATGGTTTCATAACTCTTATTACGTTGAGAATTTGATTTTGCAAGATTACAATACGAGACCACATCATATTCACCATATTTATCTATGATATTTTCTATTCTTTCAGAAGTTATGCATAGTCCCTTTTCGGCTTCTGGAATGGATTTGAAGAAAAAATTAAATGAATCTTTTGGTTTACGCTCTAAAAAAAGGTACATCTCTCCTTTTTTGATCTCTGGTAATTCAAGAGTATCGCCAGGAACTTCAGCGTAGTCTTCTTCAGGGAGAAATACCGATGGGTCTAGTTCAATTTTGTATCGTTTAGAACTAACATCCTGATAGAGGGTGCTTATCTTACCCTTCATCCTACTTTTTAATTCCCATCCATCATAGCGAGATACCATACTCTTTGCACTTCTCCATGCCTCTGTCAAACCGTCTTCGTAGCCCTTTAGATACAATTCTATCATCTTTTCTTTATCCATGCATGGAACCTCCGATGAGGATGGTCTTTATCCTATATATCTTAGATGCTCAGACTTATTTTCTTGATTAACATTGCCCCCAAGGTCCATATCCATAACCTTCTTGGTGAGTTCCTCGACTTCCTCGGCCTTATCGTCGAGAGCATCAAATGAAAGGCCCTCTATCCCTAAAAAGGAGATCAGTACTTCAAGTAACTCTCTGGATGCATTGGGATCAACAAAATAACCGGAAGTCTCACCCATCAAACAGATACCTCGAATGTCGTACAATTTACTTCCAAGGCCTAGTAATAAGCCACTAGCACCGACTATACCGGAAGCGGGATGGTCTCTATCAAAAATAACTCCAAGTTCTTTGGCTTCTTGAACCAAGTCGCTGTCGGTAGCCGCACCTAAAACTCTTGGTGTATCTACCATGGACCCCTGGCCGTAACCACCCAATGCAAAGACCATATTCACGCCTAGTTCGTTGGCAATATTCAATAACTTATCAGTAAGCATATACTGTCCTTGGGGAGTCATACCTTGGTAATCACCGGTCAGGATTATGATATCTCTTTTTTCATTTCCTACATCCTTGGCACAATAAAGACGGTTGCAAACCAATTCCGTCACCCCGTCCTCATTAACGAGAACCTGTGGGGGAAAGTAAATCGAATATATCTCTGCCATCAACTTTGCATCCAATTCATCTATAAGATGCTCGGAAGCTAATTTACCTACATTACCTACGCCGGGCAGTCCCTCAATTAGGATAGGATCGTTTAATTCTACCTTTTCGATGTATTTAACAACTATATTTTCCATATTATCAATTACCTCTTCTTTGAATCTTTTTGAGCTTTCTCCTATAATCCCCATATCTGTCTTCGGGAGAATACTTAGGCGGATTTGGATTTATCGTGTTCTCTCCACAACTTTGACAGACCGTCGCTAATGAATATGAGTTACAGGATGGACATTTTTTTATTTTCTTCATGTGTCAGACCCAGTGAAGTACGATTGCATAGGGAGATATTTAAGCCTTTTGAGAATCTAGTCTTTGAGTATTTCTTGATACTCAGGTATAACATCGTCACAGAATGATTTCATACCCTGACTTGTCTTCCTATGGATCATCATCTTTTCAATAACTGAAAAGGGTATAGTAGCTATATCTACACCCATCTCAGAACAAAGACGTACCTGGCGTGCTGTTCTTATGCTGGCGGCTATGATCTCCGTATCAAATTGGTACTCATCGTATATCTTCTTCACAGACCAGAGCATATCGATCCCTGAAAAAATACCGTCGTCGTTGGCCCAGTCGAACACTTTCATTATTTCATGATCTCGGTATATTATATTATCGATCTCCTGCTCATCGATGAACCGTGTTAATTTGTTCTCCCAAACACGGACAGCGAGTTCTTCTGGATAATATGTTCCCTTGGGATAATCCTCTCCACGTTTAAGGCCTATCCGTTTACGTATGAAATCATCTATCCTGCCAACGAATGGGCTAACATAAGCTGCTCCAGCTTTGGCAGCCATGAGTGCTTGATTTGGTGACATTATCAAAGTGCTGTTAACAGGAATACCTTGATCTGATAGGGCTTTAGTTGCCTTTATGCCTGAAAAATTATCATCTCCTTCACACATATAGGTGTTGACCGGGATCTTCACAACTACATTCTTATTGACTGGGTTGAATCTATCATAAAGAACTTTAGCTTCCGATATCATACCGTCCAGAGAAGAGGCGCCTACTTCTAAGCTAACAGGACCTTCTACCGTACGAAGGATCTCTTCGATATATTCTTCCAAACTAACGCCCTCTCCAACATCTTCAACGGCTTTTTTAATCAAAGACGGATTGGTCGTTACTCCATCTAAGATTCCCCAGGACTCAGCTTCCTTTATCTCATCCTTTTTTGCAGTATCTACAAATATCTTCATTTTATCTACCTTCTACTTTCTACTTATTACATCATGAGCACTTTCTACGATATGGTCGGCGGTTAAACCGTACTTTTCCATCAGCTCATCGCTTCCACCTGATTCTCCAAATACGTTGGCTACACCTACACGCTTCATGGGGACATGGTAGGTTTCGGAAAGAACCTGGGATATCCCGCTCCCCATACCTTGAGATACAACATGTTCTTCCGCTGTCACAACACCTCCGGTTTTTCTAGCGGAGTCAACTATCATCTTTTCGTCTAAGGGCTTGATGGTGCTCATGTTGATCACTCTTGCATCGATATCATGTTTCTTTTCCAATATCTTTGCAGCTTTTAAACAACGAGAAACCATTATCCCCGTACCGATCAAAGTTACGTCTTCTCCTTCTTTTAACAGGGTTGCCTTTCCCATCTCAAAATCTGCATCTTCGTCGGTAATTATGGGTATGTTAGATCGGCCCAATCGAAGATATACTGGACCTTTATAATCAGCGATAGCACGGGTCGCTTTAATTGTTTCGTGATAATCTGCAGGCGCGATAACTCGCATGTTAGGCAGCACCCTCATAAGAGCGATATCTTCGAGCATCTGATGTGATGCACCATCTCCACCAACGGTAATACCTGCGTGAGTTGAAACGATCTTGACGTTGGCTTCGGGATATGCAATACTTTGACGCACTTGGTCGTATGCTCTGCCAGTGGCGAAAACCGCAAAAGTACTGGCGAAAACCGTTTTACCAGACATAGCCAATCCTGCGGCGATGCCCATCATATTTTGTTCAGCGATACCTGCGTTAAAGAAACGTTCGGGAAACTCGGTACCGAACTTTTTGATACGGCAAGAACCACATAAGTCAGCACCGACAGCTACTATGTTTTCTCTTTCCCTACCCAGCTCAGCTAACGTTTCACCATATGCATCCCGTTGTTTAGCCATCTCCCACATATTAGGCACCTCCAAGTTCATCTAATGCGACTTCAAGCTGCTCATCATCGGCGGCCTTTCCATGAAATGCAAGAGAACCTTCCATGAACGTAACACCCTTTCCTTTGATCGTATGTGCTATGATCATAGATGGTTTACCATCTTTTTCTTCGGCTCTATCTATTGCATCCACTATCTCCTCGATATCATGACCGTTGATCTCTTGCGTATGCCATCCAAAAGATTTCCATTTTGATACGATTGGTTCGATGGATATAACATCTTCTGTGGGACCGTCTATTTGAAGTTGATTTCTATCTAAAAATACTATGAGATTATCGAGTTTGTGATGACTTGCGAACATGGCTGCCTCCCATATCTGCCCCGATTGTACCTCTCCGTCTCCACAGATCGCGAAGACTCTATGTGATTCCCTATCTATTTTAGCTGCTAGCGCGATACCGCATGCGATGGAAAGACCTTGGCCTAAAGAACCGGTGGACGCGTCCACTCCAGGTACCTTAAGCATGTCCGGATGCCCTTGAAGTCTAGAACCCAGCTTCCTGAGAGTCATCAATTCCTCTACTGGGAAATATCCTGATTCCGCCAACACACCATATAGAGCGGGTGCCGCGTGGCCTTTACTCAAAACAAAGCGGTCTCGGTGCTTCCATTGCGGTTCATCCGGTCTATGATCCATCACTTCAAAATACAAAGTAGTTAGTATATCTGTAGCAGAAAGCGAACCTCCCGGGTGGCCCGAACCTGCCGCATGAGTGCTCTTCACCACATGGATCCTAACTCTACGTGCCATCTCCTCAATTTCTTCTATCCTGTTGTCATCAAGTTTTGCCATCTAATAATTCTCCTGATCGTTGAGTTATCTGCGTAAAAGGGCCATCCTTTATTATCTTTTTCGGATACGACTTAAAAAATATCGGAAATTGTATTTTATCGAGCTTCACACCACCCATGCTCTACCTTCTTTAAGCCGTACTCGTTCATCCGCAAAATAGCCTACCACGGTGGGAAGTAGTTCATGTTCCTGTTCAAGTACACGTTCACCGAGTGAATCAATAGAATCGTCGTGTTTCACTGGGACACATCTCTGTGCGATGATGGGGCCCATATCAACCTGGTTAGTAACGAAGTGCACACTGCATCCAGATACTTTCATCCCCGAGTCCAACACGGCTCTATGAACGTGTTCACCATACATGCCAGGCCCTCCGAAAAGAGGTAAAAGGGCCGGATGTATGTTTATCAATTTGCCGTAATACTTCTCTACAAAATCATCGGTGAATATACGCATAAATCCCGCGAGCACTATCAGATCTGGATCTATTTTGTCGAGTTCTTTCTCCAACTTCTTCTCGTGCTCCCTACGGCTCAAACCCCTATGATCGATCACGCTGTGCTGAATCCCATGTTCTCGAGCACGGGTAATGCAATATGCATCAGGGTTGTTAGTAATCAACATAACCACGTTTGCGTCTATTTCACCGGCGTCACAGGCATCCACTATGGACTGGAAATCCGAACCACTGCCTGAAGCGAGTACCACGACATCGATAACACTCATAACCACCGGAACCGCATAGGCGTTAAAAAGTCTTTTGACCGATGCCACATGATTTAAATCATTTAAGGGTTTTACGAAGCACGGATGAAGATACTGCATCAAGACACGAAAAGGAAGAGGATCAAGGTACGTATAGATAACCTGGACGATCTTTGGCACCTTAAAAATCTGATCGACGAAGGAGATATAGTATCCGCCGTCACCTACCGAAGAGAGGAGAACCAGAGAGACACTCTCCGAGCCAGTAGGGGTGAAAAAAAACGTATGCGCCTCGATATAGAGGTAGAAAAGGTAGAATTCCACGACTTCACCGATCGTTTGAGGATTTTGGGGACTATCGTAGAGGGTCCACAGGACCTTGGCTCATATCACACTTTGAATCTCACCGAAGAAGATAATTTGACCATGATCAAAGAAGAGTGGAAGGAACATCACTTGAAAAGACTGAAAGAGGCGGTAGAAAGCAGCGAACGACCATTGGTAACCCTATTAGCCATGGAAGAAGACGATGCCACTATAGCGGTTTTAAGGCAATATGGAGTGAAGGAGATGGCCCGCGTCAACCCCAATCGGGGTGGGAAGATGTATGAAGGGGACAAGATGACGAGAAAGGAATTTTTTGAGGAGGTTGCTGTAAAATTAAAGATGATTTTGATGGATGAGTCCCCCCTAGTTATCCTCGGTCCAGGTTTCACAAAAGAAGATATATATGAATACCTTAAAAGACACCATCCTGAGATGATAGAACATGCCCAGGTGGTTCACTCCGGTTGCGGCGGTATGACCGGTATCCACGAGGTGTTAAAAAGTGGGAAAGAAGGAGGTGTATTGGAACAACAAAGGGTGTCCTATGAGGCTGAGAAAGTAGAGGAACTGCTGGTGCGTATAAAAAAAGATGAGCCCTTGGCATATGGTGTGGAATCGGTAAATAATGCGGTGGAGATAGGGGCTGTAGAGACTTTATTGATATTAGATAAGAGAGTAAGGGATGAAGAGGGAGAAAAGATCATGGAACGGACAGAACAGTTAGGCGGTAACGTTATAATCGTAAGCAGCAGTCACGAAGGGGGAGACAAGCTAGAAGCGTTAGGGGGGTATGGTGCACTACTTAGGTACAAAATAGAATAATTCATATCCGCCCTACACATTCCCCACAGCCCTCGGTTATACCTTCAAACTGTTCTTCAAGCTGTTCAAACGTGTAGTCATTCCAAAGATAAGAACATAAGTTGCAAACCTCCTTGCCGATATCAACGTCATTATCCTCATAGATTTCCTTGGCTATCTCTTTTATCATATTTGAAGACTCTTCAGAGAAATCCAAGGCATATCCTCTTTTTCCGGAAATATACTGTGATACTGCCGCCGGTGTAATATCAAGTATCTTCGATACCTGTCGTTGGGAATTACCTAACTGTACCAATTCTTTAGATAACTGCGCTCGTACTGATGGTAGGATGTAGTTTACAATTATTTCACAGGGTTGCTTCACCATAGTTAATCACCATATCTACGAGATAATATTAGGATGTTTCTTTTAATGTTTTCCCTCATTCACCAACCAAGATCTCATGATTTTTAGCGATAAGATTATAAGGGATTGTGGTTTTGGATAAATTATGAAAAACTATTTGGTTTTCATGCTGATATTGATCATACTTTCATCTATAGTCGTATCTGGAGAGCAGGCTCCGGACTTTCAGGTCGATACTAGCGATGGAGAGACCTTTATACTCTCTGAAAACCTCGACAAGCCGGTCGTTATAGATTTCATGACTCCGGATTGCCTAGCCTGTGTCGAACTTGAAGAATCTTTGAAAAATATCTACGATGATTACTCAGAAGAATTCCACATCATCTCCATTGACATTTCCGGTAGTGACCTAGAGGAGTTAAGATCCATAAAAGAATCAAGAGAGATACCATGGACTCTGGCAAAAGGAGATTCCACCCTAACTCTAGATTATGGAGTTATAAGTGTACCGACATTAGTGATCATAGGGGAAGACCAAGAGGTATTGATGCACGAAGTAGGTGTTTTGAGTACTGAAAGATTACGAGGTGAATTAGATGAAGTCTTGGAAGGGAAAAAAACCGGCATATCTATTCCTGTTTACGGTACCTATTTGATCGCTATTATGGGCGGGATCGCCGCCTTCTTTTCACCCTGCGCTTTACCACTATTACCATCTTATATCTCATACCGATTAGGTAGCGATGTTAAAGAAAAGGGGCCAAAAGATATAATCTCCATAGCCCTCAAAGCTTCATCTGGTATGGTTCTAGTCTTTGGGATCATAGGTGGCATATTGATAATAGGAGGAAGTGCTATTATACGATATATATCCAATATCGAATTGTTCATAGCTATTTCTATCATTATCATAGGATTGACTATGTTGTTACATTTGGATCTAGATATGTATATCACCAAATTAACGACCAAAATTCGATCATCGTTAGGATTACGTAAAAAAAACATGTATCCAACCCCTTTTTTCTACGGTATCGCCTACGGCTCCGCGGCATCCATATGTGCGGCACCTATATTTGCTGCGGTGATAATGTCATCATGGTTAAGAGATGGGGTTTCTTCAAGCCTGTTGATTTTGTTGATATTCCTATTAACCATGGCGATATTTATGCTGTTATTCATCTTCTTAGTAGTATATCTAGGATCAAAACTAGATAATTTTGATAACATAAATAAGTATATAAGGCCTATATCAGCATGGATCCTTGTAATTATGGGCACGTATCTTCTTTGGAGGATCCTGTTGTAGTAACCGCTTAACTTTTAATACTAAAAGATACTTAACCATCCATGGTGTAGTCCTTTGGACCCCGGAATAATTTTGACCCTGAGCATATCCATAACGTATATTGCAGGTGTGATAATATTCGCACCGCTGCTGAAGAAATTAAAACAGAAGGGATATGTCGGTAGAGATATGTACAAATTGGGACATCCCTTTGTACCGGAGATGGGAGGTATAGGCATAGCCTTCGCCTTCCTAGCAGGCATACTGTTCTTGATGTCCACCGGTAAGATGCCTTTTTCAATCTATCCGGCTCTTTTCGTATTACTCTTCTACTTTATCTTCGGTTTCCTCGACGATCTTCTTGGTATAGGAGGAGATGAAGAGGTGAGTCACGATAAATTGATGAAGGTTATCATACCTCTATTTTTTGCTTTCCCATTATTGAAATATGTGGACACTTCGATACCGTTCCCTACGTCCTATGTACTTGAACTTGGGATAATATATTTACTTGTGATCTTACCTTTTTACATAATGGTTTCTGCAAACCTAGTCAATATGTTTTCTTACTATAACGGTCAGTCTGCAGGAACTACTTTGATAATATTAGCATTCGCTAGTTTAAAATTGTACCGTTCAGGAGATATGGAATTACTTTACCTTATCTTTCCTTTCTTAGGCGCAAATCTAGCATTTCTATCCTATAACCTTCAGCCCGCGGGTGTTTTTCCAGGGGATAGTGGGGACTTAATGATGGGGGCGATGATAGGTATAGTCGGAGTGATGGCTAACCTAGAAGTATTCATATTCATAGCACTGATCCCTCTTTCCATCAACTTCTTGATGGTTGCATACTGGTTCTTAAAAGACAGGGGAAAAGTTAAAACGAAGTTTGGGGGAGTCCGTTCAGATGGTACCATCGATGCTCCAAACCAACACACGTTGATGTGGTTATTCCCGTCTCACATTCGTTTAACCGAAAAACAGACTACATTTATCATGTACCTGCTGGTACTACTTTCTACACTATTAGCCTGGATAATATGTTGAATCTGGCAAAAAAGATTTATATTGTAGGATTAGTTGGTTTACCTAACAAACACTTCTATAAACAAAAAAAGGAAATTGGAGTTACTAAAATGCTAGATATGTGGTTATCGATCACGGGAGCATTCTTTGTGGCCTTGATCGTTTCTCGATGGCAGATCAAAACTTTCCCTAAAGCAGGGATAAACGGAAAAGATATGCACAAGCGTGGCGGCAGTTTCGTTCCGGAGATGGGAGGTTTGGCAGCCATAATAGGATTCATTGTAGGTGTATCCATACTTTTAGGGCGAGCGAGTGAAGACCTCGATCCTTCACTTTTC
Source organism: Thermoplasmata archaeon (assembly GCA_003560595.1). GTDB lineage: Archaea > Thermoplasmatota > Thermoplasmata > Halarchaeoplasmatales > Halarchaeoplasmataceae > Halarchaeoplasma. Next base: position 6,558 of record PWKY01000007.1, on the reverse strand, counting down.
TTAACCGCAATAATCGCGATCATCGGCGCTGGGTTTATCGGCATGGTAGACGATATGGTGGCCATAAGACAGAAAACTAAAGCCTTACTACCATTCATTTTCGCATTACCATTTGGAATACATATGATGAACCACACCATAACCATTTTTTCATTTGAGATCTCAGCCTCATATTTCATTTTGATAGCGGTACCATTCGGTGTGACCTGTGCAGCTAACGCATCGAACATGCTTGAAGGCTTCAATGGTCTCGGTTCAGGGCTTGCAGCCATATGTTCCATAACCTTGATAATCTTGATTTATTTAAAAAATGGAGAAACCTATGGTCTCTACATTCTATTCCCACTGGTAGGGGCTACCTTAGGTTTCAGCGTATTCAATCTATATCCATCTCGTATTTTTCCTGGAGACACCTTTACACTGTTCAGCGGAGCAGCGATCAGTTCCGCCGCAATAATCAGTGGATTGATCACACCTGGGATCATACTTTTCATACCGATGATAGTTGAATTCTTCTTGAAATTTAAAGGTGGATTTAAGGCAGAAAACTTTGCAGATATGGACGAAGACAAATATCTGATCAGTACTCACGATAAAACCGAAAGCTTAACACATCTGATAGTGAAGAAGGTCAGAGTCAAAGAATGGCAGCTAGTTACATTGATATGGTTGATGGAAGGATTGCTTGGAACAGCAATAATATTGATTTATATTTACTACTGATTCAACGATAAAGAGATGGACCGGGTTTTGTTGAGCTTAAATCTTCGGCTTGAGTGGGGACACCACCAAGTGATTGAAAATGGACGGTGGTCCGCATACCTACATTTACCAAACTTTGTATGGTGTCGAAGAAAATCGTCCTAGTTAGGTCTTCGTCATAAAGATGCTTCTTTATCACCACATTATCCGGGTTATTCTCTTCATCTCGTCTAATATTGTAAATGACACTATTATCAGACAGCATCATCACCAATGCCCTTTCAAATCCAGATCTCATCTTAGAATCCATCCCACCTATCACTTGTTTGTGTTCATCACTAACTGAAAGCTTGTAAACGACCTCTAATCTTTTTGGATAATCCTTAGGATTACCTAGAAGCACCACCCGGTCTCCGTGCTTGATCTGTATCAACCAATTTAGATCAGGATGGTCTATCACCTTATATTCCCTATCATCATCATCCAGCCACTCTAAGAGTTGCTTTTTCATATTACGACCTATTTGATTTTAAGTGTTTAAAGGTTTTCGTTCATATCAATAAATACTCCACTATACGAAGAACCATCAATGGTACTACCACCATCAAAAAATCATCATCAAATATTATCTTAGGATATTCAGAGATGATAGCTGAGATCGATCCAAAAAAACCAAGGGTGATCAGTATTATCAAGCTATGACCTGTTAGTAAGTTGAGTATAACAACAGATAACAAAAAGTACGCTACCAGAGGGATCCACGGATACATCTTGGGAAAATGGTACCTGACCTCTCCACATAATGGATCCACAGCGCCCATCCCTATCAGTGCCAAAACCGCCAGGTGCATGGGGAATAACAAAAGTGCTATTGCAGCACCCATAGTGGCCCATGCATAGGCCGCTATCTTAGTTCGTTCGTAATCGCGAAGACCAAAGATATGCCATCTTTGCCAGACCCTGATAGACTCGAAGGCGAGGATTATGAAAACGACTATAAGAAAAAGAGTAGATCTACTGTATCCGATTATCGTTTTGGGCATCAGATAATAAACCAAATATATCCATGCCATGGAATGAACAACCCTTCTAAATATATGGTGTAATTCAGACATCTTTGGCTCCTTTTAAAAATATTTCCAATACCCTAACAGCTCGTTGGGTAGATGGGTAGGTATCTATACCATAGGTTAAGAATTCTTCCCTAAAATTCACGGAAGTGATTTCACCCATTAGAACTATGATCATAGGTTTACTCGTTCGTTTATATACTTGCTTGATCTTTTCAACTAGCTTATCGGTTGTATTAGGGGAAACGGAGATGTAAACCAACACACCCGACACTTCTTCGTCACCCACTAAAATTCGTAATACTTCTGCGAAGCCGTCATCATCGACTCTCGGTGATAAATCAACTGGATTGCTATTCGAATCTGAAAAGGGAACCGTGTTGTTGATTGCTTTTTTTGTAGCATTTGGAAGTTTAGCGAGGGAAAGGATAGGCGATTCGGAAATGGCGTCGGCACCTATCACCCCCATCCCCCCCGTAGTACTCATCACAGCGATCTTGTTGCCATCTAAAAAACGATCTCGTGTTAAAGCTATGGTAAAATCGATCAGTTCACGTTCGTCTTCAGCCATAACGATCCCTGACTGTTTTGCAGCACCTTTTAAAACTCTGTAGGAAGATTTAGATAATTCACCGGTGTGGGACCGTACGGCCTCGGATGAAATATCGGTGCGTCCGGCTTTCAACAACACCATCTTCTTTTTATCGGTAATTTTTTTAGCTATTTGAAAAAATCTGCGTCCATCGCTCAAATTTTCAAGGTACAGGGAGACCACATCGGTTTCTTCATCACCGGCAAGATATTCCAAAAGATCCAATCCGTCGATATCGAATGCGTTACCTATATCCACAAACAAAGAAACACCTAAAGAACGTGCATGAAGAGCTTCGAATAGGGGTAAAGCTAAAAATCCACTCTGAGAGATGAAAGCAGTGTTACCGGAAGAAGGGCGGATCAGTACGTTCTCATGGACGATCATAAGATCCAAATCAATATCGGGCCTATACATACCCAAACTGTTGGGGCCCAGTACTCGGGGTTTTTCTTCCTCCACGTCCCCGTAAATAGCTTTGACCGCTTCATAGACATCGCTGGACGGTACTATGATCACCTTCACTTTGTTGTCGATACAATCCCTCACCGCACTTTCTAGGTACTTGGAAGACACTGCTAGCACTGCTAAATCTACCACTTCTGATGTTCCATACAAACTACACAATAGATCTTTCTCGTTTGGATTCACCGGGATAACTGTATAGCCTGCATTTTTCATGCGATTATATATAATAGCTGCAGGTCTTTTTGCATCTCTAGCAACTCCATAAACCGCCATCACTTTTGGTTCTATAAGTGGTAAAATACCTTCATTCTGCACACTCACTAGAATAGATCAAATAAATAAAAGGTTTGGTAAGGGGATCGGGGTCCCCTATATTGTTCAAGGTTCTTCGATACGGTCGTGCTCTTCCCTGAGGTCGATTACTCTTTTCGCTTTTCCGACGGTCCTGGGAAGTGTTCCGGGTTCCAGTAGTTTCAACCGTGCCCTGATGTTAAGAACAGCGGTCAAGTTCTCGCTGGCCTCTTTCAACAACTTCTCCTCGTCGTATTGATCCGATTCATAGTATTCCTTATCGACTTCGACCTTCACGAACAGCTTATCCAGTACATCCCTGTCAACGATTATCTGGTAGTGTTCACCGATACCCTCTGTCTCGAGCAATGCGGCTTCGATCTGACTGGGGAAAACGTTCACACCACCGACTATCAACATATCGTCACTCCTTCCCTTTATCCTCATGATCCGTGGGTGATATCTTCCGCACTCACATTCTTCGTAATTGACGACGGCGATATCTTTTGTTCTATATCTCAGTAAAGGCATGGCTTCACGGGTGAGCATGGTGAACACGAGCTCTCCTTTTTCTCCTTCGGGCAGCACTTCACCCGTCTCCGGGTTTATGGTCTCTACAAGGAACTGATCGCTCCATATATGGAGCCCGTTCTGTGCGGGACACTCGACCGCCACTCCAGGTCCGTATAGCTCGCTCATACCGTAAACATCCTGGGCTTTAAGACCGAAGGATTCCTGGATACTTTCCCTAGCCTCGTCACTCCATGGTTCAGCACCGAACATGCCTACCTTCAGATTGAAATCCTCCCTTGGATCGTAGCCGAATTTTTTTGTGGCTTCGGATAGGTAGATGGCATAAGATGGAGTACACGCTAAAACATCCGTCTGGAAGTCATACATCATCTTGATCTGTTTCTTTGTGTTACCCGTACTGGTGGGTAGGACAGCACATCCAAGGACCTCTGCTCCTTGATGGAAACCTAGACCACCTGTGAAGAGGCCGTAACCATATGCGTTCTGAACGATATCTCCAGGATCCGTTCCGGCGGCGTTGTAGGTCCGAGCCATGAGGTCGCCCCATACCTCCATATCCTTACGTGTGTAAGATACCACTGTGGGGGTACCGGTTGTCCCGGAAGATGCGTGGAATCTTACCACTTCTTTACGAGGTACCGCCAGGATACCGTAGGGATAGTGGTCCCTCAAATCATCTTTTACCGTGAACGGTATCTTATGAGCATCCTCCAGCTTTGTTATATCGGAAGGTTTTATGCCCTTTTCATTGAAACGCTTTTTGTACATCGGAACGTTATCGTAGGCATAACGTACCATCTTTACTAATCGTTTTTCCTGCAACTCTCTTATATCTTTAAGTTTCATCATCTGTGCTTTTTCATTGAACATTGTTACACACCCATACATATATCTGAATGTTTTAGCGGATTATGTAATGTAGCGATTATAAGTCTTTCGACCCACATTTTCAGATCTTAAATATCAATCGATATGATGGTCTATTCCTAAAAGGTCGCTGACAAAAATTTTGATGTCGTTGAAGTACTCGGCGTTACCGATATCACCTTTTCTTATGGCCAATTTTACATCTGCTTCCATACCGGATGTCTTTTCCATCTCTTTGACCGCATCAAAGGTCGGTTGCCCGGATTGTGTAGTGAAAAATCCAACGCGGTAAGAGAAGTCTTGTAGCTCTGAAAGATAGGAATCGATGGGTGGTGTACATGAATTTCCCCAGACCGGTGTTCCGATGATAATGAATTCATATTTTAACGGGTCATAAGTAAGGCCAACTAAAGGAAATCTCTCATCTGAAAACATGTCTTTAAAAGCCCTTAGCGTGCCAAGTAAGAAAGGATTGTAACGATTTACGACGATCGCTTCCATATCCACATGCACAAAGCGTTCTAACTCCTCTGATATGTCTTCAGCGGCCTTTTTTGTGTTGCCACTTTTGGAGTGATAAACGACTAGAGCCCTCATCGTTCTGTAATTATCTTAGTCATTTATAAGTATGATGGCGCATCTCATATACATCAAGTATTCCTGGGTGTTTCAACTATGATCAACACATGCCCTAGAATATACTTGAGAATAGAGGTATCAACACCAATACCAAAGGTACCGAAATTACGGTAGTCCATGTAACTGACAGGGCAGTACCTTTTGCGTTGAGTCCATAAGGTATCAAGAACATATTCGTACTGGTTATCGGGAGTATCGCGTTGATAACTATGACGGCAAACCATGAACTCGGGAATGAGGTGAGCCACATTATCGGCGCAAAAACCAGTACAGTTATTATCGGTGTATATACCATAGTAGTTAAAAACGCGTTCCTGCCAACCGACCAATAGAATTCTCTTTTTTCTCCCTTTTTAGGCGGGAAGAACATCTTCTTCATCTCATCCAACTTAAGGTCACTAGGGTGGATACCGGAACCTACATAGTAAAGACCCGCGGGGATGGTGAGGGCGGTTATGAAATGCAGAACCGTACCACCGTCTCCTAAATCCACCATTGTTATCCCTGTGGACCTATGTATGATGATAGCGGCCACGACAAATAAAAGTAAGTACCATGGATATAATTTAAGAAACCATGGTAAAGGAGATTTCTCTTTGGCGATGCTATTTACTTCGTTACGGTGCATCACCGAGAGAACATATGGAATTATAGCAAACAATCCTATACCCACAAGAGCTATATAAATAGCGGCAGGGACTCTCCACTGCTCGATCCCAAGAAGAGCACCACCGACGAAAGCCGCACTACGTCCTTGATTTGTCAATACGGTCTTCATAAATGTCCTCTTCTTCATGCCGTTTAAATCCAATTCCTTTGACTCTATGTGTCCAAGTCCATAAGCCAACACGTACATGAACAAGAGTACACCGAATGTAACCGCGGCAAAGGTTATCTCCGCACTTCCAAAACTAATATTCAAAAATATCCTGAAAAGTAAGAGAGGGATAAAAACATACAATAATATCAGGCCGATCTTTTTCATCATCTTATCAACGTATTCCTGACCGAAAGATTTGGCCAGAAAATAACTGACAACTAGGCCAACTATTATCCATGGTAATGTAGCCAATCCACTTAGATATGTAGTTGTTATATGATCAAGTGCATTAATTAATGCCATGAGCACGTTAAAAGGGAAACTATATTTAAAAAGTTCGCTTTTTGTGATCATCAAAGATGAGAGAAAATCATCTCGTTTTGATTTACTTTCGAAACCTTCTTATTTTCGTAAGACCATAACCAAATAATAATCGGAGCTGAAAAAAAGTGTATACCCTCACTAATTACTGGATACCCATATTACCGGTCATCGGAGCACTAATGTGTTCTCTTGGCTATGCAGTATACGTAGATAATCCTAGATCTTGGACCAACAGGTTTTTTGGTCTCCTC
>PWKY01000053.1 GCA_003560595.1 Thermoplasmata archaeon | reverse complement strand
TTGGTTTCAAGACGCATACGACACCTCCTCATCGGTATGGGTGACCTCCGAAGTGCTGTCTTGTGGCACGGTCAATCGTGCCCCGTGCGAGGTCAAGTCATCGCCTTCCGTTTTCTTAAGAGGGCTCTCTCGACCACGCTTTGCTATAGAGATTGAGGCTGATAGGTCAGCATGATATTCGGCGATAGGACATCCATCGTTCGTACATCTGAACAGATTGCCTTTACGGATACCTTTCTGTCCGCAGTGATGACATTCTTTTGAAGTATTCTTTGGGTTCACATAGACTACAGGTATGCCTTCTCCCACTGCTTTGTACTCTATCTGTTTTTGCAACTTCCTGAAAGCCCACGAATGAAGTCTAGCGTTCATATACTTCCCATAGTTCATCTTCTCCCGTATATACTTCAAATCTTCCATTACGATAACAGGTTCATCGAACTGCTTAACATACTCAACTATTTCTCTAGTGGTTTTGTGTATTATGTCATCTATTCTATTCCAGATATTGTCGCCTATGTCGTTGAGTATCTTCTCACTGCCTCGTGATTGTAGTCTTTTCTTCACCGTATGCCACTCCTTACGGAGTCGCTTACACTCGTTACCACTCCAGATTTCTCCACGCATCGGTTCAACACCATCATAGGAACATCCCGCCACAAGTGTGTTGTCGCCAACGTCGAGGCCTACTTGAGTGGTACACTCACTTGGGTTACGTACCTCGATCTCGTATTTCACAACTATGTGAACGTAAAACTCGTTATCCTTCCTAATAACTTGAACTTCACCCAAATTTATATACTTATACAACAATTTATGATAAAAACTCTCCTGGTTCGGAATTATCTCTATCGGGCACCAGTATCCCCCTCTCTGCCACGTTGATGGAAGGTTGATATAGAATTTATGGTGATTATCTTGTTGATAGTCAAAATTCACACCTTCGTTAGTTATCTTTAAAGCATTATCTTCACCTACATCTTTTCCACCATTCTTAACGACTTTGGGTATATGTTTCTTTAGAGCGTTCTTCATGTAACCTGAAAGGTCGTACTGAACAACGAGGTCATTAGCATCCGTCATAGTCTCTATCCCCCTTTCTACCCCGTCTTTCAACGCCTGCTGATACGCTCTGAAGGAGCGATTAAGCAACTCTTCCTTCCTTGCGTTAGGATTGAAGAGTTTTGCCTTTAATGTCCTTGTCTGTTCAACCCTCAATTTTTCTGCCTCCTGATATATTCTTGTATAGTCGTACTACTAACTTCACCAGCAGTACCAACATAATAGCCTCTTGCCCACTTTAACTTACTCTCGAAGTCGTAATGATGATTGAACTTACGAGAACTTATACCTTTAAACCAATTGACCACCAAACTAGGTGAGTGCTTCGGTGGAGATGATACAAATAGATGGATATGGTCAGGTTGTACCTCTAAGTCTATTATATCCAAACCCTTATCTTCAGCAATTTCCTTCAACACGCTATCTATTGCCTCCTTCACTTTTCCAGTAAGTTTCGGATACCTGTATTTGTGTATCCAAACGATATGGTAGTTTATATTGTAGGTTGCGTGTCGGGTCGTTTTCATCGTTACACACTATACGGTTTTTCATACTTATACCTTTCCTACGCTCTAACCCCCGCCTAAAGATGGAGGTATGCGGGCTTTAACCTCTATCAAGAACAACGTTATGTTCAAAGTCCACAATGTTTAAATATCATACATATCACTCTTTATCAGAACGTACATATAATGACCAGAGGTTAAAATATGGCAGAAGGAAAAGGCTATGGAAAATGTATACTTTTTAACGAACATTTTGTTGTTTATAACATACCGTCGATCGTTTCAGCTATCGGGGACTATACGTTGGCAACGGTGGAGGCTACCGAGTCCGGTGGAGTTCGATTGATCGATGATCGACCGGCGACACCCGGTTACAAAGAAGGGAAGATGGAGCACCAAAAGGATTCTCTCCATCGTATCTTGGAAGCCATGGATGTAGATCCCGATGAAAATTTAAAGATCACGTTGGGTGGAACCCTTTACTGTGCTTCCGGTGTGGGAGCATCGGCCGCTTCTTGCACAGCTATCGCCAGAGCACTGAATCAGCACTTTGATATGGGACTAGATCACGATGAGATCAACGATATCGCATATGAAGGTGAAAAGGGATATCATGGAACTCCCTCAGGAGTAGATAACGCTGCCTCCACATACGGTGGGTTGATATGGTTTGTCAGAGGTGAAGAGAACACCTTTGAACCCATATCGTTGAAGGAACCTGTTGAGATCGTTATGGGAAATACCGGTAAGGTGGCTAATACCAAGGCGGCGGTTGCAGGTGTGAAGGAACGAAAAGAGAAATACTGTGAAAGATACGATGAAATATTCAAAAAGGCTCGGTCGCTAGCCCATGATGCACGAGAGGCACTGGAGGCACAAGATATTGAAAAGGTGGGGGACTTGATGAATTGTAATCATTCGCTGCTGCAGGATATCGAGGTATCCGATGAAGAACTGGATATGCTGGTCGATACCGCGCGTTCAACTGGAGCGGTAGGTGCAAAGATGACCGGCGGTGGACTTGGAGGTTATATGGTAGCGCTCACCCCGGGGAAGGAGCTGCAGGAAAAGGTAGCTAAGGCTATAGAAGATAAGGGGTTCCGGGTACTGCGAACGAGGATAGGAGTATAAAGGGTGATTTGATGCATCTTAGATCATTTTTAAATAAGCTTGAAAAAGAAGGAAGGTTGTTACGTGTTGATAAAGAAGTTGATCACAAATACGAAGTTGCTAATGTGATGAATTCTTTGGAAGAGAGACCTACTATTTTTGAAAATGTAAAGGGTTTCTCGTTTCCGGTCTTCGGGGGCATCACATCAGATAGAGACCTGATCGCAGAGAGTATGGGTATCAGCAAGGAGATGCTTATGCCTAAACTTGTGGAAGCTCTACGAGATCCCACCGAGTGCGATTTAGTCTCGCAGGCACCCTGTCAGGAGGTGGTGTTGAAGGGTGATGAAGTAGATCTGGATATACTACCTATGCTGCATCATCTTCCAGGTGACGGCGGCAGGTACGGAACTGCAACCGTGGCAGTGATCAAAGACCCGGATACAGGCAGGAACGCTTCTTATCATAGGATAATGCAGGTGGGAAATAATAGATGCACGGCTAGATTGATACCAAAAAGGCAGACCAGGACTACCTACGATAAGATCGAAGGCGATCTTGAGATGGCTATTTGCGTAGGTAATTCGGTACCGGTGATGATAGCTGCTTCACTAGGGCCCCCTTCGGAAGTGGACGAACTTGAGATCGCCAATTCTCTTGACGAGACACCTTTGGTTAAATGTGTCACAAAGGACTTGGAGGTCCCTGCACAGTCAGAGTTCGTTTTGGAAGGAAGGATAACCAGAGAAGTGGATAGAGAAGGTCCTTTTGTGGATCTAACCGAGACTAGAGATATAGAGCGTCAGGAGCCTGTTTTTGTTATAGACTGCATAACTCACCGTAAAAACGCGATGTGGCAGATGTTACTGCCAGGGAGGATGGAGCACAAGATACTCATGGGTATGCCCAAAGAACCAACTATCTATGACAAAGTATCTCAGGTGGCTAAATGTAAAAACGTGCTGATAACGTTAGGCGGCGGCTCTTGGCTGCACGGTATCGTACAGATAGAAAAAGAAGGTCCTGAGGATGGTAAAAAAGCGATAAAAGCCGCTTTCAAAGGCCACGGTTCCATGAAGCACGTGGTGGTGGTGGATGATGACGTCGATATTTACGATCATCTAAAAGTTGAGTGGGCTATCGCTACCCGTTTCCAGGGGGATAAAGATCTAGTGGTGGTCTCTGATCAACCTGGCTCTTCACTGGATCCAAGCGGTGATCATTCAGGGAAGAAGACGAAAACCACAAAGGTGGGTGTAGATGCAACCATCCCGAAGGATGTTGATCCTGAGAAATACAGGAAGGAAACGTACGAGGAAGTCGATGTAGATGATTACCTACGGTGATGGTAGATATAGGGTTTGGTTAAAAACTCAAAAAGTAGGAAAAGATCGTTTGTATATCCTAGGTGGTGGTGAAAGACCACATATAGGCGGCATGGTTGTAAAAGAGCCGGAAAAAGAGGTTAAAAGTATGATCCTTGAAGATCATAAAGATCATTTGGTGATGGTACCGATAGCTGAGAAAGCTTCCGATAAATACGGTATCACAGCTGTGGTTCTAGGAGGCATCCATATAGAGGATGCTACAAAAGAAGATATAGAGATAATAGTAAAGAATTGTAAAGAGTTGATGAAATGTATCTGACCAAAGAAGAAGAGGGAATTTTAGAAGGAGAAAAAGGTCCTGTGCTTGAAAAGTTGATGCGGCTGCTCGCCCGTCTTGGAGACATATATGGGGCGGAAAAGATGATCCCAGTTGGATCAGTTCAGGTTTCGGGAGTATCCTATAAGTCCGTCGGTGATCCGGGACTCGCTTTTCTCGAAGATTTGGCTTCTAAAGGAGCAAAGGTATCGGTTCTCACCTTTTTGAACCCTGCAGGGATGGACTTGGAGGACTGGGATAGGATCGGTTTTCCTAAGGATTTTGCAGAAAAGCAGCTTAGGATCATGGATGCATTCAAGGAGATGGGGATCGTGGTTACATCAACATGCACCCCTTACTTGGCAGGTAATCTACCGCGGTTCAGAGAACATATCGCTTGGTCTGAATCCTCCGCCGTTTCTTTCGCTAACTCAGTTATATCTGCTCGAACAAATCGAGAAGGTGGACCAAGTGCGTTAGCTGCTGCTGTACTAGGAAAAACACCTGAGTACGGACTGCATTTAGATGATAATAGAAATCCAGATGTATTGGTGGACGTATCCTGTAAGATCGAATCTGATTCTGATTTCGGGGCATTAGGTTGGTACATCGGTAAGCTGGTAAAGAGTAAAATACCGTACTTCAAAGGACTACCTTCCTGGAGTACTACGGACGATCTAAAAGCTCTAGGCGCTGCTATGGCGGCCTCCGGTGCAGTGGCACTGTATTATGCCGAAGGGTTGACACCCGAAGCACATCTTCAGGATGTTTCAGATGTTGAAAAGATAACAGTTGATGAGGAAGATATGAAAGAGACTTATGCATCGCTGAATTCTGGTGAAGAGCCCGATATAGTTATACTCGGCTGCCCCCACGCTTCGATCAGAGATATCCAGAAAGTCGCATCATTGGTGGAAGGTAAAAGCCTGAAAAAACCACTATGGGTATGCACTTCAAGGGTGATGAAAGAAGCAGCTGATCGTATGGGATATACTGAAGTGATCGAGGATGCCGGAGGTCAGATCGTAGCGGATACCTGTATGGTGGTTTCACCCATAGAATCCATGGGATATGGAACTACCGGATGCAGTTCGGGAAAGGCCGCACAATATCTGCCCGGATTCTGTAAACAAAAAGTTGTATTCAATTCAGTCGAATCGTTGATCCAGGGGGTGCTATAGATGGGACGTATGATATCGCCGGGAAAGGCAAAGGCTGAAGCTATAGTATCGGATGAGCCCATCGGATTCTACGGTGGTGTTGATATCGAAACCGGTATCGTTATCGAGAAGGATCATCCATTAGAAGGAGAGTGTGTTACAGGAAAGATTCTTGTATTCCCCAGAGGTAAAGGTTCCACGGTAGGTTCGTATGTGATCTACGGATTGCAGAAAAACAACGTTGGGCCGGCTGCCATAGTTAACGAGGAAACCGAGACCATCGTAGCGACAGGAGCGATATTGGCAGGAATACCCTGCATAGACCATATAGATATATCTCATTTCAAGACAGGTGATATACTCAGAGTGGATGCCGACAAGGGTATTGTAGAAAAAATATAATGATTAAAAACAAATTGTAATGAAGCATCTTACTTTGATGGTATACCATGGTTTAGGTGTTTACTAGATATGATAAGGGAAAATTTAGGAAATAGTTTCAGGTAATAGCACACACTAATACAGAAAGGTTCCCGCTAAGTATGCCTGAATATATCTTAGAGATCTGTAGAGGTTTCCTTTAGAAGGGTTTGATCTTCTTTCTATCGATGCCGATTTTCGATGGTGTTACGGCTAAGAAGTGCTGCCCTACAGCAGCTATGTCGCCTGACACATCGTTCGCAATAGCTTTAAGCTCACCGTGAACCCTTTTTACTGTTTCTTGATTACCCGCAATGCTCTCCGTATCCACCAAGAGTATGTTTCCGTTATATAATTCGTCAGTTATATTGCGAACATCTTCATAACGGTGAATTTCGGCGACTTTTATTAACGTGTCAGCCTCCTCTCTAAAATCAACAGATTACACCAATTCCCCTAGGTCTATATACTCCTCTGATCCTAAGCGTTCGCCTTTTATACTCCTTTTGGAGGTTTTCTTTTTGAAGAAGTCTCCGATCATGTACTTCACATCCTACGGGTAGATGTTAGATGCATCATAAAAATGTATCGGAGGAAAAGGCGGGTTTTTCCTTGATATCTCTGCATTTTAGGGATACAGATGATGTATTTGTCAGACAGATGTTTACAAGATATCCTGAACAAAGCCATCTACACAGATCCAATTCAAGCTACCACAAATCAAATAATAAGGGTAAATGGTGTCCAAAATGATTAATATGAGTTAGTTATTATGCCCTCAATACACATGCAGGCGTGATCCAGTTTGGCTAGGATTAAGGCCTTCCAAGCCTTCTGCCCGGGTTCGAATCCCGGCGCCTGCATTTCTCATAGGGATGAGAACCCTTGGGTTCGCGAGTTAAACTTGTTTTAACGAGCGTTTAGAATATGAGTGGAGCGAATATTCTGAACAGAATCCCGGCGCCTGCATTTCTCATAGTGAAATGTAGCAGCGGAGCGAGGTTTACGAGCTCCAGCGTCTGCATTTATTATAAGGATGAGAACAGATTTTGAACCATCGGTACTTGTATCCCTACAGTAATCCGTATGCTTATTATAGATGAATTATTTTGGTATAGCATGAAGCGAGTAATGATAGGTGTCGCATGGCCCTATGCCAACGGGCCTATCCACATCGGACAGGTAGGCGGTTGTTACCTACCTCCAGATATATTCAGGAAGTATCATTTGTTGAAGGGAAACGAGGTATTGATGGTATCCGGTTCCGACCAGCACGGTACGCCGGTGACGGTGCAGGCGGAAAAAGAGGGGATGAGTGCCAAGGGATTGGCCGACAAGTACCATCAGATCAACAAGAAGGCTATAAACGATCTAGGTATAGAGTTCGATTTATTTACATACACTATGCATCCACGGCATAAAGAGGTCGCCAGGGATATGTTCAAGACCCTATACGAAAAGGGTCACATCTACCTGGATGTCATGGAAACATTCTACTGTTCTCATTGTGATCGTTTCTTGCCCGATAGATACGTAAGCGGTAACTGTCCACGATGTGGTGCAGAGGAGATAAAGGGAGATCAGTGTGACGAGTGCGGACTGCTTCTAGACCCTGAAAATCTTCACGAGCCAAAATGTATGTTCTGTGATGCGACTCCCGAACTCAAGGAGAGTGAGCACTTCTTTTTACGCCTCTCTTATTTTCAGGACAAATTGGAAAAGTACCTGGAAGATAAGGACTTCTGGAAAAGTCACGTGCTCAACTTCACGAAAGGCTGGCTAAAGGAAGGTTTGAACGACAGACCGATCTCCAGGGATATGAAATGGGGTATCCCGGTTCCAGTTAAAGGTTACGAAGATAAGAAGATATACGTATGGTTCGAGGCGGTAATAGGTTACTTTTCCACATCTATCCAATGGGCTGAAAACAATGATAAAGATTGGACCACATTCTGGAAAAATCCAGACTGCCGACATTATTACTTCCTAGGAAAGGATAATATCCCCTTCCACACCATCATATGGCCCGCCATGCTGATGGGGTACGACGAAGAATTGAACTTACCTTACAACGTACCGGCCAATCAGTACATGAAATTCGAGGGAAAACAGTTCTCCACCAGCCGTGGGCTGATAGTATCCATGCCCGACGTTCTGGAGATGTTCGACCCAGATGCCATACGTTACTACATATCCTCGGTCATGCCGGAACTGAGAGATACGAACTTCTCATGGGATGATCTGATCGAGAAAAACAACTCAGAGTTAGTTGGTAACCTAGGGAATTTCATACATAGGGTCCTTTCCTTCACCTATCAAAACTTTGGTAAAGTTCCATCCGCTGGGGACCTGGATCCTAGAGATCAGAAGGTCTTAGATATGATCGAAAAAACCGTGATCGATGTTTCTGATTGTATAGAGGGATGCCGTTTCAAGGACGCTTTAAAAAAGATACTCGAGCTTTCTCGAGAAGGAAATCGATATATCAATGATCGGGCTCCCTGGATAGAGGTAAAAGAACACCCGGAACGATGTGCGACCACACTCAACGTCTCTTTGAGGATAGTCAAAGCACTTTCCGTGATAGCAACTCCATATCTGCCACACTCCATGGACGAACTTTCAGGATACCTAGGTCAACCACGGAACTGGCATGAGCGAAGATGGGAAGATGCAGTTATTCCGCTTGAAGAGGGTACAAAGTTGAAAGAACCAAAACCACTCTACAAGAACATAGATATGGATGAAATGTTTCCGGATAAAAAGATACTTTCTTCGCTGAATGCACTAGATCTACGTGTGGGTGAGATAACAGAGGTTAAAGAACATCCGAACGCCGATAAGCTCTACATCATCGAAGTAAACCTGGGAGATGAAAAGCGCACTTTGGTAGCCGGGCTGAAACCTTACTATGAAAAAGACGAGTTGGAGGGTAAGAAAGGTATCGTGGTAGCCAATCTGGAACCTGCTAAACTGCGTGGAGTTGAATCACAAGGTATGATCTTGGCTGCCGATGGAGATGGTACGGTATCCATACTACGATCCAAAGCTGAACCCGGTACCCAGATCGAAGGCACTGTAAAGGGTGCAGAACAGATAGCTTTCAAAGAGTTTCTTAAATATGAGTTTCTGGTAGGTGAGTACGCTGATGGCAAGATAAAGGCCGGCGGGATGTTTGAATCTGTAGAGCAAGAGGATCAATCCGGCCTTGTTGTCGCATATATCCAAGACGACAAAGCAATGGTACTCAAAGACGAAACCGGTCCATTATATTCAGATAGGAAGATACCTCCTGGAAGTAACGTAAAGTAGAGTTCATGGATAAAATACATATCTAACCTGTTTTCTCAGAGAGTACTGATTAGAATAGGTCTTGATCAAGAAAGGGCCCTATTGGAGCGATAAAGATGGAAGAAAGAGTGATAGTGAGTGATAACGACTTTGATATCGAGGAGTTGAAGAACATGATTGTTGACGATTGTGATGGTGCAGTCGTCACATTTACAGCTGTCGTTAAAGGTGAAAACAAAGGAAAACACGTATCGGGGATGGAGGTGCACAGTTATGAAGGGATGACTGAACAAGAACTATCTAAGGTAAGGGATGAGGCTCTACTCAATTTCAAAATTTCAGAAGTCCTGATAATACATCGTTTCGGGGAGCTTCGTATCGGAGATAATATATTGGGCATAGTGGTTTCATCTCCCTACCGTGGAGACGCTTTTGACGCTTGTAGATACTGTATCGACAGGATCAAAGAGATAGTACCCATCTGGAAAAAAGAAAAATTCCAGAGTGGTGATCGTTTGTGAATGAAAAAGGTTTAATCGCCCTTGCTTTATAACCCTGTATGGGAGAAAGGATATCACTCTACGCCGATCAGTCTAAAGGCATCGACGAGCTGTATGATGAAGTTAAGGATTTTGATCTAGTCCTCACAGTCGACGCTCCTCTTGCTGACGCCTTGAACATCCGTCTCGATCGTGCAAAACTGGGTTTTTTCGCTACCACTGCTCGAAGGTGGGCCATCGACCAATGTAGAGATAAAGTACTCGATAAACGTCAGCTTTACCTGAAAGCGGTGAAAGAGCTAGGTATCGATTGGAAAGAAACGGCATTTTTACTAGATAATATCATCGACTGCTGGATAAATACTGGTGATATCAGCAAAATCCTTGATTATCGTAAATTTAGAAGAGAAGGTACAAATAGAATCCTTGAACTTATCTCAAGTACTTCAAATTTTTTTAACATACTCGAAAGGTGTACTCCCCCTCAAGGTATGGATTTAGCAGTTGTTGGTAAATATCAATTTAACGAGTTAGATAAAAAGGTACTGCCACAGCGATACACTGATGTCAGTTTGTTCACAGGTAGTAAACAGGGGTTAACCCCCTTCAGGATCTTTAACTCCGACACTGAAATGATCAAAACCATCCAAGAGAATGTGCTGAAGTACAACCCAAACGATGTGGCACTGGTATTGTCTGATAAGGACCCATACGATAATCTGATACTGTCTTCATTCGATTCAAATGATATCCCATATATGGCGGATATCCCCATCAGAGAACATCCGGGTCTAAGATACCTAATCTACTTGATGTCTATGGGGCTGTCAACCCGGGGTATCAAGGTAAAGGATGTTCGACCTTTGATGGAGCCATTGAACATAAACATCTCTAGCGAGTACGATGAACAGTATATCGCGAGAAGTGGTGATGCCGGGATAAATATGATCGAGAAACTGTTTACCAAAGTAAGAACGTCGTCCTTTGGAGAACTACTCGATTTGTGTAAAGAAGAACTTGATATGGATATTGATCCTGTAAAGGAACATATACATGAGCTCGAAATAAGGGACCAGAAGATCACTGAGGAAAACCTTAACGCTTTGATCTACTACTTAAATACATTCGATGTATCCCTGGACAGCAGTGCTCACGGTGTACTATTGGCATCACCTAAAACGTCGGCCTACATCGATCGACCCATGGTGTTTTACATGGGGATGGAATCCACATGGACTCCGGATATCGGTCGAAAACCATGGATCGATCCCATAAAATGCGATCAGCTCATGAAAAAGAACTTCGAAGTCTTGCTTCAAAACGGTGAATCACAGTATTACATGGTTAAAAGTGGTGATACGACTCCGTGTTTTTATTTCAATGAGATGGTTGACCATTCGATAGAATCTTTTTCTGACTTTAAACATACTAAACACGGATACCCCTTTGAAGAAAAAATGAAGCCATTCGTGGCACCCAAAGCCCTTATTGGATCTAAATCGATCAAAGGGATAAGTCAATCGTCGCTGAATCTCTTCGTACACAGTCCCAAGGATTACATGTTTTCAAAAATGGTAAGAAGTCCGGCTATGTGGTATCAACTCAGAGGTCAACTGCTGCACGACTTTGCAGAATTCTACATCGCTCATCCCGAATTCTGCATGTCACAACCAATAGATAGATTCCTTGAAGTACTTTTAGAAGAGATAAAACCATATATCGATGAGCTAGAGTTGAAAGTTTTCGCCACCCAGATGAAGGAGGGTATGAAAAACCTGATGATGTATTTAGATTCCATCGAAGCCCCTAAATGTGTTCCGGAGGGATATGGAAAGGCCTCCTGGAGCACCAACTTATTCTCAGAAGCTTTTCAAAAGCCAGTAGGCGATAGTCCAACCGAACTGTTCTTCAACAACGAAGACATCGGAGCTAGGGGTGTGGTGGACTTGATGGTTTCAGAAGGTGAGATAGTAGATCATAAATCGGGTAAGAAAAAAGCGCTCTCGAAGATAATGAGAGAAACCAAACCAGATCAGATCGGAGGTAAACCGAATCTTCAACCACTGATGTACCTCGCACATCATCGATTCTTATATCCCGATACGGATATCGTATTCACCTTTAACCACCCTCTTGAGAATGTGGATAAACGTATATACGATAGAGGTGACCTCTACGATAATCTAGTCCAGATCGATTACTACGCAGCATATTTTGATGATATAGTAGTAACCAGGGGCGTCTTTGATAAACTCTTCAACGAAGCCGGTACCACCACGAATCGTCGTAAGGTTCTTGAAAGGATAGGATACGGAAATTATGCAGATTTTTTTGAGGACCGTAAATTTACTAAGGAATATCTACAAAGTGAAGAATTGGAGTCCGAGTTCACAGACTATGTGAAGGAGATATTGGGGGATCATAAGTACGTTGCAAGGGGCTCTAGAGGCATATTAAAAAAACTTCTTGAGCTGCGTGAGTATTGCTTATTTAAAGAGGACTTAGATGATTTTGAAAGGTATCTAAATAATCAGCTAACCCTTTTAAACCACTACATGGAGAAAGGCTTCCCTGTGGGTGATCCGGACCCGGATAAACTAGAGAACAAAGATATGGTGATACTATGACAGAAGATGAGCCAAAGCGTCCTCAAAAGAAGCTCATCGATTCTATGGAAGGGATCTACGTTGTCGATGCCGGACCAGGGACCGGGAAAACCTTCACCATAGCCCATAGATATGCTCACATGATAGAGCAGGGTGTTGACCCGGAAGATATACTTTTGATCACGTTTACCAACAGTGCCGCTCAAAATATGAAGGAGCGCATAATCAACCTGTGTGATCACGATCCCGCGGCACTTCGCGACGCCCCGATAATGACTTTTCATGGATTATGCAACCGCATCCTGTTCAACAACGGATTCGACGCCCCCCAGTTGATAGGTATCGACGAGAATATATCTTCATCTGTAAGAGTTATAGAGAATGAGTTATTGGAGTTCAAAGAATTCAGCCGATTTTATGAAGGCTTTGTATCCGATAATCCCCAGTATAAGGATTTTTTCAGGGTGGTAAAAAGCAGAGAAGATTTGCTTCATCTTATCAAAACCCTAGGTGCAAAGGGTATATTCCCTACTGATGAAGGTTGGTTCAGGAACTCCGGATCATACCTAGATGGGGATTATGAAGAGTTCAAAAAAATCTTTCGTGAGATGAACGAGCCACAGGGAGAAAACAAACAGTCCAAACTGCGGCAAAGATTATCGGGATACAAAAATAAATGTTTTACACTCGATGCACCTGATGCATTAGAGATAAGGGGAGATAAGCAGGTACCGGAGAAGTATGCTGAGGAGTGCTTTTTCGAAGAACGAGAAGGACTGAAATCCTTTGTACACGACCTTTACTTCTTTTACATAAAGTACGCCCTATCTCGTAATTATATCAACTTCAGCATGATGATCATGTTCGGCTTCGCTCTATTATGCAGTGATCATGATATCCGAGAAGAGATGCAGTACGAATACGTGATGATAGACGAATTCCAGGATACCAACGAGATACAGTTCAAGCTTGCACTGCTTCTATCTAGAGATGGTAACATATGTGCAGTTGGTGACTGGAAGCAGAGTATCTTTTCTTTCCAATACGCCAACGTGGGAAATATAATCGAATTTGAAGAGAGGATGAAACTGTATGCAGAAGAGCTTAACGAGGATCACGAAAGGATAACATACGACCCCGTTCTAAAGGATACGATCCCTCTTAAGCATAACTTTCGATCGACAGACCATATCATAAAGTTCTCAGAGAGAGCTCTTCTAGCCGAGGCAACCAAGAGTGAAGAATTGGATAAGGAGAAGATAAGCTCTAAAATAACTCGACTGGAAGCGGCAAAGAACTATGGTGATACTGAGATCGAAGCTTACGTTGGTGATGATGAAAAAGAAGTGATACTTTGGAAGATCGCAGAGCTTATCGGCGATGGTGTAAGTTACGATGACATCGCGGTGTTGAGCAGGACCCGAAAGTTCGCTCTATCTCTGTATGAATTTGCTAAGGATCTGGATTTCCCTGCATCATATAGAGGCGGTGTTGAGTTGTTCAGAACCAGGCCTGCTTTGTTATTACTAGCTTGGTTACGTGTTATCACAGGTACTAATTCTAAAAGGGGATGGGCTGTTATCTTAGATGAAGCAGGATATACTTTCACAGATATGAAAAGGATCCTGAAAGAGAAGGATCATCCCGAAGAAATGAAAGGATTTATGGCCAACTTAAAAAACCAAAACAGGATAGGGCATATCGCAAGATCGGTATATGACAAGTACGGTATAAACGATATCTTCGCCGATGCGGTGGTGGACGTTCTGCAGAGTACCTACAGCGATACTTACATGACTATCTCAGAGATGGTCGGGTTCATGGAGGATAACATCGAGAGGGGTGAAACATACGAAATAAACGATGTTGAACATGATGATACTTTCACCATACAGACGATACACAGCTCAAAGGGGCTGGAGTATCCCATAGTCATACTCGCCGATCCTGGCGGACGGTTAGGAGGTTACAGTCCACCAATAGAATACAGAGAACCACTGGGGCTGCGTCAAAAGAAACTGTATGACGACCAACCCAGTTCATTTTTATACGATAATTGGAGGGCCCATCTAATATCAAAGTGTTTATCGTCAGACTATGATGAAGAAAGGAGGATACTGTATGTTGCATTAAGCCGTGCTGAGGATCATATTTATCTTACATCTACTCTTGGTAAGGAAAGCGAATTCTTTAAAAATCTAGGTATAGAACCGATGGTTGTTCATGAAAAACCACCATCATCGAGTGTAAGTGGTCGAGTGAAAAATAAACTGATAGTTGACGAACCTACACGGAGAGGTTCTATTGTGATCAGCTGTCACGATCTGATAGATCCGGACGTTTTCTCTACATCTCCTCGTGGTCGTGGGACCGAATATGGTGAGCAGATCCACCTTTTCGCACAGAGTATCATAAATGGTGAAAAAGTCGTTCCACGAAATCAAGATGAAGAGAACGTTGAAAAATTATTATCATCTATTGACCGAGAAAGGTACAGCGAAGTAGTTTGTTCTCTACCTCTAGATGTTGAAGACAGAAGGATCCTGATAAAAGGAAAGATAGATTTAATAACAATAACAGATGAGAGGGTAGAACTGATAGATTTTAAAACCGATATAGATGACAAGGCGGAGGAAGAGTACAAAAAACAATTGAGTGTTTACGCCCATGTGTTGAAAGAAGTTTATCCAAAAAAACACCTGAGGGCTTACATCTATTACACCTATACCCATGAAAAAGTTGAGATAGATATACTGTCAAAGGAAGTGTTGAAGGAGGCATTGATCGATCGATTATGATATCATCCATATTCGGGGCGTTTTGTGTCTGACATGCGCATGAATTATTTGTTGAAAATGTCCGACAATCAGATGACGTTACCACTCAAAGGGAGGTTAAAAGCCTGGGATTTAGGGAAAGGTATATATATTAATAGGTGATTATACCTCCTGGGTTCGGTGATACCGAATCTAAACCTCAAAGGAGGACAAGAGCATGACTATGAAAAAAATAAGCGTCGACAAAGCAGAGGAGATTGCAAAAGAGAAGGGACTGAAGCCAGGATTGGTAAAAGGAACAGATGGGATACAGTTTACCAAAGGCAATAACGCCCGTCTAGAAACTATCCCTTGGAAAGAATTCAGAGCAAAGCTGGAAGAGCGTGATCTAGCCGTCTACGAATCTGGTGGCTGGATGAAGATAATGAAGAAGTGATTTATCTAAGTTGAACAGCTACAAAAAACCCTTTCTTTTTTCTTATTTTTTCACCCATCTAAAAGAGTAAAGTGTCTGCAAAACTGTTTTAATACAACCTCCCATTTGAATAAGTCGATGATAGAGATCACCGATCGTTGGGGTTTGGCCAAAAGAGGGGGATGGGTATCTAAAAATATCCAAGTACCTGCTGTACTGTCTATCCATGATCCATTAAATATGCCCGGTTCTTTTTTCGACGATGTAGATGGTGATTTTCCAAGGGCCTTCGCATATCCAGATTACCTAGGGGCCCGTATGGTGGAAATTAAAGATGGAACCCTGAAAGTGCAGCCAGTTTTCGATCAAACACCAGACCCCGATGCCGAAGTTTACATCCTAGGTAATGCGCCGGAGATGATGGGGAGAGCGGGGATACTTGTCGATAGAATGCTTTCTCTAAGAAGGAGGATCGCACCTCATAAACTGATCTACGCCCCGGGGGTCGCCTCGCCACAGAACATCGCAATTCTTACCTACATGGGCGTGGACCTGTTCGATACGGTATATTGTGAATACATGGATGCTCAAGGAGTTGAGCTATCCGATTGGATGGGGTTCCCTGGAAATTCTGAAAGTAACGTGGATAAACTGAGAGCCGAGCTGGAATTGGTAAAAAAGGGTATCGAGTACGGAAGGATACGTGAACTGGTGGAATCTAGGGTACGCTCGGAGCCGTGGATGGTGGAAGCTCTCAGACTGCTAGATGAAGAGTACGACACGGTATCTCCCGGCGTTCCGGTTTCGGGTGATAAGCTGTTTGCATGTACTCGGGAATCTCTACAGAGGCCGGATATACTCCGTTTCAGAAAGAGGATAAAGGAACGCTACAACCCACCGGAACGCAAAGTTTTGCTCTTATTACCGTGCTCTGCCTCAAAACCTTATTTTAACTCCCGTACTCACTGGTTCATACGCCAGGCTACCGGTCAGGCCGACTGGACTCAGGTCCACGAAGTGGTGCTCACCTCACCCCTGGGGGCAGTTCCCAGGGAATTAGAGTTGTTTTATCCTGCTCAAAACTACGATATACCTGTGAGTCACACGTGGTTCGACGACGAGAAAGAGATGGTGCTGGAACTGCTCGATCATATAATGAAGCAAGGCGGTTATGAACATATCGTATCTCATCTTCCTTCGGATATGGAATTCGTTAACCATCATATAGGATGCAAGAACACGACAGAAGGGGACCATCCTACATCGGATGAGTCACTCGAACGATTGAAAGAACATCTTATATCCATAGTAGGAAAAGAGACAGGAGATGTGAAGAATTACTTGAAAGAAAATCTATCAAACCTCGCTAGGTTCCAGTTCGGCCCTGGTGGTGAAAAGCTTCTCGAACACGCCTTTGTAAAGGGAAGGTATCCAAACTACCGCTTCATACACGATAAAACACAGCGGGGGATGATAGTGGCTCAGAGAGGGATGATCGCACTTACTGTTCAAGGGGGAGAGATACTGAATAAAGAGGGTATCTATCAGGTCGAGATAGACGACTTTAAACCAAAAGGTACAGTGTTCGCAGTTGGTGTTAAAGAGGCCGACCCTCGAATACACCCACAAGACGAGTGCATTCTAACTCACGAGGGTGAGTTGAAGGGAGTCGGGAAGGCGGTCATGTCAGGACCGGAGATGACGGCGGCCTGTCGAGGGGGCGCGGTGGAGGTAAGACATTACGTTTAAACGGTCTTGTAATCCGGATGCTTCTCTAGGATCATACCTTCTATACTGAGAGGATTCAAATGTTTAGCCAATTTTACAGCTTCTTTCAGCCGGTTTTTGTTCTCTGAATAGATGGTGAAAAGAACTTCATCCCTCTCCACCTTATCTCCTCTTTTGTTGTTCAGTATCAAACCACCGCATTTATGGTAAGGTGCACCGGCAGCCCTCACTATCCCTATTATACCATGGTTGTTTACCTCCCCGATATAGCCGTCTTCAACCGACCTGATCTCATGAGAATATTTACCGATATCCACCTGATCCGATGTGATAGATGGATCACCTCCTTGATACTCTATTATCTCCTTCATCTTCTCAAGAGCTCTGCCGTCTTTGAGTATATCTTTCGCTTCTTCCTTGCCTTTACCCTGTGGGGCCCCTCCTTGTTCTAGTATCATGCCGGCTAATTCAGTTGATTTTTCTATCAAACTGTTGGGCACGTACTTACCTTCCAGAGCCGCTAAGGCTTCTCTAGCCTCAACCGCCGGTCCTACTGCTTCTCCTATTGGCTGCCCCCCATAGCTCAAAGCACATCTCACATTGATACCGATCTCCTCACCAAGAGCCATGAAATCCCTAGCATACTTCCTGCCCTTCTCCATGGATACAACCTTGGTGTGTGGACCTACGGGTATGTCCATCACTAAATATTCCGCACCAGTTGCCTTTTTCTTTGATAGGACTGAAGCTAGAACCTGAGCGTAGGGATCGATCCTCAAGGGGTACTCTGCACGTATGATCAAATCGTCGCTGGGAGCAAGGTTGACTGCACCACCCCATGCGATGGTTCCACCTATCTCCTCCGCAATACTTTTTATCTCCGCTAATGACAAATCAACATTAGCCAATACTTCGAATATATCCGCAGTGCCACCTGCACTGGATATCGCTCTCGAGCTGGTCTTCGGGATCATCAAACCTGCGGCTGCGACGATGGGTACTATGAGGAGGGTTATCTTATTACCGGGGACACCACCTATACTGTGGTGGTCAAATACAGGATGTTTGTCGAACTCGATGGTATCTCCGGTTTCTATCATCGCCATGGTCAGATCTTTTATCTCACGTAGATTCATACCATGTGCGTATACCCCTGAAACATAAGCTGACAGTTCTATATCCGATAGCTTTCGGTCTGATATGTCGGTGATTATCTCTCGTATGGCATGTTCGGAGAGTTCTTTACCTTCTAGCTTCTCCCGTATATGTTCAACGGATTCCGGCTTCCCGGTAGAGACCACTGTCAGCTCGTCACCTTCTTCTGCATCTACCTTACCCGAAACTCTGTGAAGTACCCCTATCTCTCCGCTTTTAACCAAGGTTTCAGAGATCTCAACGATGGCGGTTACCGATTCGTTTAGTTTTGTAACCCTGACCCTACTCTGGCTCCTGAGGCCTAATTTATTCGCATCCTCTTTGTTCATTATTACGGTGTTCTCACCAGCCTCTAGATCTATCTTCCTTGCAGTAAAAAGTTCCATATGTGATCACATCCATGTTTCCAAAGCCAGTCTTAACTCTTCGTGGTCCTCAGCGTATTCTTCTGCAGATATACCCTGATAAGCGGCATCTACCGCTTGAACCATCGCCTTGGCTCCGGCTCGTATACCCTTCGGGTGACCTGAAACACCACCGCCTGCCTGTATCTGTACGTCGTTACCACTTTTCTCCATCAGATCAAAGATCACGCCTGGGTGAAGTCCTCCACTGGATACCGGCATCATCTTTTTGATACCGTACATATCTTGTGTGAGGATATCTTTACAGCGAAGCTCGTGTGAAATATCCGCATGCATCTTACCCGCGCCATAGGTACCGATGTGAAGGGCATCTCCTCCTGCGATCCTACAGAGAGTGGAGATCACCGCCATGGATATACCGTGTTCCGGATTTCTAGTCAACGCTCCATGCATAGCACGGTGTACATGCAGTGGTACGTCGACAGAAGGGTCTTCGGCAAGGGCCTGCAGCCCTGAGAAGCCCACGGTCAACACGTCAACCATCAACTGCCTAGCACCGTTCTCCAGTGCTAAGTCGGCGGCTTCCAATATCTCATGTGCAGACGTGCTGATGTTATGGGCGTGTATCATGAGGTGCCCTTCTTCTTCCAAACGATCCAGGGTTTCACTCACACTGTTCACACGGTCTTCCAGGGGACAGAAGTCCTGGTCCACCAAGGTTTCATCGTCCTTAGAGTTGGTCAACCCCCCTCGGCCGGCCTCATACACGTAATCTGCGAATTCTTTGGGAGGAAGGCCGATCTTTGGTTTTACTATGGTACCGACCAGCGGTTTCTCCGGCCTATCTAAAACATCTCTCAATCCTTCGATACCGAACTGAGGGCCGGGATACCGTTCAACTACGACTCGAGGTAGCTGTAACTCTTCCAACCTTACACCTTTCAAAGAATCTAAGCCGAATAGGTTGCCGGCGACTATACTGAGTATCTGGGGTATACCTCCGATCTCACCGGAAAAATCAACTATAGGATAACCTATGGTCACCATATCTCCCTCGGCTTTCACCACCTTTGCACCGTACTTACTAAATATATCGTCTGAAAGAGTGGTAGGGTGTGTCCATGTACCGGTGGATTCCTCCTCCGCTATCCTGTACCCGGCGGTTTCTATGTCAAGGTCACTCTTCACTCTGTATTCACATATCACGTATTCTTCAGGCTCCAATTCCTCTCCCAATGCTAGATAATCTATGGTCATCATTCCAACTCCTTTTGTCATGTATAATGACACTTAAGGGATTTAATATCTTCCCATCAATAGTCGAACATCTCTTTTAATATCCGGTAAGCGCTAGAAGGGGGTATCACGCCTTCTTCGGTTATTATGGAATCCACATAATCCGCCGGTGTTGCGTCGAAAACGGGGTTTCTTATCCTAACACCGCGAACATCCGCTGGATCTACTATCTCCGATGGATCCCGCTCTTCAATCGTAACCAGCTCACCGAAAGCGGTTCCCTGAGAGAATTTGTAGGTTTCCGCACACACGGTAAAAGGAACACGTGCTTCATTAGCACAGAGAGCTATCTGTGAAGTGCCTATCTTATTGATGACCGCTCCGTTGGATGCGATGGTATCCGCTCCTGTGTACACCTGATCGACCTCACGTATCATGTAGCGTACCGCCGAATCAACTATGAGTGTGACTGGGATATCTTTTTCTGCCAAGTACCTGACCGTGATGTAACCCTGTTTTTTTGGTCGAGATTCCGTGGCGATCACCTTCACATCCTTCCCTTGGTCAAAGGCGTACTCGACAGCTCCTAATGCAAGAGAACTGTTGCAGTGAGTCAAAACCGTATCACCGTCCTTGATCCTCTTTCCACCGTATTCTGCTATCTTCTTTCCTGCTTCGTGTGAACGTTTGATAAATTCATCTGCACGCATCTCTATCGATGTCTTCCAACTTTCTACATCATCTCCCGGCTTAAGCACGTACCTCAAAGCGTTTTCCAATGATACCGCGGTCGGTCTTGTAGATATCAGACGCTCTTTTCCCTTATCCACCCAATCCTCGAATTGATCTATACCCTCACCTTGGAAGTTTTCTACATGTTTTGCTATAGCCAAGGCGGCGGCCCTAGCTATGAACGCCGCTCCTCGTATATCCATACTCTCGATCCCCCTAGCTATATCTTCAAAAGTCATGCCATCGAGGTCTTTGTCCTTCATGCCTTTATAAAGTACTTCTGATAAGATAAATCCTTCGGAATCAGATATGTTCGAGTATTTTTCTTAGATCCTTTTCCTTTATCACTACATCTGCGGCACTGCAGACTTCTTCGTCGTTGGGATTAAAAGCTATACCGATACCCGCTTGCTCTAACATCGGTACGTCGATGAAGCTGTTCCCTACAGCGACGGTATCTCTTTCAGATACACGTGCCTTTTTGATAACCTCTTCGAAGGGACGGCCTTTGTCGTTGAGGGGGACCTCTAGGATCCCTTCCCCGGTCAATCCCTCCTCTACATCGTTCACCATGATCCAATCGAAGTACTGCTCACCGATATGTTCAACCAACGGTCTTAACCCTCCACTCACCACTGCAGTGAGGTGTCCTTTTTCTTTCAAAGTTTCAAGGCATTCCCTGCAACCTTTCATCAAAGGAACCTCCTTCAACACTTCTACAATATACCCCTTCGAGAGATAGGGGTCCTGCTTTCTCCACAAGGCGATATCCCTGCGCATGAACTCCATGTCGTCGATTTCCCCCCTCAGGTAGGCTTCTAGTGACTCATCGTTGTTCACACCGAAGTGCTGATGTACCCACACCCAAGAACTCACAACATCTACAAGGACTCCATCCATATCGAAGATAATGAGTTTACGATCAGAACTCATCTAAACCAACTTGTCTTCCATTACCTCTTGGTACTTGTTCATGTACTCGAAGCATTTTTCGTAATCTTCTTCCTCTCTCGCAAAGCTGGCCTGCTTCAATAATGATATCGGTTCTGAAATATCGATACCCGAGATCTTAGCTGTCTTCAGTTCTTTCTGAGCGGTTTTTACAAATGCTTTAAGTTGAGCAGGGATCTGAGCCGATATTTCTTCTATTGCTTTTTCGGCTTTTTCTTTTGAAGATGCCTTGTCACCATTTATCAGATCTTCCTTAGCACTCGATATGATATCCTTAGATCTAGAGACGTCGAAACCTAGTTTTTCAGCATCATTTATCTTCTGTTCAGCTTCCGTGATAAATTCACTAGTGTCTTCTGAACTAACTTCTATGGTTTTAACCCTCTCTTCTGCTAGAGAGATGTTCTCAAGAGCTAATTTGTAATTTTCATTCTTGATATTCTTCTTCACGTCGTCTAGAATTTCTTCAACATCTTCAACTTCACCTTCTTCTTCAATTATCAACTCCAAGGAGACCATTTTCTCATCTATCTTATTCGCTATCTTGTCGATTATCTTTTTCTTTCCCTCATTTAATAGGGAGATGGTGTGTTCGAAATCCTTTGCTGCAGTGGATCTGATGGCTTTCTCTATTATCTTCTTCCCATCCTTGACCTTGATTCCATTGTCTCTAGCGGTCATGAGTAAAGAGCGAAGTTCAGAAACCATGGCTTCAACATCTTTAACAGATACCTTTTCTTGTTCTTCAAGACTTTCCAGTGCTTCTTCCAACTTCTCTATGTTGGATGTTAGGATATCTATTGCGATACCGTACTCTCCCTTTTCTGCGTTTCTTTTTGCTTCTTTGGTACTTTTTAGTAACTCCTTGAAATCCCCTCCACCCTCTTTTAGTTCTTTCAATCTAGACTTGCTTTCTTCTAGAAGTATTCTAGTCCGTACGGCTTCCCCACATTTAATTGTTAGTTCTTCAACTTTATCTATTGCAACTTCAAATTCTTTATCATCTAGATAATTATCGATCTCCGTTCTAAGATCAATTATTGAATCTATCGGTAGTTTAGAATTTTGAAGATCTTCGATGGTTCTGTCGACTTCTTCTAATTTTGGCTCTATTTCGGAGGCAATCCTTTCTTCCGTTTCGAGTTCTTTCATTTGGTCTTCTATATTTTTATCCATCTCTTTTATCGTTGATCTTATACCGTTGATCGCGCGGTCTAGTTCCATCTCTTCAGCAAGTTTTTTTCCATCTTTTATACTATTTATATATTGCTTAAAATCTATACCATTTTCTCTCATGGTCCTCAAATATTCTTTAGATTCATCCAAGAGAGAGGATACTTCCAACATCTTTTGGGATAGCTCTAGAGTCTCTTCTCCGATCTCTATACCACGACTGTATTCTTTGTTTTTACGGGCCGTCATAGCACTTTTGACTAACTCCTTCAAGTTGGATATATCCAAATTCGTTTTCCTGCACTCAGATAAGGCAGATTTTACCTCTTTTGATATGGCATCTAATTCTTCTTTGATTTCTTCATCTTCAGTTTCATCCATCTTTTCTAGAGCTTCTAAAATATTATCTATAGTGGCATCTAATTTATTGGTTGCCTCACCATAAAGTCCCTGGTCAACTAATTCTTTACAGGCTTTTAGTTCCTTTAGATAGGGTTTGTAATCCATACCGGCTGCTTTTACTTCTTTAACTTTCTTCTTCCCTGTGATCATCATCTCGTTTATATCCGAGATCTTTTCGACACTTGACCTTATCTCGCTCAAAGCTTCCATTCCGGTTTCATAATCATCGGATTTTTTTGCATCGACTATCTTTTTCAGAAGATCTTTGAGTACTGGGACACCCATGTTTATCTCTCTAACCGTAGCTAAAGAGTCTCTAGCGATGGATAACGCTTCTTTGAGTTCTTCTTCATATTCGGGGTAATCTTCTTCATCTTCCTCGAATATTGCACCACAATTTGGACAACTGGAATCGTCCTCGGCAACATCCGCCCCACAAACTGGGCACTCAAATATGATTATCTCTTCTTCTGATACGGCTTCTGGAGCCTCTTCGGACATATCCTCTTCAGCAGATACTCCATTACTCGCTTCACCACCGATGCTCTTGATCTTTTCTAAAAATTCATCTTCATCCATCTCGTCATCCAATACGTCCATCAATTCATCTAGTGATCCATCTGATTCAATTTCGTTTATATCGGTGCCTTCTAAATCAAAAAGACCTAGATCTACTCCACATACAGGGCATTTCTTCGAATCATTCGGAATTTCGGCATCGCAGACCGGACAGGTTATGTTATCGACTGTTGACAAACTAGCACCTCTTTTTCATGGAATATGCTCATAGGATAAAAAGATTGGTTATTTAGATTTTTACATCATAAATCAAAGCTGAACACAAAACGTTATATTGAAGACCCATTCATAATCCTCCACATGACGTTGATGGAAGAGTGCGAAGATGGTGT
Organism: Thermoplasmata archaeon; assembly: GCA_003560595.1. Lineage (GTDB taxonomy): Archaea > Thermoplasmatota > Thermoplasmata > Halarchaeoplasmatales > Halarchaeoplasmataceae > Halarchaeoplasma. Next base: position 3,262 of record PWKY01000053.1, on the reverse strand, counting down.
ACCGGAATACGTTAAACGAGGAGCGAAGTCAGAACCTATTTCCTCAAAAAAGCTTGCTAAGTTGATCGCCTCGGGACGAGCGGTCATACCCTGTAACCCTATCCACGATCCTATGCCTAAGGCCATAGGTGAGGGTCTTAAGGTTAAGATAAACGTCAACCTCGGAACTTCTAAGGATAACGAAGATGTGGGCATGGAGCTGGAAAAATTACAGGCGGCCGAGCGCTACGGTGCCGATGCGGTAATGGATCTGAGTACCGGAGGGGATATAGATGAGATACGTAAAAGAGTGATAGATGCAACCGACCTCCCCATAGGCAGCGTTCCTATCTATCAATGCGGTCTAGAGATGGCCAGGAAGGACGCACTCATCGACATGAGTTCCGACGATATGTTCAACAGCATACGAAAGCACGCCGAGGACGGCATCGATTTTGTGACGGTTCACTGCGGCGTTACTCTTGAAGTGGTTGATAAGTTGCTGAGGAGCAAAAGGATCACCGACGTTGTAAGCAGAGGAGGTTCATTTCTAACCGCCTGGATACTCCATCATCGTCAGGAGAATCCGCTGTACAAGGAATTTGATTATTTACTAGAGATAGCCAGAGAGTACGATCTTACCCTGAGCCTCGGGGACGGTCTAAGACCTGGTTCCATAGCCGATGCCACGGACAGACCTCAGATACAGGAATTGATAGTACTGGGTGAGTTGGTGGATAGGTCGAGAGAGGCGAAGGTACAGGCCATGGTCGAAGGACCGGGGCATGTACCGTTGGATCAAGTAGCGGCCAATGTAAAATTAGAAAAACAGCTTTGCAAGGGGGCACCTTTCTATGTCCTCGGACCTCTGGTCACCGATTTTGCACCTGGTTACGACCATATCTCCGGAGCTATCGGAGGAGCACTGGCGGCTTACAATGGAGCTGATTTTCTTTGTTACGTAACCCCGGCTGAGCATCTTGGATTACCCGATGTGGATGATGTGATAGAGGGGGTGATCGCATCAAAGATCGCTGCTCATGCTGCGGACCTAGCTAAGGGGATAGATACGGACATAGATCTAGAAGTTTCCAAGGCTAGGAAGGAATTGAACTGGGAAACGATGTTCGATAAAGTGGTAGATCCTGATAAGGCAAGACGATTCAGAAAGGAAAAGAATGTTGGGGAGGAAGAAGCCTGCTCCATGTGCGGGGATGTGTGCGCCATCAAACTGCTCAAAAAGTTCCTTGAATGATCAATCCAACATAGGTATATTTATCCCAGAGTCTTTAGCGAACTTTTTCGCTTTTTCGTATCCGGCGTCAGCGTGCCTAACGACACCCATACCAGGATCTGTTTTGAAAACTCGTAGTATGTTCTCTTCAGCCTCTTTTGTACCGTCGGCTAGAACAACCATACCGGCGTGGGTCGAGTAACCTATCCCTACCCCTCCTCCGTTGTGAATGGATACGCTGGTGGCTCCTGCAGAGGTGTTGATCAGTGCGTTTAAAAGAGGCCAATCTGCAACGGCGTCGCTTCCGTCTTTCATCCCTTCTGTTTCTCTGTTCGGGCTTGCGACACTGCCGGCGTCGAGATGATCTCTGGTGATAGATATGGGTGCGGAGATCTCTCCCTCGGCTACCAGGTCGTTGATCCTTTTTGCAAAGCGGTGCCTTTCGCCGTATCCCAGCCAACATACTCTAGCCGGGAGTCCTTCCCACGGCAGATGTTCTTGAGCAAGGTCGATCCAATTCACCAACTGTTTGTTATCCGAGAACATCTCCTTGACTAGCTAATCGGTTCTGAGTATGTCCTCAGGATCCCCTGATAGAGCCATCCATCTGAACGGTCCTCTGCCTTCACAGAACATAGGTCTGATGTATGCAGGAACGAATCCGGGATAAGCGAAGGCCTCCTCGAAGCCGGCTTCGTAAGCCTGGCCTCTCAGGTTGTTGCCGTAATCGAAAGTTATCGCCCCCATCTCCTGCAGTTCAACCATGGCTTGGCAGTGGATCCTCATGGACTCGATGCTGAGTTCTTTGTATTTTTCAGGATCCTCCTCTTTCAACTCTAGTGATCCTTTGAAACTCATCCCCTTTGGTACGTAGCTCATGGCGTCGTGGGCACTGGTTTGATCGGTCAGCACGTCTGGTACCACCCCTTTTTCTATCAACTTGGGCAGTACTTCCGCAGTATTACCTATCAGTCCTATGGCCCTTGGGACACCTTCTTTTACATATTTTTTACAGGCTTCTATGGCTTCGTCCAGGTCGTTTAAAACTTCATCGCAGAAGCCGGCTTCCAGTCTTCTTTGAGCACGTTTTGGGTCTATCTCGATGACCAATCCGACTCCACCGGCCATCTTGATAGCCAATGGCTGAGCGCCTCCCATACCTCCAAGTCCTCCGCTGACACACAGCTTACCCTTGAGAGTACCGTCGAAGTGCTTTTTCGCAAGGGCGGCGAAGGTTTCGTAGGTCCCTTGGATTATTCCCTGGGTACCTATGTAGCACCAACTTCCGGCGGTCATCTGACCGTACATCATCAACCCGAGATCTTCCAGCTCGTAAAACTTCTCCCAGTTGGACCATTTAGGTACCAGGTTGGAGTTCGCTATCAGAACTCTCGGCGACCGCTCGTGAGTTTGAAAAACCGCCACCGGCTTTCCACTCTGTATCAAAAGGGTCTCGTCGTCCTCCAGCTTCTTCAAACTCTCCACTATCTTATCATAACAGTCCCAGTTTCGCGCCGCCTTACCCGTACCTCCGTAAACTATCAGATCATCCGGATCTTCAGCATTCTCTAAGTTGTTCATCAGCTGACGCAGCATGGCTTCCTGCTTCCATCCTTTGCAGTTTAGTTCCGTTCCCCTGGGGGCTTTGATATCTACCATATGAAACACCTTGCGCTATGATGTGTGTTTATGTTAAAAAGTTTTGTCTCGTAGATTCGTGTAGAGAGTGAATCAGTTGAAAGAATGATAAGAATAATACGATAAATCACTCTTTTGGAAAATATTTATGGACTCATATCCGGATGATTGAATTTTACCTTTGAATATGATGAAGCTTTAGAGTTCTCTATAAATCGTTCCAAATTAAAGGTTTACATTGTTTTTATGGTTCTGGTGAGTTGAGCGAAAGGGCGCGAATACATCGATCGTTTTTTTCTCTCTCAACCATCGATGGATCGAGAAAACACTGAGGGTATATCTTGCACCTTTGTATCGTCATGCAAATAATATAAACGCAAAGCATATATAGAGCGGAACATATATCCCCTC
>PWKY01000095.1 GCA_003560595.1 Thermoplasmata archaeon | reverse complement strand
CCCACCATGGTAGATGGATAAGGGAATCTGGCCTCCTCTTTTTCAACTGGTTTGAAAAGCTGGATCCCCAAATATATCAGAAGGATACCTCCGGTAACACCTATGACTGCCTTTGCCTCCCATGAAGCTATAAAAGTAAGGCCTAGAGCTACAGCTGCGATCATCGGGAACTCAACCAGTCCATGACCTAACGCTATCTTGATACCGGCTTTCTTATCCTCAGCTCCCTTTGCTATGGCACCGGCGGTGACCGGCCCCGGCATCATCACTCCGCTCAGAGAGATCACGACGGTAGCACCTAGAAGTAGTAAAGGCTCGAGCATATGCCTTAACCTACTACAGAGTACTCCTGCTCCAAGTCCATACCCTCGAAACGTGTAACACTCAACCTGTCTATATCCATAGAAGGTTCCTCACCCAGTATCAACTCTGCTGTAACTTTGTTGACCACTGGAGATACCATAAAGCCGTGGCCGCTGAAACCGTTCAGTTGATAGAAGCGCTCTAACTCAGGCACAGGTCCAATTATGGGCTGAGCGTCCGGTGTTGTATCGTACAAGCCGGCCCACTGCCGCAGCATGTTCACTGAACGGAACTGGGGTATGAAGTCCACCAATGTTTTAGCCATCGTTCTCAAGAACCACATGCTCGAGCGTTGATTTATACCCTCTTTTTCGTCGGGATTGCCTATACCTCCCACTATGTTACCGTGCTTGCTCTGACTGAAGTATATACCGTGATGGAAAGATATGACCATAGGGTCCAAAAAATGTGCGAAGGGTTCTGTTACCATTATCTCGTGTCGGTATGGTTTGTTAGGCAGCTCTACACCGGCCATCCTTGCTATCTGATTCGACCAACCGCCGGCCGCGTTTACCACGGTGTCGGTCTCGATAATACCTTTATCGGTTTTTACTGCAGTTATCTCATCACCATGGACTTCGATATCGGTCACTTCGGTGTGCTCGCGTATCTCGACTCCCATCTCTCTAACCGCTCGAGCGTAGCCGTGAACTACAAGGAACGGATAGATGGTGCCGTCGCTCTCGTTGAAAGTCGCCGCCTTAACCTTAGATATATTCAGTTGTGGGACTATCTCTTTGGCCTCCTCAGGAGATACGAATTCAGTATTCAGACCCATCTTTCTCTGAAGGGCCACGTTCTTTTCGAATCGCTCCACTTCGTCTTCGTCGAAAGCCAGAACAAGATAACCTCCTTGGATAAACTCCATATCCTCACCGAGCTCTTCAGATAGTCCTTCGAACATCTTCGTACTTTCCATGGCCAGTTTTATGTTCTCACGAGAGCTCCACTGCTGCCTTATGCCTCCCCCGTTCCTACCGGAGGCACCGGAACATACATAGGACTTCTCAAGAACAACAACGTCGGTATATCCCTTCTTTGCAAGGTGATAAGCGGTACCAAGGCCGTTGACTCCTCCACCGATTACCACCGCACCGGCCTTTTCACTCATCCCTATCACCTGCCAACAAACCGAATGATACCTGCCTGGAAGGCGGCCTAGCAGTAGGCTCGTCCATATCCTCCGGTTTTTTACACCGCTCACGAGCTAATATCCTTTCGACCAAAGGTATACAAGTTTTGCCCTGGCATTGTCCCATGCCTATCCGTAGGCGACGTTTGAGAGGTTCTATCTCAGTATATCCTTGTGAGATCGCTTCGAGTATCTCCTCTTCCGTGATATCCTCGCACCTGCAGATCATGACCGTCATCTTTTCACCTCCAGACCTCTAACTTTCCATATGTTTTCTCTATCGACCTCTAGGGTTATACCGTAGGTCTTACCCGAGGAGCGCACTCTAACGACCTTGGATACCTGCACCCTCTTTCCTTCTCGATCCAAAGCGAACACCTTTTCCCCTTTTTCAGGTACTGGTAGGTACTCGTATGGTACGGTGATAGTGCATGGGTCGGAAGTGCAGTCAACAACGAATATGGCTAGACCGGGGCATTCGGTGACACACAGTGCACACCCGATACATCCGTCAAAATCGATAGAAGGTATATCGGTGATCTCATCCATGGATATAGCATCTTTTGGACAGGCGGCTACGCACGGATCGCATGGAATATTCTCAACGCACTCTATCACCACCACCGGTCCCTTTTTCAACCTATCTTCAGAAGGCTTTTTGATATCGTCCAAGGAAAGTATCCCCGTCTCTTTATAATCGGTCATCTAACACACCTCCTCGTCTAAAGTACACAGCTTTACACCCCTTCGCGGATATTCACCGTAGGGGCCCTTGCGCATCTGCTCTATACCTGCTTTGATATCTTCTTTCATATCCGATATTTCGTCGGAAGTGCCGAACAAACGTTCGACAAGTGCGCAGCCAACCAACTTTCCCTCTAAGGCTGCCACGGTGGCTTCCTCTATACCGGCGGAATCACCCGCCACAAATACCCCCTCTACCGTGGTCTCCATATCCTCGGTACGTATAGGTACGAAACCACCCAACTCTCGAACGTACTTCATCTCGGCGCCGGCCTGACGTACGAATTGATTGTCGGGGTGAAGTCCTACGGCGATGCATATAACATCGCATTCCAACTCCCTTTCGGTACCGGGTACCGGCTGCCAATCTTCATCCAGGACGTGAACGACGGCACCTTCAACACGGTCTGTTCCAAGGGCCTTTTTGATAGTGTGCGCTGTACTTATGGGAACTCCGGCCCTTCTCAGTTTAGATGCATGTACCTGATATCCACCGAAGTTGGGCATGGCCTCTATCACCTCGACAACATCCACACCGGCCTGCAGCAGCTGGTAGCCAACTATCAAACCGACGTTACCGGATCCGATCATCAGCACTTTTTCACCTGGTATGATACCGTATTCGTTCATCAGCGTCTGCACACCTCCGGCCCCGTAGATACCAGGGAGGTCGTTGTTTTCGAATGCCAAGTAGTTCTCCACAGCACCGGTGGCGTACACGATACCCTTCGTGTGATATATCTCGAGCCCGTTTTTAGACTCTACCGCCAAAGTTTTCTCGGGATAGTATCCAAGTACCGTGGTTCCAGGATGCAGGTTAACCCCTGCCTTTTTTGCTTCCCGGAGTAGATCCTCTGCAAGGTCTATCCCTCTCGTACCCGCCTCCTCGAGATGACTGCCGAAGAACTGATGCGTCTGCTTAACCAGCTGTCCACCTTGGTGGTCCCCTTCGTCGAATAGATGAACATCAGCCCCATGCTGTGCAGCTATTATGGCTGCGGATAAACCGGCAGGACCGCCGCCTACAACCGCGATATCGACTTTGGATTCCTTCGCTTCCGGTGAAGAGGGTGGGACCTCTTTCGGGAACTCTGGAAGGGCACCGTGTCTCTTCACCTTCATCCCCTCTTCAACCGGCGTAACGCATGTTCTCACATGCGGTATCCCGTTCACGGTCATTATACAAGAGGAGCACTTACCGATGGCACAGAAAAAACCACGTGGCCGGTGATGGTGTTTGCTCTCGGTGAATTTGACAAGTCCGTTTGCATACAGAGCGGCGGCTATGGTCTCGCCTTTGTAGGCCTTTACTTCTTCGCCCTCGAAATCAAAATGTATCTCATGACCACGCTCGAACTCCAGTACTGGATGTTCTCTGATTCTTTTATCCTCCATGGAACCACCGTATCAGCATCAACATCCCCATAAATAAAAAATGTTCGGCGATTTTCGATAGCTATTGACTTCTTCGTTCTACGATTTCCCCCTTCCCATCACACCTTCGGCAAACGCCGCTTCCATTACAGTCCCCGCAGTTACCGGACCCGGAGCAATAGGTGCAAACACCCAATCGATCGCACTCTTTGCACACCCCGTATTCATCGCAATCAGGACATACACCGGTACCACCGCATTTTTTACATCTGAATATCAACCCCGATTTACCCTTTCCTTCACAGTCAGGGCACTCCCTTGTCCCTCTACAATCAGCACAATTACCAGTACCGCCGCAGCGGGGACAGTTGCCGCTTCCCTTACAACCACCGCAGTTTCCACTCCCCTGACAGTTCGAACAACCTCCATCGCCTCCACAGGAAGGACATTCCTTCAATATCGGGGTATTGCCCCTGTAATCTTTGAGTAGATCATCGATGGAATCATCTTGCAGATGATCTCTAGACGATTCTAAACACTTTATTGCCTCTTCGTTCTCACCAAGGTTCCAATGCCTTTTGGCCTTACCCAACCATGCTTCTTTGCACGTTTTATCCAGGGTGAGTACTTTATCGAATTCATCAGGCAGGGACTGGGATCCGGCTTTTTCTAATAGACCTTGTGCCTTTTTCTTTCTTCTTTCGTCTGTGCCGGTGATCTCTTCGATACGTTCATAGTACTTTTCAGCCCTATCGATCTCACCTATATCTACCAAAGTATCGGCATACTCACCCATTATTTCATGACTTCGTTGATCTTTAAATGCTTTTTCAAGAGCCTTTATAGCTCTTTTGTGCATACCTCTTTTTTTCAATGTTCTATATCGGTATAGTTGCACATTCGCCTTATTATCACAGTACTCTAGGGCCCCATCATAAACTCCTAACGCCCCTTTGTGATCCCCCTGTTTAAATAGTGCGTTACCTCTAGCTATCAACCCGTGACACGTTTTCTTTATTTTTAAACTCTTTTTAGCCCAATCCTCAGCAGCATAGGGGTCACCATCGGCTAAAGAAACGATAGAGAAAAGAACATAATATTTAGGATCCTCTAATTTGAGATTATAGGGGGCGTCGAATCTTTTGACTTCTTCCATGACCGCTCTCATTTCGTCTGTTATCGAGCCGATACTCGGCTCCTGCTCTAATACCATAGAAAAATCATCGAATATTTCCGACACCTTTTTTTGAAGATCACTAGCCATATCTATATCTCTGTTATCACGATGTGCAAAATAAGAATTGCCCTTGAGATCGCGTTGGGATCTATACTGTCTTGATAGGTGTATAGGATCCCATATATATTCAAAAATATCAAATAGCGCTTGTATATCCCTTTAACATGCCCCGGAGATACATATGTAGGGATTGTAAAAATGTCAAGGGTAAGAATAAAACTTGTAGTTTCTGCGCCGAGGAGATGGAAGTCCTTGAATATGATATCACACTTGAAGGGGTTATTCCATATATACTTGCAGCTGCGGCCGGGTTGCTCATACTGATCTCTTTTCTGTTTAACTATGCAGTATTGATATGGTTAACATTTCCTCTGATAGCCATAGGATTGATAGTGGATCATCTATTCCAAAAAAAGCTAGATAAAGAGGCGAAGGAGGAATTGCTCAAAGGTATAAAATCTAGATAAGCGGAGTAGGCTTTCCTTTTTATACCCAGTAGAGGTCGGAAAGATTAATATACTCGGCCTTCTTGTGGATTATGTGTATAATACGCGATACGTTATCGCAGTCGGGATGCACTGTTGAAACCGTTAGCCCGACTTATCAAATTCCGGTGGTTCAATAATGTCAGATAAAACGATTATGGAGAAAAAGGATCTTTACGATTCTGATAAGATCAAAGTTCTGGAAGGTTTGGACGCTGTTCGAAAACGTCCCAGCATGTATATAGGCAGTACTGATGAAAGAGGACTGCATCATCTTGTATATGAAGTTGTAGATAACGCCATAGATGAGGCCATGGGCGGGTACTGCGATGAGATCAATATAATATTACACGAGGACGGTAGTGTCAGCGTTAAAGACAACGGTAGGGGTATACCTGTAAGCGTGCACCCACAGTACGGCCGACCGGGTGTGGAGATAGTGATGACAAAACTCCATGCAGGTGGTAAGTTCGACAGTAAGAGCTACAAAGTCTCCGGAGGTCTGCACGGTGTCGGCGTTTCTGTGGTCAATGCACTCTCAAAGTGGCTCACGGTGGAGGTAAGGAGAGAAGGTAACCGTTACAAACAAAAGTATGAGAGGGGGAAACCCGTTACAGAGCTGGTTACAGAGGGGAGTATAGAAGGAAGGAACGGCAGCACTGTTAGGTTCAAGCCAGATCATGATATATTTGAGACTCTAGATTTCAACTTCAATACGCTTAAGCGAAGGATGAGAGAACTGGCATTTTTGAACAAGGGCTTGAAGATACACCTAAAAGATGAGGAGACTGGAGAGGGAGCGGAATTTCTCGCAGAAGGGGGGATAGTAGAGTTCGTTGAGTACCTAAATAAAGGAAAAGATGTACTACATCCTGAAGTGATATACTTCAAAGATAGGATGGATGGAGTGCATGTTGAGATAGCCATGCAGTATCTTTCAGATTCCTATTCCACCCGGAACATATACCCCTTCGCCAATAACATACATACGGTGGAAGGCGGTACGCATCTGACCGGCTTTAGAGCAGGCCTTACAAACACGCTTAAAAAATACGCTGAAAAGAACGGCTATGCAAAGGATATAGACCTTGCTGGGGACGACTTTAGAGAAGGTTTGACCTCCATCGTTAACGTGAAGCTTCCAGAACCCCAATTCGAGGGACAGACAAAGATGAAGTTGGGTAACAGTGAGATCAGGGGCATCGTGCAGTCGGTGGTAGGAGAGCAGTTGACAACTTATCTCGAAGAGCACCCTCGTGTAGCTGATGTGATAATTGAAAAGGCACTGATGGCCGCAAAGGCGAGGCAGGCTGCAAGGAAGGCTAAAGAGCTCACACGGCGGAAGGGGATACTCGAGAGCATGGATCTACCGGGTAAACTAGCTGATTGTTCAAACCCGGATCCGGAAGTTTCTGAATTGTACATAGTAGAGGGAGATTCTGCAGGGGGTTCCGCCAAGCAGGGAAGGGATAGAAATTTCCAAGCTATACTGCCGTTGAGAGGTAAGATCATCAACGTTGAGAAGGCCAGGATCGATAAGATGCTGGAGAACAAGGAGATACGTTCCATCATCTCCGCTCTAGGAGCGGGATTCCACGATGAATTCGATCCAGATTCTATCCGATACCATAAGATCATAATAATGACTGATGCAGATGTGGACGGTGCGCATATACGGACGCTGCTGTTCACCTTCTTTTACAGATACATGAAAGAGATCATAGACAAAGGTTATCTTTACATGGCACAACCACCTCTTTATAAGCTTAAAAAGGGACGTGCTGAAAGGTTCGTTTACAACGAGAAAGAAAAAAGAGAGCTCCTGGAAGAATGGGGCAACCGGGGAGTGGGTATCCAGCGGTACAAAGGTTTAGGTGAGATGAATCCTACAGAATTATGGGATACCACCATGAGTCCGGAGAATAGGATATTGGCACAGGTCACCATAGAGGATGCGATAGAAGCGGATCAGCTCTTCGACGTTCTTATGGGAAAGGATGTTGCACCGAGGAAAGAATTCATCCAGGATAACGCTAAGATGGCTACTAATATCGATGTGTGAGGTCGTTAAATGTCAGAAGTTGATTTTGCAGATAAAGTACTAGAAAAGAATATTGAAGAAGAGATGAAGGATTCCTACATAAATTACGCCATGAGCGTGATCGTCGGTAGGGCACTACCGGATGTTAGGGACGGTTTGAAGCCGGTTCACAGACGGATCCTTTATTCCATGTACCAGGAAGGGCTATCTTCCAAAAAGTCCCACAAAAAGGCGGCTAGGGTTGTGGGTGACGTACTGGGTAAGTACCACCCCCACGGGGACCAAGCGGTCTACGACACCCTTGTCCGTATGGCTCAAGATTTTTCACTCCGATATCCGCTCATAGACGGGCAGGGTAACTTCGGTTCCATCGACGGTGATTCCGCTGCGGCAATGCGTTACACCGAAGCGAGGTTGGAGTCCATCGCCGAAGAGATGCTTCAGGACCTGGAGAAGGAGACCATTGAATTTAGAGATAACTACGATGGGTCGCTTGAAGAGCCGAAGGTTCTACCGTCCAAGCTGCCAAACCTCCTGCTGAACGGGTCTTCCGGCATAGCTGTCGGGATGTCCACCAACGTTCCACCCCACAACTTGAACGAATTGGTGGATGCGCTGATCGCGCTCATAGATGATCCTGAGATAGAGTTGTTAGATCTGATGGAATATCTACCGGCACCTGATTTCCCCACCGGAGGGATAATCTACGGCTACGAAGGAGTTTACCAGGCCTATAAAACTGGTCGAGGGAAGATCAAGTTACGAGCAAAGGCTAGGATCGAAGAGAAGAAAAAGAAGGCCCGGATAATAATCGATGAGATCCCATACCAGGTCAACAAATCCAACCTGATCGAAAGCTTCGCTAGATTGGTTAAGGATGATGTTATACCTGAGATATCTGATCTCAGGGACGAATCGGATAGGGACGGTATCAGGGTCGTGCTGGAGCTTAAAAGAGATTCCATACCCGAGGTCGTTTTGAACAAGCTCTACAAACATTCACAGATGGAAGTTACCTTCGGAGTGCTCAACCTTTCCCTGGTCGATAATGAGCCCGAGATACTTCCATTAAAGGATACCATGCAGTACTACGTTGACCACCGCGTAGATGTGGTGGAAAGGCGTACTAAGTACGATCTGAAAAAGGCTGAGGAAAGAGCGCATATAGTTGAAGGTTTGCTAACTGCTCTGGACAATCTTGACGAAGTTATACGCATCATACGAAGTTCCGATGATCAGGACGAAGCTAAAGCACGTTTGAGTTCAAAATTCTTGCTCAGTGACGCTCAGTCACAATCTATACTCAATATGCGGCTGAGAAGATTGACCGGATTAGAACGGGAGAAACTGCAGGATGAATACGAGGAGTTACAAGAAAAGATCAAGGATTATCGGGATATACTTCGCAGTGAAGAAAGGGTATTCAACATAATCAAGGAAGAACTGAGAGAGCTGGTAGATAAGTACGGAGATGAGAGGAGAACGGCGATTGACAAAGATGCAGTTGAGATGGAGAACGAGGATCTGATACCGGTCGAAGACTACGTAGTAACCCTGACTCAAAAGGGATACATAAAGAGATTGACCATCGACACATACAGGCAGCAGAGAAGAGGAGGGGTCGGTTTGATCTGTATGGATACGAAGGAAGAAGATAACGTTGTGGATCTGTTCGTGACAAACTCTCACAACTACCTGCTCTTTTTCTCCAACAAAGGCAGAGTATATTGGCTCAAGGCATACAGACTTCCCAAGGGCGGGCGAAGGTCCAGAGGAAGACCTATCGTTAATTTACTTCCTCGACTGGAACCAGACGAAAAGATCAAGGACCTGATACCGGTGAGCGAGTTCTCCGAAGATCAGTACCTGATGTTCGCAACTAAAAAGGGTAAGATAAAGAAAACCGCCTTGTCTGCATACAGCCGACCTAGAGTTACCGGCATCTGGGCAATAAGGTTACAAGATGATGATAAGTTGGTTGATACCAAATTATCCGATGGTAACTGCGAAGTGCTGCTGGCCACGAAGAACGGAAAGGCGGTGAGGTTTGACGAAGGAGAGGTCAGAGCTACCGGAAGATACACCATGGGGGTCAAAGGCGCAGATGTTGAAGGAGATAACGAAGTCGTGAGCATGACCCTGGTGGATGATGACGATATTCTACTCAGCCTAACGGAGAACGGATACGGCAAACGGACCGAAGTCAGCAGATATCGTAAGACCCATCGTGGTGCCAAAGGCGTGATCACAATAAAGACCAACAAGAGGAACGGAGACGTGGTTTGCGCTCGAGTGGTAGAAGATGATGACGAGATCATGTTGATGAGCAAGAACGGTATGGTCATACGTACCGTAGCTGATGAGATCAGCCTGCAGAGCAGGAACACCATGGGTGTAAGAGTGATGCGGTTGAAAAAGGATGACAAACTTATCGCTATGTCAAAGGTCATCGGTGAGGAAGAGGAAGAAGAGATCATCGATATAGAGGAAGGAGAGCTCGACGCAGATTTCATTGAGGAAGACTTAAACCAAGAGCCTGTTGAGGATATAGAGGGATAGGAAAATTCTTTATTGAAGTAAGTATGGTGTTTAACTCTGTCTAAAACAAGCCAAGATACTAGTATAAAGTTCTGATAGACTACCACCTTGGCATGAAGTCGTTACTGATCATCCTGGGCGCGTGGCCTTGCCGGGAAGATGAAAACACCTTCCCCGCACATCAGAGACCATAGATGCTCTCTGATAAAGCCTGGATATGGCGATGGCCTTCAATCAGTCCTATAAAACCACTTTCAGATCATCCTGGGCGCGTGGCCAAGCCTGGATATGGCGCTGGCCTTCTAAGCCAGATATCACGGGTTCGAATCCCGTCGCGTCCGCTAAACTTGCTTTAGCGTGCTGTTAAAAAGCGGTAGCTTTCTGACGATGTCCGCTAAACTTGCTTTTAAAGTGATTTTCGATGCACACATGTTTTAAACCATGGAATAGATGTTCATCGAGAACGGTGTGAGTGGAAGATGAAACAAGACATACCCGAGGAACGTTTGAAGCCTTTAAACGATGAGGATCCAAAGGATGGAGATTTTGTACTATACTGGATGCAGCGAGCTCAACGAGCTGAATACAATCATGCCCTGGAGCATGCTATCGATAGGGGGAATGAACTTGATATCCCAGTCGTTGTATTGTTCTGTTTGGTGGATAACTTCAAAAACGCTAATTTAAGGCATTATCATTTCATGTTAGAGGGTTTACGAGAGGTTGAAACAGTTCTCAGAGAGCGGGGGATAGAAATGGTTGTAAGATACTCGGAACCGGTTGGCTGCGTAGCTGAACTTTCCGATGAGGCTTCGGAGGTGATCGTGGATAAGCCTTATCTTCCTCAGACCAGAGGATGGAGGACTGAGCTGATGGACAAGCTCGATGTTCCATCGGTGGAAGTGGAAACCGACCTGGTAGTTCCCGTAGAAGAGGCCTCTTCAAAGGAAGAGTATGCAGCCAGGACCATAAGGCCGAAGATCAATAAACAGCTGGAAAAGTACCTTATCCCGCTGAAAGAACGGGAGGTTAAACATCCTTCACTGGACCTTAGTTTTGACAAGATAGATCTAGATAAAATACTCAGTAGGTTGGATATAGACAATAGTGTTGAGCCTGTTGCCCAGGGTATAGGTGGTACTGAGAATGCAAAAAAGCAGCTGCAGTACTTCATCGAAAACAAGCTGATCGATTATCCGGATTGCAGTAACGATCCGTCTAAGGACTGTTTATCCAATATGAGTCCCTACCTACACTTCGGCCAGATATCACCGATCTACATAGCTCTTAAAGTTAAAGAGAAGGGCGGATACGGTGTCGATGAATATTTGGAACAATTGATCATCCGTAGGGAACTGGCTTTCAACTTTGTCTATTACAACAGCGAGCATGACAACATAAATTGTTTGCCCGAATGGGCCTCTGAAACTCTTGAGCAGCATATGGAGGATGAACGTGAATACGTGTATTCACGAAAAGAATTCGAAGAGGGAAAGACCCATGACGATTACTGGAACGCTGCTCAGAAAGAGATGCTGAAAACAGGGAAGATGCACGGATACATGCGGATGTATTGGGGTAAGAAGATGCTTGAATGGAGCGAGCGTCCGGAAGAGGCTTACAAAACAGCGCTCTACCTCAACAACAAATACGAACTCGATGGCCGAGATCCAAATGGATACGCTGGTGTTGCGTGGTGTTTTGGTAAACACGACCAGGCCTGGAAAGAGCGGAATATCTACGGTAAGGTGAGGTATATGAACGCCAACGGTCTAAAAAGAAAATTCGATATCGAAGAGTACGTTGAAAAGGTGGCTGCACTATGAGTACCGGTGTTTTTTTAGATCTTTATGTAAGCCCATCCTTCGTTTTGCTTTCTTACCAGTTCACCCACACCAGCGGGTACGATGGAGACGTCTGATATAAGGTCCGTTTTATCTATATCGAAGGCCTTCAAACTGTTCCCACAAACCTTGAAGTCAACACCTTTCTTTTGAAAGTGTGATACCTTGTTTTTATTCTTATCATCACACATGTTTTTCACTGCGTCACCGTTCATCAAGAGTACTATGGAGAGATCTTTCTCTATATCTTTGATCAGATTGTTGATGTTGCTGAAAGCTGTAGTTATATTATCCTTATCGTGTAGATGGAAAATCACTTTATTCATGTTTTAACATGTTTCGGGATATTGAAATATCTTTTGTTAGGGCATAGTTTTTATACGCCTTTCCATATATGTTATATTAAAACAAGGAGGTTGATGATGAACAAAAAAGACGCGTATGTAGAGAAATTGAAGGCACAGCTTGATATTTGGAAGGCGGATATCGATAAGTTAGAAGCCAAGGCTAGAAAGGCCACCGCAGATGCAAAGGTAATGTATGAAGAGCGGATCGGTGAAGTACGTTCGAAATGGGAGGCTACCAAGGATAAGCTTATGGATATCGAAGATGAGGATGAATGGGAGGACCTAAAAAAGGAAGTCGATAAGCTTGGGGAGTCTTTTTTCGAAGAGTACAAAAAACTGAGAAAGAAGATAGATGAATACTCGCAGAGCCGGTAAGATCGAATAGAATTATTTTGACGCATCTACCTTCTTTTATTTTCTAGATGATAACTTATCAGGAAGAACAACAGCAACCATAGCGCACATATGAATAATAGACTCATGAATCCAAGTATTGAGATTTGGTAAAAGTAAAGCTGCCTCATACCTTCAGTTAGTGGATACGTTGGCAGATATGTAGCAATATTACTGACGTACCTAGGAAATATGCTAGAAAACAAAAAGGCCTGGGAAAAGAAAATCAGAGGAAAGATCACCATGGATGCTATACTCTGTGCAGAGGTCTGAGCGTCGGAGTGTTTTCCAATGACATGACCTATCATAGAGAATAAGATACTAGACAAGAAGAACAATAAGATAGAACCTAACAAGGCGATATAAGATATACTCAAATCAAACAGGACCATCCCAGATATCAACGCGATCATGCTAGCTACAGTTGTGAATACAGAATCGATGATTATCATACCCATCAACGGATGGATAGGGTCTTTTGGACCTACCTTGATTTTTTTACATAGATTATGTTCTTTCACCCTAGATATATCCGTACTCGATGCATAAACACCGATATGTACGTTTATTATGATTATTCCTGCCGGTAGTAACATATCCGAAGTAGCGCCGCCGTTAAGACTGAGTCTGCGAGAATTGATCTCGACAGGCCTTTGTTTATCACCTTCGACGAATCGATTTATATCTTCGACCACCCCTTTCAAGATAAGGTTTATCAATTTCTCTTCCTGCTCACCTGCTGTGTAGTACACGTCGAAAACGATTGATTCAAAATCATCTTCTCCGATCTGGTCCCATTTAGCACCAAAATCCCGGGGAATTACGACGAAGGCTTCTGCATCGCCTTTCCTCAGCTCATCGATCCCGGTTTCTAGTGAGAACACCTCATGAACTTCTAAATCCTCCTGTGATTTCAATATACCAAGGGCAACAACAGACATGTTTGAGTCGTCCTGGTTGAAAACAACGATATGTGGTTGTACTCCCTGACCTTCCCATATCAGATGGAGAGACCCCATCAGTATGATAGGCATTATGACCACCCAAACTAAAAAACGCTTGTTTCGGATACGTCTTTTTACCTGGGCTTTCATAAATGCATTGAAGGGAGTTCTTTTCATCTATCTCTCCCCTTAACTCTGTAGAAGTCACCTAGTGCAGGCCGTCTTACTTCCAAAAGATCGTCTTTTCCTATACCGAGCACAGCAATATCTAGCCCATCTTTTGTAATGATGGTATTGTGTCCTGGTTCTACTGATAAACAATCGGGGGTATTATTTAGAACGTTATCAGAAACTAAAAGGTTGCCATTATAATAATCATGGAAATCATCGATTATGTTCTTGATCTGCCCATCTTCGATTATCATCATCCTATCTGCGATCTCACCTACCTCCCAAAGTAGATTTATACTTATCAAAAAAGAGGTGCCTGCAGACTTTAATCTCTTTATTTTATTTAGTATCCATCTTCTCACTCGATCATCGAGGAAAGATGAAGGTTCGTCAAGGAAGATGATGTCTGGGTTATGACCTATACTCAATAGAAATTTGATGAGCTGTTTTTTTCCGTCAGATAAAACACCTACTTTTTTATTCAATTCATCTTTGATCAGTGGACACTTGGAATAATATCTCTCAGGATCTTCGGTGCCGTAGAGTGTCGAAAATGTATCGAATGTCTCTCGCACGGTTAAACTGTCCCACAATCTCTCATCCTGTAAGAGTATTCCAAGCCTTCTGTTTGCGTGTTTGAGGTTCTTCTTTTTTATTTTACCATCGTAAACCGTGTTGTCGAAGTATTTTATACGACCTTTCGAGGGTGTTGAAATGCATGAAATGGTTTCCATCAGCTTTGTTTTACCAGATCCGTTCTTTCCACCTAATAACATCACCTCCCCACGTCTGATATCGAAGTTGATATCTGAAAGTTCGAAATCTCCAATACATTTATAGACGTTCTTAACGGACAAAGCATGATCCATGTACCCGTACCTCTCCAGATGTCATTTTTCTAATAGATTCATGAAACAACCTTAATTTAAGCTTTGTCATAATAAAAAAGAAAAGGGTTTGGTAGGGGGCCTCAATACCCCTCTTTGTTCTTCTTCCATAGCGTAGTTATTACAACTGCACCTAAAATGGACAAAAGCATCAGCTGGGTTGAGATAAACGGTATACCGTTGTCGTCGTCTTCGAGTTCGGATGGGTCCACAGGCATTAGTTGTATCTGATCCTCTGTCATGTACTCTGCCATGGGTGTGTCAGCGAAAGACAAAGTTGCGGATATTATGTTGCCGTGTTTCGGAGAGTAGAACATCTTGAATTCTGGCTCATCATCATATGAGTCATCCTCTATTGCAGTTAGGACGTAGACATCTACTATCTCACCGTCATCTAAAACCATGGTACCAGAAGTGCTCTCAATATCCATCTCTATCTCTTCTACCTCATCTATAGTTTCTTCCTCTATGATGGGCATTTCTTCCATATCCATCATCTCTTTCAATGAATCTGGAATTCCTGTGATATCCGTAGTCGTTATACTCTGTCCAGTAGTGGTAACAGTTGATGATGCAGTCCATTTTCCTTCCTCCATCGGGAAGTTGAACATATCTAGAGGTGGATCATAGGAGACATCAACGTTTGCTTCCATGGTGATCTCGATTCCGAACTCGTAGTCCGTGTACTCGAATATCTCTTCTTCCATAGCCTTTTCGATATCCATGAAGTTGTTCACTTCGATAGAGCCGATGACGGACATATCCATATCATATTTCGCACTTACAAGTGCTAGGTCAGATCTTCTGAAGACTAGTTCTCCAGCAACCTCCATCGAGAAGGACACACTACCAATGGCTGTTATAGTTCTAGACTCAGTATCGTCGGGATCAGTGGTTCCTTCCTTCGGCATCTGTCCCGTGATCTCTAAATCGATGTTGGCAGATGCTTCTGCGTTTATATCAATATCTACAACGTAATTTTCGTCACCTACTTCCGTAACTTCCATCACTAGTGAGACTTCGAGATTTCCGCTGATATCCATGTCGAGATCTTCGAGCTCACCTTCTTCGTCCATTATATCTTCTAGCATCTCTACATCTATCATATCTAGCCCCGGTGCGAACATAGTGCTGATGCTTTCATCATAATGCATAGCCCATGTATCCCCTTTATCCCACTCTGGAACTCCTGCTTCCGCTTCAACGGTCAGTGGTACTAGCACTGAGCAAAGCAATGCTATTGCTACCAAACTAGCTATGATCCTCGTATTTCTTTTCATATTTTACCCTCTGTGTAAGTTTATTATGATTAAAAGGAAGAACGGATGATATAAAGTTTTCTAATAGTAATGATATATACCATTTAACATATATATATTCGTTTATCTCCTTAAGTTATTCAAATCAAATATATCCGGGATAGATATATCACATGCAGTTTAGCATGTATAGTAAAGAGACATATAAAGTGTCTAAACAAAGGAGGATTGTTTGTCTGTAGATATAATATTTATGTGGCCCTAGTAACCTCCCGTTCGATGATCAAAACCATTTGCGAGTATAGCTTATAATTCAAGTCGATTTTTTCCACCAACTTTTTTATAGGTATCGACGTTAAATGGATGGTAACGATGTTCGTCAGACGTCATAAGGTGTGAAGGAGCATGGGGTGGAATATCGGTAAAAAATTGTGGTTTATACTCCTGTTGATGGTGTTCTTGATACCGTTAGCGATAATCACGACAGTGCCGGGGCTGTTCTTTTTGATGATGGTTGGAGTCGTTGCTGGATCCGTCTCCTGGTACTTGGTTGGGAGATTAACTCCTACTTTTACACTCTGGTATCTAAAGATGCATAAGAGATTGTTGAGAAAGACGGGAGGAGATAGAAAGGTGGTAGCACTAAGAAACAAAAAGGGGATCCCCTACGAAAGGTGGGACGTTTTCTACCGCTCATTGTCGGATTCTTTCTTTCCAACGGTTATCGCATTCTCTATAATCGGGTTGATACTGAGCGATACCGGCGACCCGTCCAGCGGGATGGTTTTCCTTGTATTGTTGTTCGCACCGGTTCTGGTATCCATAACAGTCCCGATACGTATCCTCTCAGATAGTAAGCTATACTATATCGATGAAAATAGTAAAGAAGTGATCACACTGGGCCACGAGGTCAACATCAGGTTAAAATCTGTAGGAGGTGTGCTAGCATTTCTGATATTTTTGTTTACGCTTTACACTCTGCTGCGGGATATCGGCGGTGTACTGGAAAATCTGATTATCTATTTTTCCTTCATCTACCCGACTATAACACTCACTGCCTTCGTTTACTATGAACGATGGCATCGAGACTTTACAACAGAAACCTCTAGAAGGCCGATAAAACACGGATTGCCATCACTCACGGTTGGTCTTTTGAGATGAGTTTCACGAATACCTGAACTTATCTTTAACGATGATAAGGTAAATAAGGGCGATTATTCCGAGTAAAAGTGGGACCCCATGGCCCTGAAGTATATCAACTATCATGCCGATGGTTATCAATATGAAAGCTGTGTTCCAGGCTCTACGTTTAAGAGTGAGGACGCCGACTGCAGCTATCAAACGAGTTGCCGCTATGAATATGTATATCACACCTAAGGCGTAGTATCCAAGCCCCCACAAGAACGGTTCGTATCCTTTAAGAGCCCGGGGGAAGTCGCCTCTAGCTAGATAACCTTGGGCCATACTGAAAGCTAGAAGTGCGTAAAGTATCAGATAGATACCAAGGAGGATCACACCTAAGGGTCTCTTCCTCACCATGCTGAAGGGAAAGTGATGGTGGTTTATCAATTTTCGGAATGTCCTTATCCAAAAAGTCTAAAAAGGGAATACTCCTATCCACAATCCCCATAGGGGGTATAGGGTAACTCGGCATCCTCATGGGCTCCAGTTACGTGGAATGATCGCCAACTGGGTTTGCTGACCGGTTTACATCGGATCGCCTGAATTTTTAAATTCTGGTGTGAAGTGGGATCTATGATCCCTCTGGGATGATGAATAACTGGAGCGGTGACCCGTAATCCGACAACACGCGTGAAGTCGCTCTTCACGTGGAGGAAACCCGTTGATCGGGGTTCAAATCCCCGTGCCCCCACTTTTTTCCGGAGAAAAAAGCGGCGGCACTACACGGAAGGAAACCTTCCGCTTGCACACAAATTTTATCAAATTAGTGCACTCCGTGGAAATCTTTGATTTCCACTGGCCCACTCGAAAACTTTGTTTTCTGCGGGCCCCCGTGCCCAAACTTTTGTTTGGAGAAAAAAGTTTGGAAGCGGAGCGATACGGAGTGAGTTCCAGCACCCCCATTGTAATTCGTTTTTCATCATTCGATCATAGTCTCTTTTTTGTATCTCCATCCAAGTTCCATGTACAGTAACTTGCCTAAGTGACATCCTCCCCTGCAGTAGAACTGTGGGGTTCTCTACCTCTGAACAGTATAGAGTAAGCTTTCATAAATTATTTAGCGTGTTTTACCTATTGAAACATCATGTCATCATCTCTAGAAGGTAAAAAGGCAGTGATAACCGGCGCAAGCGCTGGTATCGGTAAGCATATCGCTATAAAGCTGGCCGAGGAAGGATGTAAAGTGGTGTTGTGTTCAAGAAGCGAGGACAAACTTAGAGAAGTCGCGGATAGGATCAAAGGAAAAGATGTACTCGTTGTTCCGACAGACATACGGAAGGAAGAAGATGTAAAAAGCATGATGCGTAAAACCGTAGAGCACTTCGGCGGTTTAGATATACTGGTCAATAACGCTGGAGTGATCAGATACGGAGATATGGAGGATTTTTCAACAGAGGACTATAAGGCGGTTATGGAGACCAACGTTGATGGAACCTTTTACGCCACCAGGGAGGCTCTACCATATATAAAGGAGTCTAAAGGTAACATCGTATTCATCGGAAGCTTCGACTCTAACCATCCAAGGTCGTTCAACCCGATATACGCTTCTTCAAAATGGTGGGTAAAGGGGTTCGCACACAGTATAGAAGCCATCTTTGGAAAAGATGGAGTTGCCGTTACCCTGGTCAATCCCTCCGAAGTGAGAACGGAGATACCCTCGGAGGACGGTACACTCTATAAAGATAAATTTAATGAAGGTGAGATGCTTGAACCGG
This sequence comes from Thermoplasmata archaeon, assembly GCA_003560595.1. Classification (GTDB taxonomy): domain Archaea; phylum Thermoplasmatota; class Thermoplasmata; order Halarchaeoplasmatales; family Halarchaeoplasmataceae; genus Halarchaeoplasma. The sequence goes on along the minus strand of PWKY01000095.1, from coordinate 53,126 downwards.
AAGAGGTGGCGGAAACCGTACTATTTGCTTTAAAGAGGACTAAGAACGCTACCGTGAGCCAGCTCGATCTTTACCGAAGGGACAAGCTGCATGATTTCTTTTGAGCGACTTTCACTTAGTCTATTTGATCTTCTGATAGCAGATCGCCTTTCGACTCAACATGTAAGGTAATTTTATATCCTCTACCATCGATGACCTTTCAGGTGGAAGTTTGAAGATACTAGTGGTAATGGGTCATCCGGGGCACGTGCATTTCTTCAGGCACCTCATAGCTGAGCTTGAAAGTAAAGGGCATGAGTGCTTGGTCTGTGTTAAGGAAAGGGAAAATACCACAAAACTGCTGGATCTTTTCGATATCACATATAGCATATTTGGTAAAACGTACCCCAATAGACCGGCGAAGGCATGGGGTGTGATGGCAAACGATATCAGATTGATCAATATAGCACGTAGATTCAAGCCAGATCTCACACTTTCCATAGGCGGTTTATACTCAGTTCATGCCGGGGCCTGTTTGGGTGTTCCTTCCATCGACTTTACAGATACAGAAAACGCCAGGTTCACCAACATGCTAACATTTCCCTTTGCCACCGTAGTAGCTACTCCTGACTGCTACCGTGCACCGGTTCCTGCACACAAACACAGACCTTATCCTGGATATCACGAACTTGCCTATCTACATCCAGACCGATTTGAACCCGACCCATCTATTATAGAGGATTTGGGCTTAGAAATTGGAGAATATATCGTGGTCCGCTTGTCGTCTCTAGATGCCAGTCACCAGGAGGGAGAGGGGGCCCTGTCGGAGGAAGAGAAGGTCCAGCTGATATTGGGACTGAGTGAATATAAAAAGGTGATCGTCGATTCGGAATCGCCTCTACCTTCAAAATTAGACCGATTTCGTATGAATATCCCAGAACACCTATATCATCACCTCTTGGCTCATGCCGCACTGTACGTGGGTGAAGGAGCGACTGCGGCCTCGGAATCTGGAGTTCTTGGTGTACCCTGGGTATATGCTTCACGGGTTGGAAGATGCTACCTTGACGATCAGGAGAATAGATACGGTTTAGGGAAAACCGTGAGTTCCTTGGAGAAAGCACTCCGATGCGCAGATGTCATGCTAAAAAAAGATATAACCGAGGGTTGGCAGCGTTTGTTGAAGGATAAGATCGACGTCACATCTTGGATGATAAAACTTATCGAGGATTTTTTATAGATTCTATCACTCTACCCCTACGATAATATTGAAAGCCGACTTAAAGATAGCTAGGAACACATCTTGGTTGATGATAGCAAAGTTAGTCTCTAGAGTGCTGACAGCTCTTTTCGTTATACTCTTAGCTAATCATCTACTCCCCGCTAGTTTCGGTATCTTCAACTTAGCTTTCGCCATCGCATACATAACGGCGGTGATGGTGGATTTCGGTTTTGATGAGATGGCCATAAGGGAGGTTTCTAGAGCACCAAAACGTACTTCAGAGATACTTTCAACTATATTGGCAAGCAGGTTACTATTATGCCTACTTAACTTTGGGATATTGATGATCCTGTATCATCTTCTGATATCCTATCTAGATACCGATATGACCCTGGGGATACTGCTTTTAGTAGGCGTTATGTTGAGTATCGAAAAGATCTCCGGTTCTTTCGGTGCAATTTTTCAAGCACATGAACGTATGGATATACAGGGTATCACCGAGATGATAAATAGAAGTATATATCTGGGTATAGGTTTCACCGCCATCAGTATGGGGTTGGACCTAACGAACATACTCAGGCTTTTACTGTTATCTTATCTTCTTAATTTGTTGATATCATTAGTTGCTTATAAATTAGTCATCGGTGAGAGGATGATCAAGCCCAAATATCATAGCATCCCCAATTCTTTGAAGACCACCATACCTTTCACGATCTTCGTACTCCTTGCAGTATTTTACGGGCACGTGATCGTTCTACTATTAACGGTGATGGAAGGCGACTATGCAACCGGTGTGTACAGTGCGGGGTGGAAGATAGTGGTATTTTTAGGAGTGGTACCCTACTCCTTCGGCAGAGCACTATACCCAGTATTTTCAAGGAAATACAAAGAAGGGGTCAAGGTACTGAACCGCACCTACAAAAGATCGATGAAGTACATGCTTATATCCGGTCTACCTATCACCATGGCGCTCTATATCGTCACCGAAGACGTTTTAGGCCTTATATATCGGGCTGAGTTTATGGATACTGTACCCGTATTTCGAACCATGGTATGGATCCTGCCGTTCCTATTCATGAACGGCAGTTTAAAGATAGCACTTTGGTCTAGTGATAAAACTTCAGAAGCTTCTACCAATTTGTTCATATCGTCCATATCATTGGTGATAGCCGCATTTTTATTGATACCGAACTACGGAGTTATAGGGGCGGCCATGGCACTGGTTTTGGCAGAGATGATCCACTTTTTGACTAACTATCATCGAGTTTCTAAGTACCTAGAACCACTACCATTGGCATACCTATGGAAACCATTTTGCGCCAGCCTTGCCATGGGTGCACTACTTTTTGTACCGATTGTAGATATAGGGTTGTTACCAATACTTACTGTTTCGTTCCTAGTCTATGTGGGAGTTCTATATTTGATAAAGGGGATCGATAGAAAGGACATAGCCATACTTTGGAGCGCATTAGATCAAGATTGATTCATTTACTTCGAAGGTGGATCACGTCGCCAGATATTATCTTACGTCCATTATCCAAAACTATCCTACCCTTTTCATCGATATCTTCAACGATACCCGTCACTTTGCCGCTGGGGGTTTCGATCATCACATTACTACCTATTGTAGATGAATACCTTTTGTAGTCATCCATCACATGAGTGATACGTTTGAATCTTGTGATGATCCCATTCATTACAGTTTCAGAAGCAAGTGGGCGTCCCAGCACCGAGTGGATACAAGTACTCCCCTCTACTGGGGAGCGATCGATGTTGACACCGAGACCTACCACTGCTCTGCGGCCGACAGATTCTGCCAATATGCCACAAATTTTCTTATCATCGACCAAAACATCGTTGGGCCATTTAAGCGACGGTTTCACACCCAGGTCATCCAAGGTCTGGGCAACCGCAGCGCCGACCTTCAACGGCAATAAAGGTTCATGTTCAGTACAGATCGAAAAATAGAGTCCACCTTTGGGTGATATCCATTTGCGGTCTAATCGGCCTCGCCCAGAAGTCTGTTCTTCAGCGACCACTGCAAAATCCTCACTACCTCCGTTTAAACTTCTAGCAAGGTCGTTGGTCGACGTTGTTTTATCCACCCGATATACTTTTATGATACACACCTCACATGAAGGTCGGTGGTGAACTGATGGTGATGTAAACTGCTTTTACATCGCCTATGTTTCTAGCTAGGTGATCGACGTCCGATCTGTGCCAAAGGACGTCCCCTTCTTCCATGATATAAACTTCGTCACCTACCATGTATTCGATCTTACCACTTAGAACAAGGTGTACTTCCTCTCCTTTATGCCGGTAGGTTTCTGACTGCACACCAACGTCTAGTTCGGCGATTATCGATTCCATGGCAGTGGATTTTTGAAGCAGACGGAATAACTTACCGTTCACTTCTTTCCTTTCTTTCTCTTCTCCTTTTTTGATGAATTCGCTTTTCATTTTATCACCCAAGTAATCCTATCAGTATACCCGCCGCAGTGGCAGAACCTATGACTCCGGCCACGTTGGGGCCCATGGCATGCATCAACAGATGGCTGCCTGGATCCTCATCCTGGCCCATCTTCTGAACTACACGTGATGCCATGGGTACCGCAGACACTCCAGCCGCACCTATCATGGGGTTGATCTTACCACCAGACAGTTTGTAGAATATCTGTCCGAAAAGGGTACCGCCTGCGGTTGCGGTTGCGAAGGCGAAAACTCCAAGCAGCAGTATTTTAAGTGTTTCCACTTGTATGAACGTGTCCCCGGTCATGAGGAAGCCGACTCCAAGTCCGAGCATTATGGTGGCTATGTCCATCAAGGCGTTACCACCTGTTTTTGATAGTCTATCCATAACGCCAGAGGTCTGGAACAGATTCCCCAGCATCAGCATACCGACTAAAGGTAAAGCGGAGGGAACTATGAGACCGACTATGATGGTGACGCCGATAGGGAATACGATCTTTTCTAATCTGTTAACTTTCCTCATCTTGCCCATCTTGATCTTACGCTGTTCCTTTGTTGTCAAAGCCTTGATGATCGGTGGCTGGATTATAGGTACTAAGGCCATGTAAGAGTAAGCTGAAACCGTGACCGCGGCGATGATGCCGGGGCGGTCCCCGACCAGTCTTGTGGCCGCATATATCGCTGTTGGACCGTCGGCACCGCCGATTATACCTATGGATGCAGCTGCATTCAGATCGAAGCCTATGAAGATAGCAAGCCCTAAAGCGAGGAATATGCCCACCTGGGCTGCGGCTCCAAGTAAAAACGTCTTCGGATTAGCTAGTAATGGTGAAAAGTCGGTCATGGTCCCGATACCTAGGAATATTATCAGTGGTACGATACCCGTAGCGATCAGTTCGGAATAAACTATATTTAAAAGTCCGCTTGGTTCTGCTATACCTGTCAGCGGCAGATTGGCTAGTATGACCGCGAAACCTATGGGACCCAGCAGAAGTGGTTCCATGTTCTTTTCTACACCCAGATATATAAGCAGCAGTCCGACTGAAAGCATGACTACGTTTTGCCACGTGAGGGCGAATATGCCCATCTCGAACATCTAACGCACACCCCTTGATCGTATGGCTGCTACGATGGCAGCTACTTTAGCTCTGTCATCTTCCTCTTTAACGAAGTATTTGTTGATTATCCATCCAAATAGATAGGTGCTCAAGGTGAGTATGGTCAGGGTGGCAAATACTACTGCAAGTCCTATCAATATGACTTCTAGCGCACTCATATTATCACACCAATGTCGCTATCAAGGCGCCTTCTTCGACGTCCTCTCCCTTCTTAACGTGCAGTTCTTTGACGGTTCCATCCTTAGGTGCGGTTATGTCGTTCTCCATCTTCATTGCCTCGAGTATGGCGATCGGGTCCCCTGCACTGACCTTATCTCCCGCGCTTACAGGTATTCGAAGTATGGTACCAAGCATAGGGGAGACGACTTCTATCTCTTCCCCCGAAGGTTCCGATTTATTTTTTGATTTTGTTGAAGATTTATTTTGACCATCTGGGAACAGTACTGAGATGCGGTAATCCTTTCCATCTACGGTGACCGTGTCCTGGTTCTTCATCTTCACCTGATAGTTCTTTCCGTCCACCCTTACCTTACCTTGTAAAGGATACTCTGGTCTCCGGATTACCTCGGTCTTCTCTTCAGGCTTCTTCAATGGTAGTTGATCAGAGGTGAATTCCGCCGTAACATCTCCTTTAAGGAATTTTAATCCGATATCGGGGTATATGCCGTAGGTGAGAGCGTCCTCGGGTTTTCTGAGCAACCCCATATCATCCAGCTCGTCCCTTCGTTTCTTGAATTCCGGCTGTTTCAAACTTGCTGGTCGATCGTCTATGACTTGGTCCCTCCAATCGGGGCCGAGGATGGTTTCGTACATCTCATCGGTTATCTCCCCTGGGGGCTTACCGTACATGCCTCTGAAGTACTCTTTCGTATCGTTAGTTATCCTCTTGTATCTACCGAACTTAACGTTCATGACCGATTGTACACCTACTACCTGGGAGGAAGGTGTTACCAGTGGTGGGAAACCAAAATCCTTTCTTACCCTGGGAACTTCCTTAAGTACCTCGTCGTAGCTGTCCGCGGCACCCTGCTTTTCAAGTTGACTTACTAAGTTAGATAGCATCCCGCCGGGGATCTGATGCATTGTAACAGAAGGATCGATCCTAAGAGCTTGGTCACGGTGAAGATGGCTGTACTTTCTCCATACTTCGTTGAAGTACTCCCGTATATCCATGAGCAATTCCATGTCATAATCTGTATCATACTCGGTGTCCTTTAGAGCGGCGACTATAGATTCCGTCGGGGGCTGGCCCGTTGCACCAGTCAGCGAAGATATCGATGAATCGAGTATATCAACCCCCGCTTCGCAAGCTTTCATGTAAGATAGTCCGGTCATGCCAGACGTGTTGTGACTGTGCAGATCTATCGGTATCTTTATACCGGCATCCTTACACCCTTTGATTATATCATAAGCTCTAGTGGGTGAGATCATACCTGCCATGTCTTTGATACAAAGTGAATCACAGCCCATCTTCTCTAACTTTTTAAAGTCCTCTACATACCTCTCTACCGTGTGTATAGGAGATATGGTGTAACAAAGTGAACCTTGAACATGACCCCCCACTTTCTTAGCGGTCTCTATAGGGACCCTCATGTTTCGAAGATCGTTTAGAGCGTCGAATATCCTGAAATTATCACATCCGTTCTTATGTGCATAATGGATAAACTTCTTCACCATGTCGTCGGGGAAGTTCCTGTAAGCAACGATGTTCATGGCCCTTTCCAGCATCTGAAGGGGCGTGTTCGGTAGGTGTTCCTTCAGCGTGCTCAGCCTCTCCCACGGATCTTCGTTCAAGTACCTTATGCAGGCGTCGAAGGTCGCTCCACCCCAAACCTCAAGGGAATGAAAGCCCACTTCGTCCATCTTAGAACATATCGGAACCATATCCTCCGTCCTCAATCTGGTAGCTAGGACGGATTGGTGCGCGTCTCTCAGTGTTTGGTCATGGAGTTCTACCATATTTTATCCTCCTTAAGGAACCATCTTCAATTTTCCGAAGAGTATGAAACCTCTTCAGGGAAAGATTGATTAAAAGGAGTCCTATAAAAAGTTTAGTGTGAATTTTCATCTGTATATACAAGGTATAAATGGCGGTTAGAGTGCTTCCTTTATCTTGGTTACTAGTTCATTGAAGCAGTCCTCACATACCGACCTATCACCGATGCGAGTGTGTTCTTTAGTCCAGTTCCCGCAGAAATGGCATCTGTCTGAATCGAGTGGCATCTATATCACTTTAAATGGTAAAGAACGTGGTATGGGATAAATGTTGCGCAATATCTCTCAAAAAACATTTATTGCCCTAGTGTGTGGTGGAATAACAATGGGCGCCTCAAAGATAGAAAGGTTCAGCGACCGTATCATCCTAGTCGGTGTTGATTATCTAGGAGGAAAACTGCTGGAAGAGGATCTTTTGAGGATGATAACGGAGTACCGGCCTGTCACTGTGGCCTTTGCACTCTGCGATAAGCGTTTTGAAGCCCTGGGAAAGAAAGATTGGGATGAAAAGCAGCTTTTGCCTTCGTATAAAGAAGGGAATACCGGGGTCTTAGTTTATCAGGCTTTCACCGAGGCTTTGAGAGAGAATCTGCGGAGGTTCAAAGGGTTGAACGCTGAAGGCGACGTAGCGAGATTGGTTCCCTTCGCTGATGAGCTAGATGTAGACGTAGAACTCATCGACAGGGATATATCTCTCACACTGGGTAGGGCGTTTAGAGGTATGACCCCTGGTGAGAAGTTGAAGATGTTTTGGTACCTTAAATCAACCATGCTCACTTTTTCAGATGAGAAGAGAAAAAAAAGCGTTGAGCAGTTAGAGGAACACGACGACCTCGTCGGGGGCGTTATTGAAAGGGTGTCTAATTTCGCCCCATCGGTAGCTAAGGCAGCTAGTAAAGAACGTGAGGAGTATATGGGAAAGAGGATATACGAATCCTCTAAACGCGGTAGGGTCCTCGCACTGGTACCTTCCAGTAAGATGGACCCGGTGATGGATGAGATCGAGGATGCCATGGGGGTGGAAAGATCAAAGGGGAAACACAGCGGGTTCGAGCATCTGGAAGAGATCAGTAAAAAGGCATATACTCGTGCACTACGCTTTGTCTCTCCGGCATTCTTCATCAGTTTAGCGATATATCTTTTCATCTTTTCTGACGTATTGAACATATGGCGAGCCTGGTTATACTGGTTCATAGCTGTCGGCGGCATGGCCGCTCTAGGGGCACTTTTAGGTAGAGGGCATCCTCTTTCGATCCTGACTTCTTTTATTTTGGCACCCTTTATGTCTTTAACATTGATAGGTCCGGGGTGGATCGCCGGCTATGTGGAGTTAAAGGTGCGTAAGCCCTCTATAGCAGACTTGAAAACACTAACGTCCAGCGACACACCCAACGAGTTTTTGTCCAACAATATAATCAGGGTGTTCACGGTAGGTGTATTCTCCAACGTATTAACATGGATCGGACTTTTTGTGGTCCTACCTTTACTCATAAGATACGTAGGTTGAAGGAAAACAATATAACTACAAGCTACTTTCAGGGTGATAGCGGTATGAAAGAGATAAGTTTTATAAAACGGACCCTGCAGGGTACAGCCATAGGTCTAGCGAACGTAGTACCCGGTGTGTCTGGAGGTACGATGGCTCTGATACTCGGCATCTACAGACGGTTGATACATTCAATAAATACCCTTCCGCTTACACTACCTATCCAATTCATCAGAGGAGAAGATGTTAAAGAAGATTGGAACAACATCGACTTCAGATTCCTAGTACCATTAGGTATAGGTGTGATCATAGCCACCCTCCTATTGGCAAGGATCATGGAGTTTTTACTTGAAACCTACTCCACTGCAAGTTACTCCTTCTTCATAGGACTGATACTGGCATCCCTCATCGTGGTCTACCGTTATATAGACCCCATCGGTGCACGGGAGGTTCTTTCAGGAGTGATCGGTTCCTTGGTGGCCTTCGTGGTTGTTGGTGGTAACGGTATGACTGGTTCCCATAACCCTATTTCCATATTCTTAGCCGGTGTTTTTGCAGTAGCATCCATGATATTACCTGGAATATCCGGCTCACTGGTGCTGGTTTTACTCGGTGAGTATCATTACATGCTCCACGCCCTCAACACGCTAGATACATTCAACATAATCATATTCATATCCGGCGGATTGGTGGGGTTGTTCGGCTTCGCTAAGCTACTTGAATACTTGCTCGACCGCTCCACCTCCATGACGATGGCATTCCTGCTCGGCTTGATGTTTGGCGGTCTTCGAGTGCCTTTAGAAACAGCGATGTTAAACGAACCCTCTTTATCCCATATAGTGATACCTGCGGCAATCGGTGCTTTGTTACTGTATATCATGGAATATTACCGAACAAGTGTCACATCCGACTGAAGCCTCGACTCATCCACTCAGATACCGCTTTTTTTACGTATCGAAATGTATCTGATTTAGAGCGGTGGATCCCACCCACTTCAGTTCTGCCGCATCTGATCTCTTCTAAAAGTCCCTGCCAAGAATTTACTTTTTTAACGATGGTGTAACCCATCCCCACTTGCTCTAAATTATGTGCATCGCTACCACCGATGATCGGCAAGTCTATTTGTTTCGCCAGACGCTGTGCTCTTAAATTATCTCTAGAAGAGGTTCTAGCGTTCATTCCTTCCACCGCACCCCATCTATGAGCTCTGACTTCCTCCTCACCTATTCCCGACCAAAAACGGTAAGGATGCAGTGCGATCGGGGTCCCACCCATGTCGTATATACGTTCGACTGCCGTCTTTACGTCAGGCTGCTTTCGTATGCTCTCTTCAACACCCAGTGCACCCACGTGGCCCTGGGGTGTGCTTACTTCAACTCCGGGCACGATAATAAGATCCGAACCTTCCGCCTGCCAGTATGCGTCCATTGTATTGTGATCTAAAAATGCTAAACCATGTAGGCTGCGTTTTTTGGCCATCTTTAATATATCTTTTACAGATGATCTCGAATCCTGTGAATGCTCTGAATGTACGTGCAGATCGAACTTCATCCCTGCTCCTCCATCCATTGGATCAGCTTTTTAGCAGTGGGTGAGTCGTCATCTTCCAGGATACTTTCAACATACATCTTGATGGCTTCTTTCTTATCTTCGTTAGATATGATGTATCGAGTCAGATGCACCATGATATCGACAAGGTGGTTTTCTCTACCTATAAAGTCGGCCTCTCCGGTATCCCGGACTATGCTCGCTTCCACGGTTAATAGATCTGCAGATCCGAAGGCATCTTTTATCGAGATGTCCTTTGTAGATATGACTCTACAAAAAAATACACGGGTAGCCTTTTTTGGATAATAGAAGCCGTCTTCCTCTACAAGTTCATCCTCTAGAAGCTCGGGTTGCTGTGTGTCGTGACCTGTCAATGCAGCCTTGTAAAAGAGCATGGGGTCATCTGTGAGTGAGAAGGTGAATTCCTTGTTCTTCTTTAGATTCCACGCAGTATCCGAGGGGCGGAATATTCTAAACCGTATCAGGTCTTCATCTATATCTGCTCCCATGGCGGCGGTATTTACCCAGCCGTCCGTGGAGACCAATATCCCTTCTCTGTGTACCATCTAAGTTCACGCTACTTCCATTCCCCCTTTCCTCTTTTTCTTCTTCTGGTTCTTCTTATCAGGTATGTTCACCTTAGGAAGCGGTATCGGTGGGGGTAGCTGAAGATCTCTAGCTATGAATACCGCTTCAGGTATACAGTTTGAGATCACTGTTGAATGCACCTCGTTAGCTATCTTGGAGGGCATCTGATTTTCCTTGTTCCAATGGGCAGCCAGATCGGGTATATCACCGCGGTATGTGAGCTGGCCCTCGATCTCTATCCTTCCCATGCCCTTGTAATTGGCAGTGAATCTAAATCCTATGATACAGTTGTTTTTGTCTACCTGGGTCATCCGGGTGACTGAACTGTTATGGTCCACTCGTATGTTCTTCCTGGTGGCGCCTTTCTCTGTAAACCTCTCTGCGTCTATTGATTTCAACTCGAAGTTAGCGATTGGCATAGGTAAGGAATATCCCTCACGCACTTAATAATCTTTTGATGTAGATCACAAATCTATCGGACACCCTAAAACATAAATCGGCCGCTTATCATTACAGTTTAGGTGAAGAAAGATGAAGGTGCTTTTCTCAGTAGATATAGAGGGGATCTCCGGCGTGGTCTCGGTCAAACACTGTGCCATGGATTCCAAGGAATATGATGATGCAAGGATGAGGATGACCGCTGAGGCCAACGCCGCCGCTGTCGGTTCCTACGATGCAGGTGCGAGCAAGGTTTTTATCACCGATGGTCACGGTAAGATGCGCAACATAAAGATAGAGGAGCTCGACGAGAGGGTAGAGCTGTTCTACGGGAGGCCGAAGATACTGTCCCAGATGGAGGGGCTGGATCAGGGTATAGACAAGGTGGGATACATCGGGTATCACAGCTCCGCCCACAGTTTAGGAACTCTTGCACACACCTATTCGGGAGGTGTAGTGGATAAGTTGATGATCGGCGACAGGATGGTAGGTGAGTTCGCCATGAATTCGTTCCTGGCCGGTGAGTACGACGTTCCCGTATTCTTCATATCCGGTGACCAGGAAGCGGTGAAAGAGGCTAAGGAGCTCTATCCGGACATACCACACGTTGTGACTAAGGTACCTACGGGTAGATACAGTGCTAGATGCCGGCATCCAGAGGTAGTTAAAAGGGAGATAAAAGAGACAGTTGAAAGATCACTAAATCACGAGGGGATAGTATTGAAAGCCGACGATACCACTTTCAGGATGTTCTTTAAGGACGCTGGTAAACTCGACAATCTGGAACTGCTGCCCGAAGTCGAACGATCAGGGGCTAAAGAGTTCGTCATCGATACCGGCGATTACGAGGCTAACTACAAGCTTTTCCGTGCCTGCACCATGCTAGCTACCGTAGTATCACAGGACTGATCATATCGGTGAAGGGGCGCTTATGAATTCGGTGATACAGTCGAATTCGGACCCTACCACTTTCATCAGCTCCTTGATGCCCAAAGTTTCAGTGGCATGGTGGCCGCCGAATATTACCGGCATCTCCATGTCCACCGCTTGGTTGTAGGTCATGTACGTTTTTTCTCCGGTTATGAACACATCGGCGTCCAACTCGTTAGCTTTGGTGAGGGCCATTCCACCTTTCCCAGTCATTATCGCAGCTTTTTTTACCAACCTATCGGGCAGATAAGCGAAGGGCTCTTCTCCTGTAACATCTCCAAGCCTGTTGGAAATCTCATCTACCGACGTTGGTTCATTGAATGCGGCCATAAGAGATACCTCGGTCCCCCTATACTCCATGAACGTGTCTGTAGGGGCCGCACCGATGGACTCTGCCAGTAGTACGTTGTTCCCTATCTCCGGGTGTATGTCTAGAGGTAGGTGTGCTGTGTACAGTGCAACATCGTTCTTTATCAGCATGGATACTAGTTCGTATGCTCTCCCTCTTAGCCGGTCTATATCCCCCCAAAATAAACCGTGATGTACCACTAGTAACTCGTGATCGACCGCTCTTTTGATCACGTCTCGACGTGCATCCACCGCAAAGGCGACCTTTTCCGGTTTACCCGGTGCATCTACCTGGATACCGTTCACCGTATCATCCATTATATCATCGATGGACAGGAGATCATCCATGAACTCGGTGATTTCTGATCTGGATATCATGGTTAGAAATCAGGTGATAGATTAATTAATCTTTTGTTTTTGCTAAAGAGCCATAAATTTATTTAGCTCGTTGTCGATTTAATCTTCTATGCATCCAGTATATCACGTACTGGTATCCATACTTATAGGGCTGGGGATCGGTCTTCACGTAAAAAACAGGGTGATGGTAGTTGTAGCTATAGCGGTAGTGGTCAACGGGTTGATCGACTTCGATGCCATACTGTTTCGTGAGGGTCTTTTGAGTATGAGGATATTCCATACCGCGATAGTGTTGGTTTACATCCCCATACTTATCCTGTTGGCCTCATATCTTTACGAAAGGAAAAAGAGGACCAGCATATGGACTCGTATATCTATGGTCGTCGTGATAGTGAGCTTCAGTCATCTACTGATGGACACGTTCTTTCCTGCGGATAGAGTCTATCTATACTATCCCTTCAGTACCCATGTATATCAGATGGATCCCTCCTTGGTACCCCACGCCATCATCGTTTTTATACTGGTGGTGGTGGGAGTTAACTTTTTGGAAACCGGAATATACATGCGTAACGAGGGGGATGTGAAGGTAAGGATAAAAAACGGAGGGGGCAGAATATTGGCACATTATAGAGAGCGGCTGATGTCGATATGGGATAAAGATATTTAGAGTTCTACGTCGATATCATATATCTTACTTGGATTTTCTTTGTGGATGCGTATCCAGTTCTTTTCGGTCAGCAGCTCGGCTTCGTACAGTTTGATAGTTCTCTTGGGCACCGTTTTTATCCCTAGAACCGCACCAGGGCGTTTTGGATCGTCCAAAAAATCGGTTTCCATGACGAATCTATCCCCCTTCTTTAAAGCAGTTTTAAGGTTCTTTTTACCGGCTAGTACAGATGGAAAAAGTCCGTGATTCTCCTCCTCATCTATCAGCGGAGGACTGTAGTGTTTGACCACTTTATCTCTAGGTAGCCCCACACTATCTGCCATGATAGCTATCTTTTCACATACCGTGGGACTCGTGCTCTCGGTATGTAAGACAACTGGACATCCTAAATCGGCGGCAAGCTCCATACCATGCTTCATTATACGATTAGACGCATCCATCACCTCTTCCGACACTTCAAAATGAGGACGTCCTATCTCTCCCAAAGCCACTGCCTTTCCGTCTCCCACATGCTCAGCGGCAAGCTGCATACCCTGCATAAGTATAGATTCTGCCTTTGAAAGTCCCACACGCTCTTGGAGTGTTAACAGGTCCACAGGATAAGGGCCCAGGGTGACGTACACTTTTATATCGGTTTCTTTCCTCGCGGACTCCGCCATCTGGAGGGTCCGCTTATATATGGGTTGGTAGCCGTGGGAATCCCAGTTGCGAAGATCATAATAAGGTAGATGAGAAAGGACTAGATGTGTACCTCCTGCCCTTTGATATTTTTTCACCGAGTCGACGGATCCACCGCGAAGTTGGAGGTGGATGTGATTATCAAAAATGGGTAATTCGGATTTAATGGATCAATCCCGCCCCTCTTAGTTCACCCTTTATGTGATCGACAGCATCTTCCAAGTCGCTGATGTCCTTCGCACCAGTGCACACCATATTACCAGAACCGAACAACAGTAAAACTACGTCTGATTCCTTCAATCTATAAACCAATCCTGGAAACTGTTCCGGTTCATACTCCACCCTCTCAAGACCAAGAGTCAACGCAACGGAATTGAGGTTTAAATCCACACCCAAACCGTAGGATGCCACTATGTTCTGAACGGTAACTTCGATCTCGTTTGTTATCTCTATGCCGTTCTCATTCAACAGGTCCTTGACCTTATTTACACTGACTCTAGCGTCCTCTGTTGTTTTCCCACCGGTGCATACTACCTTACCGCTGGTGAATAGTAATATGGCGGTCTTAGGTTTTTTTACCCTGAAGACCAGGCCTGGAAATTTGTCTGGATCATATTCCGAGCCATCGAGCACCCTTGATGCCTCCTCTAGATCTATTTTCCGCTCCATGGACGATGATGCAACAACATTCTCTATCTTTAGACCGTTCATAACTATCACTTCATTTTAGATTACTTTAAATAGTTTATAAACCAAAAACAGACTGTGGTTAATAAAACCTTCGAAGAGAGAAAATAGGTCGATAGGATGCACCACTCTTGATTGGTAATACAATTATCAGAGTGGGATAACCTTAAAAAAGAGGTGAACTTTCGGAAGTCGATAACTTGTACGATGTAGTTATAGTCGGAGGCGGCCCCATCGGTATGAGGGTCGCCCAACAGAGTGCTAAAGCTGGATACGATACCGTGGTTCTGGAAGAACACAATATCATAGGCACACCTATGCAGTGTGCCGGGTTGGTTAGCCCTAGAGTAGTAGAGATGACAGGGACTAAAAGTTGGATAAAGGGTGCTAAGAAAGCTGCGATACATCCCCCTGATGGAGAGCCACTTGTACTGAATGCTGAGGAACACCGGGCCTACATACTAGATAGGAAAAAATTCGATAGAGAGATGGCGGAAAAGGCTGTGAAAAGGGGAGTGAAGATAAAACTCGGATGCCGAGTTACAGCATCATACAAGGATGATATAGGACGGGTAATTTCCTTCAAAAACCAAGGAAACGAACGAGAGATCAGTGGAAAGGTGATCGTAGGTGCAGACGGGCCTAATTCCGTGATCCGACGGAAGACTGGTTTTGACGGGCCGGCATATATTATGGCCGGTTTACAAGCACTGATCGGATATGAAACCGAAGAGATACACATATATCTGGGAGAGGATATAGCTCCTGGGTTTTTTGCATGGCATATGCCTCACCCGGAAGGTACTCTTGTCGGCCTAGCTTCAGATGATGGTGAGGGCTTCAGGCATCTGGATAAATTACTTAAAAAGTTGGGGTGGGATAGTAAGATAATCAGCTATTATGCCGGTACTATACCCCTGGGTCGTTTGAAACGCACTGTTGATGATGGATTGATGTTAGTAGGCGATGCTGCGTGCCAAGTAAAACCCCTCTCCGGAGGAGGATTATACACAGGCTTGATCGCCGCGGATATATGTGCCCAGACCATCATAGAGTCCTTGGAACAAGACGATACCTCCAGTGAATTTTTAAAAACGTATCATAAAGCATGGCAGGCGGAGATAGGCAGCGAGATCTCAAAGGGATTATGGATGAGAAAGATATTTAAAACACTTACCGACCAGCAGTTGAACGATCTGATCAGTACTTTAAACACTCCTAAAGTTAGAAAGGTGCTGGAAGAAAAGGGGGATATAGATTTTCCATCAACGCTTGCGAAGCCGGTACTCAAGACGGCGCCTAAGCTGCTTAAATTTGCCGGACCATTCGTTAAGGGTCTTTTCTAGCCAGGGGAATGAGTTGTACTCCTCCTGCATATAAAGCATCACAGCCATTATCCCGAATAATCCTGCCGCCGCCCCCAGCATATATTGAGGCCATCTAGGTATGGGCGTTTTCACCGAGAAGCTTGAATCGGGGATTATGCCGTTCACTTCGAGATGGGTGATGTTTATACTGCCGGAGTAATAGGGTAGGTCGGAGTTACCCGGACGAGTAGTTGCATAGTCCCATTCCGAATCGGTGAAGTGACCTCTTGATTTCATCATACTCTCATTACCGTTATAATCAAAAGTAAGTTGAAAGCGTACAAAATACACGCCCTTGGGTGTACCCCCGACTGTCTCGAGTCTAAATTGAAGGGGGTGCTCCTGGCCAGATGTCAAGGTGTTTTTTGTATATGGTGAAGACGTAGTACCAGATTGAACGAATACCGGGGGAGAATCCACGTCTTCTATGGGTGTTTCGTCGTCCAGTGTAGCATAGGCGTACAATTCAACCGTAAGTCGGACGTCCTGCATATCTTCCTCATAGGGGTTGGTGAGTACGAAAGAAATGGTGTCGTCGTTACCTGGCTGGATTATCGGTGTATCGAACTCAGATAATATCTTGTTTGCTTTACCGGGTTCAGATACCTCAGTTACGGTGCTCCCTATGACCGTTTGAAATAGTAGTGTGAACAGGAGCAGTAGAACGAGTATCTTGACCTTCATAGACCTTAAAGGTTCACTCGAGGTATAAAATATTTATGTGGGAAAAGGGGTAGGTGTAATGGATATGAACAAGGATGGATGTGCTGTCGTAAAGGTAAGAAAGGAGAAAGCCGAGAAAGTTATGGAGAGGATAAAGAAGGACGGTGTCCTTGATCCAACAAGGGTACCTAGAGTGTATGGAGAGTACTTGCTCATACCGGTGATTGAAGGTGGAAAAAGGGTCAATGTATCGCTGGATGAGAGAACACCTAGAAAAACTCCTTTGGAAAAGATAACCGAACGCCTGGATCTGGATGAAGAACTGCTGCCTAAGAGGTGGGAGATGATAGGAGATGTTCTTCTTTTTAAGCTACCAAAAGTGTTGGATGATGAAAAAGAGTTGATCGCAGAAATGTATGCTAAAGTGCTGGGTGCCAAGACCGTTCTGCTGCAGGGTCCTATCGGTGGTGTAACTCGACAGCCTGAAGTTGAGATCATCTATGGAGAAGAGACTGAAACTGTGCATCTAGAGAATGGAATAAAATTTAATATCGATACTGCAAAGATTATGTTCTCTAGCGGCAATATCGACGAGCGGCGGCACATGGCTTCTGTTGTTAAAAACGATGAGATAGTGGTGGATATGTTCTCCGGTATAGGATACTTCACGCTGCCCATGGCAGTCTACGGAAGGGCTGAAGAGATACATTCACTAGAGATAAATCCAGTAGCATATGGGTATCTTTGTAATAATATATCACTGAACGATGTGGGGCACGTTGTTAACCCTCATCTGGGAGATAACCGAGATTTTTTCCTCGATAGAAAGGCTGATAGAGTGGTGATGGGGTACTTACACGATACTTGGAAGTTCGTACCTAAAGCATTGGAGTTTTTAGGTGGAGAAGGTATGATACATTACCACTGCAACGTGAAGGGGAAGGATATAAAGGAACAGGTGAGAAAACAACTTGTAAAGGGGATCGATGATTTTAAGATATCGGATATCAGGAGGATAAAATCATACGCTCCACACATCTACCACGTAGTAGCCGATGTGATGGTGGGGTCACAAATTATATAATAGTTCTAACCCTTTTCGTGATCGGTGAAGGTATGCCCGAATGCCCCAATTGTGGAGAGACTTATGGTTCAAAAGACGTTTACGATGGAAGATGTCCAGGATGTGGTATCATGCTGGGACCTGATATGGATTTGAAGGGTAACGATGTATACACCACTCTTTCCACTGGGTGGAGCATACTTACACAGAATTTCAAAGAGTTAATGATTTTTTACTCTATCCCTGTTACTATATCCATACTGTTCTCACTTCTTTATCTTTTTAGCTTACAGAATTTTAGTTCTGTTGACAGTCTCGCCTCTTTAAATGCGTTTTTTATGGTTATGGGTGGTTTATTTGCAGGTATGATCGGTGTCACTATAATCCAACTTCTTTTTACCGGGGGATTGATCGGGATGACCAAGGAGGCCTATGAAACAGGTGTTACCGAAGCTAAAACCGGCTTTTCAGTGATCAAAAAATACCCATTGATGATAATCGCCACAGGTATTATCGTGCAGATACTGGTTAGTTTCGGTGCCTGCTTGTGTTTGATACCAGGTCTACTATTTTGCTACTGGTGGTTATTTGCACTTCCGGCGGTGGTGATCGAAGGAAAGGGTGTGAGTCAAGCTTTGTCCGCCAGTAAAAATTTCGCTTCTAGAAACAAAACATTATGGTTCACCATCGTGATCTTTTTGATAGTGATAATCGGAGTAGTCATTTCCTCTCTTATCTCCTTAGGTGTTACCTTTCCATTTAACGGTTTAAGTGAACCTAGTTTTGGTTTTCCTAACCTTGTTCGAACCATAGTCTCATCTTTACTTTCTGCATTGATAGGGATCTATTTCATCCTGTGTGTGAGTGTTCATTACATGCGTGGGAGAATCACCGAGACCACATGGGACGGTAGAGTTCCGGCACCTCCTATGCCTATCGACTGGTCGCAATTGCCGGATCAAGAAGGGTGGGAACATGATAAAAGAAGCTGATTTTTGGGAAAGAGAGAAAGTTAAGTGTGGGTTATGTGCCCACGGATGCCGTATTGAAGATGGAGAGAGGGGCATATGTAGAGTTAGGGAAAATAGAGGGGGGACACTGTACAGCCTGGTTTACGGTAAAGCGGCGTCCTTGACACCCGACCCGATAGAGAAGAAACCGCTGTATCACTTTCATCCTGGAACAACTGCTTTATCCTTCGGTACGGTGGGCTGCAACTTCAGATGCTTGTACTGCCAGAACTTGAGCCTTTCCCAGGGAGATCCGGATGCGTCGTACCTTCGTGAGATACCTCCGGAGGATATAGCCAATATGACGAAAAGGTATGATGGTATCGCTTGGACATATAACGAACCGACCATGTCATACGAATACAGCTACGATGTTTTCAAGCTTGTGAAGGGAAACGGGGGCTACACGGTCTACGTGACCAACGGATATATGGAAAAAGGGCCGTTGAAGAAGATAGGTCCATACTTGGATGCTATGAACATAGATGTTAAGGCCTTCAGTGAGGATTTTTACAAGAAGGTAGTGGGCGCGAGGTTGGAACCGGTGTTAAAAACGTGTAGAAGGGGCCATGAGTTGGGGATACACATAGAGCTGACTTACCTTGTGGTACCGGGATATAACGACGGTGCTAAAGAGGTGGGAGAATTTTGTTCATGGGTTCACGATGAATTAGATGAAAACATAGTGGTACACTTTTCAAGGTTCCATCCTCATCATAAGATGAGGGACCTATCCCCCACGCCGGCGGAGAAGATGCGTGAGGTTAGAGAGATCGCCCATGAGAAGGGTTTGAACTATGTATACCTGGGTAATTTACCTGCTAACAACGATACAATATGCCATAAATGCGGTCGTACTGTATTGAAGAGGGGATATTTTTCATCTGGTAAAGATGAACTGCGGGACGGAAAATGTCCTAAATGCGGAGAGATCATCCCGATAGTTTTATGATTTTTTGTTGGATACGATAGTCGCCTTCACGGTTTCGATTCTGTTGTCTTATACGCTCTGTAGCCACTTCTAGCTTGTCTTCGGTGAGCAGTAATAGCACGTTCAATCCCCGTTCCACTGCGTTGATGGTGGATTCCATGGGTGAGAAGATTATATCCGGTACTAATCCGGACGAAGTGGCCATCCCGTACTCCAACTCACTTATGACTGCTAAAAGATCATAGTTCAATTTTTTACATCCCTGCACTATATCGTTGGCTCGCGTTGATCCATCTATTACCAGGATGTACACTGTACCCACTTGCATGTCTATTATGCCCTTTAGCGCCCCCACCTTTACCGGCTCCCTTTTTTTTGCGTCTGTGAGTGCCGTACCGGTTGATCGGGATGACTCATGGGATGCATGTAGAAAACCGTTGTCCATGAAAAGACCGACTTGATCACCCTTCGATATATCATCCAAAGCGATGGCGGTGCAGTCAGCGATAAGGTCTATCTTCTTGGAAGCTTCCTCCAGAAAGATCGTAAGATCTGAAAGGACTTCACGGACGAGTTCCATGCCCTCATGTGTTGGGTTGTATCCCCTGCTGGACACCTCTATCAACCCCTGGGACTCCATATCGGAGATGTAGTTGTGTACACCCTGCTCTGTCATATTCAACTCGCCGGCGATATCAGCCAGTCTAGTTGGTCGGTATACTGCTGACTGGTAAAGTATCAAAAAACGTGTGAGCTGTTTTTTATCCCGGAGCAGTTTCATGTTCTCGATAAGGTGAGAGGTGGTATTTGACGGTTTACCTTCTTTTCAAGTAAATTTTAAATAATTAAAGTGTTTTTGGAAAGGTATGAAAAGAAAGATGATGTTAGTAGCTGTGGTACTCTGCCTGTTGATGTCTGTGATGGGGGGGCAAGTATCCGCTGTAGAGGGTTTGGAAGTAATCGACGCTAGAGGAGAAAACATAACCTTAGATTCACCTCCCGAAAGGATCGTCTCTTACATGCCCTCGAATACCGAGCTTCTCTTCCATATCGGAGTCGGCGATCGTGTGGTAGGGGTGGACGATTACAGCAATTATCCTCCGGAGGTTGACGCACTACCCAAAGTCGGTGACGCCTTCAACCCGGATTATGAACATATCATAGATCTCGAGCCGGACCTGGTTGTTGCAGCTAGTTACAATACGATGCTGATCGATACTTTGGAGGGGTATGGTATAACGGTTGTAGCTACACATTCAACCAGTGTAGAAGACGCTTACCAGGATATGCGTATGCTTGGAGCCATATGCGATGTTTCCGAACGCGCCGATGAATTAGCTTCATATCTGGAAAGTAGCATCGATGAGATAGCTGATGAGTATGGGGATATACCAGAAGATGAGAGGCCTTCCGTGCTGTACATTACCGGAACCTACGAAGGGATAAACACCGTCGGTGCGGGTACTTTCATCCACGAGTTGATGGATAACGCTGGGCTTCATAATGTCGCTGGAGATGACGACGGCTGGCTTACCTATTCGGAAGAAGAGGTTATAGCGAGTGATCCTGAGGTGATCATAACCACCCAGGGTTTGAAGACATCGGTAGAGGAGTACATAGAACGGGGATCATGGCAGGTGATTACCGCGGTTAAGAACGATGCGATCTACTACGTGGATGGTGATTATATATCGCGGCCCGGGCCTAGAGTTATCCAGGCACAGGAGACCTTTGTAGAGATCAAGGAAGAAGAGCGGCCGGAAATAGAAGGTGAAGATATACCTGGATTTACCGCAGTCGGTTTTATAGCAGCTCTGGGGCTGTTGGTATACAAAAGGAGAAGATAGATGGGGGCGCCCTTTAGAGAACATCCAAAGCTTTGTTTCACTCTTTTGGCCCTTGGATTAGTGCTGGTCATGGTGGCTTCACTCACCGTGGGCTCTAAAGCGGTTAACATTCCAGTTGAGAGGGTTGTCGGCATCGTACTTTCCAGGCTTCCTTTAATCGGAAGGAAGATGCCTGAATACTCTGATAAGGATATATCGATAATAATACTAGTGCGTCTCCCAAGGTTGTTGATGGGGGTGCTGGTGGGTGCGGGGTTATCGGTTTCCGGCAGCTCGATGCAGGGTATCTTTCGAAATCCGCTAGCATCACCCTACATATTGGGGTTTTCAGCGGGAGGAGCTTTAGGGGCGTCTATAGCGATCGTCCTGGGACTGGGTTTGTTCTGGCTGCCAATATTCGCCTTCATTTTAGGGATGAGTACCGCATTCTTGGTTTTCTTTCTGGGAAGGGTAAACGGCAGGATTGATACTCCGTCATTGCTATTGGCAGGTATAGCCGTGGGTTCCTTCATGGGGGCCCTTACTTCTTATATCAAGTTCATGAGCCATAGAGGTCTTCAGGACATAGTGTTCTGGATAATGGGAGGACTCCACGGTTCTATGTGGAGCCACGTGTTCATACTGATACCCTTGATTTCGGTTAGTAGTGCTATAGTATTGTTTTTTTCCAGAGAGCTGAACGTGCTTCAGACCGGCGAGGAAAGCGCCAGTCAGCTGGGGGTGGAAGTGCAGCGCAGCAAGGTGATACTGCTGTGTGTTTCCAGCCTGCTTGCCTCCGCTGTTGTCGCCTTTACAGGAGTGATCGGTTTTGTGGGGTTGATTATGCCACACAGCGCTAGGCTCCTTGTTGGACCTAATCACCGACATCTGATACCCACCTCCGCCGTTTTGGGAGCCCTTTTCTTGGTAGGGTGTGATACCTTAGTGCGGCTGATGGGCAATATGCCGGTTGGTATAGTCACAGGTCTTTTCGGTGCACCCTTCTTCATATATCTGCTGGTGAAAAACAGGGGTGATACCGGATGGTGATCCTGGAGA
Source organism: Thermoplasmata archaeon (assembly GCA_003560595.1). Taxonomy (GTDB): domain Archaea; phylum Thermoplasmatota; class Thermoplasmata; order Halarchaeoplasmatales; family Halarchaeoplasmataceae; genus Halarchaeoplasma. The sequence goes on along the minus strand of PWKY01000095.1, from coordinate 30,697 downwards.
CAGTTGGTTTAAAAGGAGGTTACAACGGTGAGAACGTTCTAAAAGGCATCGATCTAAGGCTTGAAAGTGGTGGTTTTTTAGGTGTGATCGGCCCGAACGGATGCGGTAAAAGCACATTGGTCAAGGCGATATCAGGAGTACTCCCTAGGGTATATGGAGATGTACGTTTGAAGGATGAGTTGATCTCTGATATGTCTAGGAAAGAGATCGCCAAGGTGGTAGCCGTAGTACCTCAGAAGGCCTATATATCCTTCCCATTTTCCGTAGAAGAAGTAGTGAGCATGGGTCGTACGCCGCACCTAGGCAGGTTCGAATCTGTGGTCGGAGAACATGCAGTGAAGGTGGAGGGGTCTTTGGAGGCAGTTGGTTTGAGTGAGATGGCGGATAGGAACGTCCGCGACCTGTCAGGGGGTGAGTTTCAAAGGGTGCTTTTGGCTAGGGCGCTGGCACAGGAGCCGGAGCTTATACTGCTTGATGAAGCTACTTCACATCTAGATATAGGCCATAAGCTGGATGTTCTAGGACTGGTATCTAGATTGAACAAAAAGGAAGGTTTGGCGGTGATAACAGTACACCATAATCTGAACCTAGCCGCCAGATTTTGTAACGAGGTGATGTTGATGGATCAGGGGGAGATACACGCTATTGGTAGACCAGAAGAGGTTATCACACCCAACCACTTAAGGGCGGTTTACGGTGTGGAAGCGGAAGTGAATAAAGACGTTCGAAACGGCTCGTTGTACGTAGTACCGCTTATCAAAGGTGATCACAAAACACCGAAGAATAAAGTGGTGCATGTGGTAGGAGGCGGAGGTAGTGCGGAGGAGATGATGAAAGAATTGATAGAAGAAGGATACGAAGTGACCACCGGTGTTTTGAATGCCATGGACTCAGATCTGAAAGCCGCTAGATTTATGAGTATAGAGGCAGTTATCGAATCACCTTTTTCAGAGATATCTCCCTTGAAGATGAAGGAGAACATATCCAAGATGAAGGAGGCCGACGTGATCGTCGTAGCTCCCTTTCCGATAGGTCCGGGAAATCTTAGAAATTTAAAATCAGTTGAAGTGTGTGCAAAGGAAGGTTCTAGGGTTATATTGATCAAAGACGGTGATGTCGGAGCGAGGGATTATACAGAGGGTGAGGCGGTGGCCATATGGGGGATGTTGAAGAATATAGATAACGTCAAGATATGCGATGAGCCAAGTGATCTGAATGAACTCTTAGAGAAGATACTTTGATATGTATCGGTCACCAGCGTGAACTACACCGCCCCAAGTGACGGTGCTTCCTGCGAGTACAATGCCTGTTCTTGTATAGCAATGCCTGTTTGTCGTAGATTATCAACAAAACGTTGATAGGCTGTCCACAAGCCATTCTGGGATAGGTAGCGTGACATTATGTTTATGGAAGAGTTTTCATCTCTATCCATCTCACTACCACAATCTCCACATTCATATGTCCTCTTATGTATCGGCATATCCTTTTCACTTCCACACACGCAGCATCGTTTTGAGGTCTTCCTTTCATCGATCTCTACTACTCTCTTGCCTACAAGCCGTGTCTTGTAGGTCAGAAATCTAACAAATCTTCCGATGTGGCCGGTGTTGTGGAGTGATGTGTGCAGTCCTTTCTGGTACTTGTTTTGACTGCACATATCTTTTACGGATAGATCGCCGACTATGATGGTGTTTGATCTTGTATTATCTACTATCTTTCTGCTGAGTTTATGCTGAAAGTCCTTCATCTGATCAGCACACTTTCTTTTCATCCTTTTCAATGCTTTATCGTATCGTTTATAGCGTCTGCTATCCTTTTTACAATGGTCTCGTTTACTCTGTACCGCTCTGATCTTATCTTCCCAATATCTATCAGGACGTTCATTCGTGAACTCGATAGTCTTACCTTTGCTATTCACAGCAGTATGTTTCAACACTCCTAAGTCAAAGGCTTGATACAGTCCATTATCTACGTACTCTTGTTCTTCTTCCTCATAAGTTACGGATATGTAGTAGTCATCATCTTTCTTATAGATGCTGACCTGTCTCACTGTATCGAAGGAGAACTTTTCCGGGATGTCAAACTTGAGCTCGGTCTTCGAAGGATGTTTATGTGAGAATCGTACCCATCCTTCACCGAACTTGAACCCCGATTGGTTGTACACCATGGTTGTGAAGTACCGCTTTCCTTTGAACTTAGGTGGTCTAGCCGACTCATCGCCTTTCTTCTTTAGAGAATAAAAACTCTTGAAATCCGCATCCAGTATCCGAAGAGTGTGTTGTAAAACTTTGCTGTATACCCACTTGTATTCCGGATATTCATCCTTTGTCTTAGGAAGTTGATTTTGCTGTTCGATATAAGATATACGCTTACCCTCCTCTTCGAATGCTTTCTTCCTCTCTTCCAGTGCAAAGTTATAGATAAGCCTACACTTCTCAGATAGGTCATTCAATACATCTTCCTGTGCCTCGGTCGGCCGTATCCTGATCTGTTGTGTGAGCTGCATTATTTCTTTTCCTTCCCCTGATCTTCAACGTACCTCTTCAGGCAATCAAGTGTTACTTGTCCTGTTGAGGCAAGGAAGTACGAACGTGACCAGAACTTTCCTTCCCATAACATCTCCTTGACTTCCGGATAATTCCGCTGTATCTCTCTGGAAGTCAACGTCTTGACAGCATTGATATACCTGGTCAATTCTAATGTCGGATGCCCTTTGAATATCATGTGGAAATGGTCTTTATCCGTTTCGATATTCAATACCTCTACATCGAACGTTTCACTGATATTGTGTACCTGTTCTTTGAGTTTGTCGATGACTCCAGGATCGACTAGAACCTTTCTCCGATATTTAACGCACTGAACAAAATGATATTGAAGTGCGTACACCGAGTGTCTTCCTTTATCAAGCTCATACCCCATGGTTGTAAGTAAGTGATACATACCATAAATAGTTTTCCCAGCGATAGCGTTGCTTTCATCTCATAGCCGAGTCAAGGAGACTTCTCGCAACATGTAGTTAAATCAACCCTAAGTATTAAATAGAATAACACGTGATTCTAGCGTGCATTTAGAAATAGATGCTAAACTTAAAGCAGATAGAGGTGTAAAGGATATGGTAAATGGAGTAGGCGTCTCGCCTCCGATACAGGAAGGCGAAGAATACGACGTTACGATAGAAGACATAGGTAAAGAGGGCGACGGTGTCGCCAAGATAGAGAACTTTGTGGTTTTTGTACCCAACACTAAGGTTGGAGACGAAGTTACCATCAAGATAACTAAAGTACTGAGAACTCTTGCTTTTGGTGAGCTGGCTGACGGCGATTCAGAAGATTCAAGTTCCCAGGATATTAAAGAAGAGGAAGAAGTTGAGGAAGAGATCGAAACTATCGAATTATAGTTACTAGGGATCTATCGATTTCAACTTTCAAAAACCTTTTATTCTTTTCCTTTTTCTTATATTTTATGGATCGATCATTTCTTACTGTATTCGGACACACCGCTATCGACGTTATACTCCAGGTCGATGAAAGACCTAAATTGAACACTTCTACGCCGATCAATAAAAGATCGATAAGGTGGGGCGGTACCGGGGCCAACATTTCCAAAAATGCGGCACAATTAGGGGTCCCAACACGACTGGCCTCCTTCGTTGGAGAGGATTTCGACGTTGAATATAAAAGATCCCTTATAGCTAGTGGTGTAAATATATCTGACTTAAAAGAGATGGAGGGGTTCGGAACGCCTACATGTTTCATCATATCGATACCGTCGGAAGAGCAGATGGCCCTTATGGATCAGGGAGTTATGGATCATATATCCGAATTTGAAATAGATGATAAACCGATCACCGACTCAAATATCGTGCATATAGGGACCGGTGACCCTGAGTATTACAAAAGGGTGATGAATAAAGCACTGAAAGAAGGTAAAACTATCGCCTTCGATCCATCTCAGGAACTTAGGTACGTTTATCAACCAGAGATATTTGAAACCATGCTTTCGATGAGCTCTTACTTCTTCTGTAACTCCCAAGAGTACAAACGGGCCGCAGAATATATCGGTGCAGGATCAACAGATGATTTCTTTTCTTTCGTTGATGTGATGATAGTTACCCATGGGAGTAAAGGAAGTACCCTTTTCACAGAGGGCGAAGAGATAAAGATCCCGGCCTACAGGCCTGATAAAGTAGTGGACCCCACGGGGGCAGGTGACGCCTATCGCGCTGGGTTTTACGCAGGTTTATATCGGGATCTGCCCCTTGAACTATGCTGTAGATGTGGTGCATTGAACTCCAGCTTTTCACTAGGTTACGCAGGACCTCAGGAAGCGAAAGTAACGTGGGACGATATATGGGAAGTAATCGCAAGTGATTAATACGTCAAAACACATAAACTATTAATTTAAGCGGGTGTCGCCTTTGATAGATAAAGAACGGTTCGTAGAGGAACTCGAACGCATGAGTCGGGAGCGTTTTCAAAAGATATGTATTACATTGTTGAAGAAGATGGGTTTCGACATAATCAGTGCTAGAAGTATGGGGGGTGATTTTGAAGCAGAGGCAGAACTGCAGATGGGTAGTAGAATACACGATTATATCATCAGGATAACACGCTCAGGCGGCGACCCGATCAGGGAGACCCGGTCCATGCGTAAATTGATCGCTCCAGGGATGAAAGGGCTTTACATCACCACTGAAACGGTTGATTCATCCAAGGTTGATGTTGAAAGAACAGAAGTATCAGGTGCAGAGAAATTCTATGAGCTCATGAAGGAGTACAATATACTTCCTAGTATCCAACCTTCGGAAGTCGAAGGAAGAACGTTACCTAGTGCCTCGGAAATCGATCGGCTCATGGAGTGGGGTGATGAATTCTTTAAAAAGAAAAATTACCCTAATGCTTTGGAATACTACGAAAAGGCCGTGGATCAAAAACCTGAGGCTATAAAACCCAGACTTATGAAATCTGAAGTTTTGATGAAGATGGGACATATAGAAGAGGCAAAAGATGTTTTAATAAAATCTATAGAAAGGGGGATGAGGTCCCCAGACTTATGGACGTCTTTGGGTAAAACTCTACATGAATTAGGTGAATATGAAGAAGAGATCGAAGCTTACGATAGGGCCCTCGATATAAATGAAGACCATATAGACGCGTGGAGGAACAAAGGAGCGACACTGTATGAAGAAGGACTCTATGATGAAGCTGAATTATGCTTCGACAGGGTATTGGAAGTAGAACCTAGGGACGAAGGTGCTTGGAACAATAAAGGACTGTGCCTCTTCAAAAAAGGTGATCTTGCGGCGGCGATACATTGTATCGATAACGCATTAGAGATACATCCAAAGTACATCGACGCGTTGATCAATAAGGCCCTGGTTTTGGAAAATCAAAACAAAATTTCAGCGGCCTTACGTATAATGGATAAATTGGTGAATTTACGACCGGAGAGGTCTGAATTCCATTATATACGCTCAGCTTATCTTGAGGCTTTGGGAGATATCGAGGAGGCATATCACAGCGCTGAAAAAGCCTTGAAACTTAATCCTGGTCACACGAGAACCAAGGGGCTGAAGGAACGTCTGGAAGAGCGTTTAGAAAGTATCCCAGAACCAAAGAGAAAAATAGTCGTTGAAGCTCCTGAAGATACGGGAGATGAAAAAGAGATCCTTTATGATAAGATACAAGGGCTGGAAAAAGATATTGATAGTTTGAAGGAAGAGAAGCAGAAGTTTGAAGAAGAAGTTAAAGAGGAAGAGGAGTTGAAAAGGGCCCTTGAAGAAAAAGACAAAGAACTTGAAAGGCTCAAAGAAGAAAAGATGTCTTTGGAAAAGGAGATAAGTTCCGTCTGGGAAGATAGATTGAAAGAAGACTCTGAAGTCAGTCAGATAGTTGAAGAGCGTGATCAGCTTAGATCCACTTTAAAAAGTAAAGAAATCGAATTAGAAGATCTTATGGATCTGAAGGATCAGCTACCTATTTCTGATGACGGAGAGAGGGAAAAACTGCAAAGTGAGATAGATAAGAAGAGGAAGGAGATCGAGGACCTTGCCGAGAAAAAAGAGGATGTTAGCAGGGAGGTACAGGAGTTTCTCAAAGATATCGAAGAATTGAGAGATAAGAAAGAATCGTTAGAAAGGCATATCACTGAATTAGAAGAAAAAATGCCTTCCGAGGATATGGACGATCTGATAGAAGAAAAAGAAAACGCTTTAAAACAACTCGATTCAAAACAAGAGGAGATCGAAAAACTAAAGAGAAATCAGGAAAGATTGCTTGAAGATCTTGCTCGTTACAGGAGAGAGGAAAAGGAAAAAGAAAAAGTGCTTAAGGAGTCTCAGAAAAAAGAAAAGATCGTTGAAGAAGATTCTGTTTTAAAAAGAAAGGCGAACATCCTGTATTGTATGGGGGAATACGAGAAGGTTCTGGAAATTGTGGGGGATGCAAATAATAAAGATATCTTGAATATAAAGGGTTGTTGTTATCATGCTTTAGGGATGGAAGAACGGTCTGAGAGGATGTTCAGAGAAGCAAAGGATTTACTCGTTGCAAAATATAATTTAGAAGAGTTGTTATTCAATCAAGGAAGATATGAGGAAGCGGGTGACATATCCGACCAGATAATGGATGATATGAAAGGCAATACAGTCTTCTGGGAGAAGAGGGGAGAGTTGATGGGGCGTTTAGAAAGATTTGATGATGCGCTATTATCTTATCATAAAGCTAGTGAAGTATCTGGTAACTTACTTTTTGATGCAGTAAAGGCTGAGACAAAATATAGGGTTGAAATAGATGGAGTTGAAAGCGCTATCGAAGAAATCAAAGCCAAGGGTTATTCATCACCTTATATGAACTATTTACTAGGTACTTATCTTTATATTTCACGTGAATACAAAAAAAGCATGAAAATGTTCAGAGATGCCGTTGAAGTCCCTGTTGCACTGCATAATAATAATCTAGGATGTGCCGCCTATCAATTGGAAAGATACGGGGAAGCTTTATCAGCCTTTGAAAAATCGGTTGAATTAAAAGAAGATGAAATTTATCTTAATAATCTAGGTTTCTGTCAGTTGGAAAGAAATTTGTTGGAAGCTGCGGAAAGCACATTTGATAAGGCAGTTAACCTTGCTCCAAACGATGCTTCATCTTGGTATCACCTTGGTATAGCTATGAAACGATTAGATAAAGATGGGTGGAAGGGCAAAGTTGAGCGGGCTCTAGATCTGAGAGAGGATTTTGAAGCTGCAAGAAAACTATTAAAGACTTAGATGCGGTTGCCGGGATTCGAACCCGGGCATCAAGCTTGGGAAGCTTGAGTCCTAACCAGGCTGGACCACAACCGCATTAGACGGGGGGACCCCTTTATTTCATGTGGAAACTCCCGAGCGACTACCTTCTGATTCTATACTCCCTTTCCTTCTCAAGGACCTCTTCCTCGTAATCCGGGCCTAACGTTAGTGCTAATGTCTCTAACCTTGCGATATTTTTTACGAATTTACTCTTACTTTTTGTATCCATCAGATCTTTAAATTCTTCTATCTTTCGATATCGATCTATCACATACCAGCCGAGGAAAAGTACTAGCAATGCTCCGAGAACCAAAGACCAATAGGTCCAATTCCCGATCAATTCGTTTAAATTTGTTATGGGTCCAGGAGATATATCCTGTAAAAATACTCCAAACAAACCAAGTATTAAAAGAAAAATACCTGTGATCAATCCAACTACACCTAGGAAACCTTGATAGATCCTAACAGTTTTTTTGAAAGACATATGATGGGTGATTTTATTCTAAATACTTAAACCTTTTTCGTCTAATCAATGGCTATGAAGGTTATAGAAGGCTCTTTGAACTACCTCGCTTAAAGCAGGATGTATGTGCATACCTCTGAAGATCGGTGCAGGAGACATGTCTTTAGTATACATCAGATTTATGATCTCTTGTATCAATACCGATGCTTGAGGTCCTATGATGTGTGCTCCAAGTATACGATATGTAGATTTTTCTACGATCACTTTAACAAAACAATCGTCAGCTTTCATAGCTTGCCCCTTTGCTGTATCCGTAAAAGAGTTTCTACCGACTAAAATTTCTGTCTTTTTACGGGCTTCCTCTTCACCCATACCTACACCCGCTATCTCTGGATTAGTAAAGATGGCATGAGGGACACCATGGTAATCCGTAGGTATTTTTTCGTTCGAACCAAATGCATTTTTGTAAACTAGTTCAGATTCATAATTGGCAACGTGTTTGAACATATGTTTACCAGTGGCATCACCCATGGCCCATATGTTCGGTTTAGTAGTCTGAAGATACTTATCTACCTTTATCCAACCCCTATCATCTGTCTCGATACCGCTATTTTGGGGTTGTAAAACATCTGAATTAGAGGCCCGACCAGTAGCTATCAGTATCTTTTCTGCCTTTAGCTTTAATTTTCTTCCTTCTTTATTCTCCGCAAGTACTGCTTTGGAATTTCCTTTTTTACCTACTTTCTTTACTTCATATCCCGTATGTATATTCATATGATCAGATAACTTCTTCTTTAAAACTTGGGATATCTCTGGTTCCTCATCGGGTACCAACCTTTTATTCCTACCTACGATATGTACTTTCGTCCCCATCATCGCCATGAAGTATCCATACTCGGCTGCTATGTACCCTCCCCCGACTACGATCAAACTTTTTGGTTTTTTCTTTAGTTTTAAAAAAGTATCACTGGTAAGGTAACCTGTATCCTTAAGACCTTTGATGGGAGGAACATGAGGTTTAGAACCGGTACATAGAAGTATCTTCTTACCCTTTATTTTTTCATCTCCGACCTGTAATGTATAATCAGAAACAAACCTAGCAGGTTCAGGGTAAAAATCTATATGTTTAGAGTTGGTTAAAGAATGTTCTATACTTTGACTCTTTTCACCTATATCTTTTCTCATCTCTTCCATGATCCATGTAAAATCAATATTTTTTATATCTGCATCTATTCCAAACGACTTAGCTTTCTTGATAGTACTTATTATTTCGGCAGGATAGAGTATCATCTTGGAAGGAATGCATCCTCTAGTAAGACAGATACCACCTGCTTCGTCCTTTTCTATCAAAGCGATCTTCAATTTTGGATCAGATGAAAGTAATGTAGATACAATATTAGTAGCAGATCCTGAACCGATAGCTATAACATCGTACTTCTTCATAGTTTCAAAGGGGGAAATATCATATAATAATCTTTGGTCATAAACATTTTAAAACAGTGTTCTATTTGGTCATGTATGAAAAGGACACCGCTGTACGAAAAGTATGCTGACGCGAAGATGACAAAATTCGGAGGATGGGAGATGCCTCTAACTTTCACCAGTGCTATCAAAGAGCACCTTGCAGTAAGAAATAAAGCGGGAATTTTTGATGTATCACACATGGGTGAACTCTATCTGAAGGGCGACGATGCTGTAGAATTTATGAGCAAACATTGTACGATGGATATCACCGAATCCAACATACTTCAACTCAAGTATGCACACATACTGAACGATAAAGGAGGTATAATAGACGATACCATCGTCACTAAATTAAGTGAAGATTCTTGTTATATAGTTCCTAATGCCGGACGTACTTCGATGGTCAAAAAATGGCTCGAAGAACATGGTGGAGAGGAGTTTATCACCGATGTATCAGAGGAAACCGTGATGATCGCTCTACAGGGACCTGATTCGATAAAGATCATGGAACAGGTTTGTGACGAAGATGTTTCCGATATGGATTTCTTCACCGCTCGTGTAGTTGAGATAAATAAAGAAGTGATGGAAGTATTCGATGAAGGTTGGCCCATGGCCGATGCCCCCCTCATCCAAAAAAGTGGCTATACCGGTGAAGACGGCTTCGAGATAGTTTTACCAGCTGAGTCTGGTAAGGTATTATGGGATCAGTTTTTAGCCCTGGAAGATCCGCCTACTGCCTGTGGTTTAGCAGCAAGAGACAGTTTAAGACTAGAATTCGGGTTCTTACTTTCAGGGCAGGATTTCGATGAAGATCGTACTACTATCGAAACGGGATGGCAGAAACATGCAGTTAATTGGGACCATGACTTTGCTGGTAAGGAAGCATTGGAAGAGATGAAAGAAAAGGAACATCAGATGTTAAAGGGATTGATGATGTTAGATAGGGGTATACCAAGACATGGTTATTCTGTTTATGATAACGATGATAAGATAGGAGAAGTAACCAGTGGGACCCGTTCTCCCATCAAAAAGAAAGGTATAGCTCTAGCTTACTTGGACCCCGGTTATCATAAGGAAGGCACTGAAGTATTAGTCGACATACGTGGGCAGAAGAAAAAGGCAAAAGTAAAGAACCCTCCCTTCCTTTGAGTTCCACATGAAATAAAGGGCCCCCCCTAATGGAGTGATCAGATATGAAAGAACTAGAAGGAATAGAAGAATTCGAAAAAGTGATCAAGGCCTCAGGAGTATCTGGATATGAGGATGAAGTAAGGGAATTGATAGACTCGCTCGTCTCAGACATCGGAGAAACTCGAGTTGATAATGTTGGAAATCTGATACTAGAAATACCAGGTGATGGACCACATATCGCCATAGTGGCACACATGGACGAGATCGGCATGGTGGTTTCGAACGTAGAGGACAATGGATTCCTGAGAGTGATGAAGATAGGTGGTGTTAAAGACTCCCTTTTATTGGGAAGACATGTTACTATTCACTCTTCTAAGGGTCCCGTGAACGGAGTCATAGGCCATAAAGCACCTCATCTAACAACGGACAAAGATAAAAGTGACGAGATAGTTCCGTGGACATCTACCTACGTTGATGTAGGGGCCTCCTCTGTAGAAGAGGTGAATGAACTTGGTATAGATGTACCTGATTCGATCACCTTTATGAAACCCTTACGTCGATTGTATGGAAAGCACGTAGCGGGTAGAGGTATGGACAACAGAATAGGTTCCTATGCCCTTATACAATTGGCTAGGAGGTTGAGAGACTCGGGGCTTAGACTGACATTAGTTTGGAGTGTTCAAGAAGAGATCGGTTTGAGAGGGGCAAAAGTCGTCGGCAATACTATCAAGCCAGATTACGTGATCGCCCTTGATACCTATACCACATCAGATTCTCCGGGATTAGATTCATTCTACAAACCTATCAAGCTAGGCCAAGGTCCGGTCCTGCGGATGGTAGATGTGAGAGCCATCTCTTCCCCGAAAATGGTCAAACATTTCAAAAAGGTAGCAGAAGATAACGATCTACCGGTTCAATATGGAGTAACAGGAGGTACTACCGACGGTATGGCTTTGCAGGAATTCGGCTCTCTGATGATATCTATCGGTGTGCCTGTAAGATACTCACACTCCACCGTTGAAGTGGCCCATTGGGACGATATCACCGGGTTGGTGAATCTTCTAGAGGCCGGACTAAAAGAGCTTTAGAACTCCGTACCACCTGTAAAGTTGAACTCAGATATCTTTAAAGCTGGGCACAGTACATGTCCAGCTATATATCCCATGGAGAAGAGCTCTTGCTGTTTACCGATTAGGTCAACGGAGTCGAAGGCATCCAGCAGATTTTGAGTAAACCTCAGATTCTTAACCGGGTCCTTTACTTCGCCATTCTCTATCAACCATGTACCGTCCCTGGTAAGTCCGGTGACTATACTTTTTACTGGGTGGATGATACCACAGTAGTTGAATCTGGTTATCAATATACCCTTATCAGTTTCATCGATCATCTCTTGTACCGAGGAATCACCACCTTCCATAATTGGATTCAGTGGGAATGGGCTCATAGAACTCGGCATTGGTAGAGCATGTCCAGTGGATTCTTTATCCTCTTCTTTACCAGCGGTATACGTGTCATAAACAACGGCATTAGCTATACCATCCTTTATCATATCTACCCGCTGTTTAGGCATCCCTTCGAAATCAAAATTATATCCTAAGGTATTGATGTCGTAGGCATCATCGACGATATTGATCCGTTCATCCATGATCCTATCTCCAAATTTACCGTTCATAAAGCTCCGCTGTTCTTGAACCGCTTTTGCACTGAAGCCCATCATACTCAAGTAAAGTACCAAGCTGTTAACGGCCATGGGCTCTAGAATTACCGTGTATTCTCCCGGATCTACACTGACGGTATCTAGGTTGTTCAAACCTTTATCTACCGCCTTTTCGATCACATTCATGTGGTCGATGTTTTTTATATCGCCGGAACACGCTTCCCCTCTTCCAAATCCTCTGTCCTTATCCCAATCAGCGATAACAGTGGTTGAAAGATCGGCTCTACTAAATTTATCCCAACAACTAACGTTGTTAGAGTTAGCTATAAAAATCGATGAATCTACCGTTGCCAAAGCTCCGTATATTCTATCGACACCTCTTTTATCGGCGTAGTTTATCATATTAGAGACCATATTTGCCTTGTCTTCCGGCGGATGCTTTGCCGTTTCCTCACTGTATTTCTTTGCAGCTCTTTTTATCTCTTTAGGCTCTGGAAGCCCTTTGAAGTTTGGATCTTCTGGCTGTAAACCTGCGATCTTTTCGGCGTTCCTGAGGCACGACAAGACATATTTTTCATCAAGGTTGGTAACACCGGCACTACCGACACGTTTTCCTTTGATAGCTCGTATTGAAACACTAGTACTCTCTTGAGCGACATTTTGGTGTATTCGCGAATTCGCAAAACGGGTAAGAGATGAATCGCTGTGACTGATCCGCAGTTCGACTTCATCGACCTTCTTTTTCTTTATCACTAACTCGGCCAATTTTTCGAGTTCATCTCGCTCTACCATTTTCCCACCCCCACGCGTATGCCCCTGAACCGGGCAGGTGCGCAGCCGTGACCTACTCGCATGGATTGTGGTGGTTCTCCTTTACCACAATTTGGGAATCCGTGCATCTTCCATTCGTCCTCTCCTGCGATGGCGTTGCAGTTACGCCAGAATTCGTATGTTATACCGGTATATGTGGGATTCTTGATCATCTGTTTGATCTCTCCATCTTTTACGAGATATCCGATCTCAGTTCCGAACTGGAAGTTCAATCTTTTATCGTCTATACTCCAGCTTTTGATGGTGTCCATGATGACCCCCTCTTTGGTTTCCTCAATTATTTCTTCCCTGCTCCAGTCACCGGGTTCTAGATTGATGTTGTTCATCCGCACCAGTGGTAGGTTTATCCATCCTTGTGCACGCATGTTACCGCTCACCTCTACACCTAATCTTGCGGCATCTTCTCTTGAGCTCTGATAACCGACGAAAAGCCCGTTTCTGACCAAATCCACCTTTCTTGCCTTCACCCCTTCGTCGTCATAGCCAAACGTTCCCAAGCCTTTTGGAGCCGTAGCGTCGTTGACTAGATCCACTATTTTTGAACCATACTTCAACTCGTTCAACATATCAGGAGTCATGAAACTAGTTCCGGCATAACTAGCTTCCGTACCAAGCACTCTATCGAGCTCTGTGGGATGACCGCAGCTTTCGTGTATCTGTAAAGCAAGTTGTCCCGGATCCAGTATCAAGTCCATATCTCCTGATGGACACTGCTTTGCATCCAGCAGTTCAACCGCCTCTTTGCCAACGCGTTCCGCGTTCTCTATCAGTTCCAAAGATTCTATGAATTCGTATCCCTCGGAATGAAAAACACCGCCGAATGAATTGGGATAACTCCTTTTCTGCACGTCGTTCCCGTCAGATGCGGTAACGTTAACCCCGGCACCGCATTGGATTATGTCCTGTTCGATGTTAGCACCCTCTGTAGAAGCGAACCATTTCTTGAACCTCCACGCGAGTAGAGTGGCATTAGTCACCTTTATCGCATCATCGACTTTCAAACGCTTCTCGGCTTCCAATAGAAGTTCAAGCTTTTCTTCCAAAGGTTCCTGGAATGGATCTTTTTTGAATTCACTAACGTACTTATCATGATGGATATCAATTTCCGCTAGTTCGACCTTTGAAGTCGCCATGGCTGATGCCTTCGCTATCTTCATAGCTCTATGGATAGCGACATCGATGCCAGTCTTGGTAAGATCCGAGGTAGAGGCAAAACCCCATCCACCGTTCAATATCCTCACACCCAATCCACGACTAATATCATCCTTAATACTTTCAACAGAACCGTTCTTAACGCTTATATTTTGTTTAGAGATATCGGAGATGCGGATATCCGCATAATCCGGTCCCAGGTCATCCATTTTGTGGACACCGTATTCTACTAGTTCCTGCATGTTTGCACCCGCATGCATATGTTCATTCGGTTATATATAGGTTTGGGGATGTTGTATGAAAACAATTTAATACCACTACAATACTAAATGGATTGATTAACATGAACGAGGTATTAGATACACTCAGTTTCAAAGAGATACTTGGATACTCTATAAGGGCGGAAGAGAAGGCTCATGAGTTCTACACCAAGCTGTCGGAGAAAACCAAAAGCAGCATAGTTTCATCTCGATATATGAGCTTAGCAAATGACGAGAAGATGCATAAGAGAGAACTTCTCAAACTGCACGAGAAGATTTTTGGTGACCGGAACATAGAAGTACCGGAAAAAGAGGGATTACCACCACACGAAGGTGACGTACCTATAGATACTGTTAGGAACTTAATAGAATCACTCGATGCAGCCATAGAGAACGAAAGAAACGCGTATAAAATATATCGGTATCTAGCGAAGACACAACCTAAACATAACAAGCTTTTCAATTACTTGGGACTGATGGAAAAGGCACATGCGGAATCTTTGTCCGAAGAGAAGAATCTTTACCAAGGCGTGGTAGCTAAAAATCCGGAGGCTTCATCTTCACATTTGGACCTTGTCGGCTCCTTTGAAGAACGGTCCACAGAAAGTGCTTCAAAAACACTTCGCTGATGGAAGCTTCATCGGATCCTCTAAGAGATCCACATATAAGTAGCTCGTAGGTTGTCCGAAGGTAGGATGTGGTATTTATCCTATCTTCCGGTAAAACCTTTCCCTCAAGTATTCGATGGGCACGCTTCCCGAGTACAGTATGGTATCGTGGAAGAATTTCTCGGAGTAATCGTCACCCATCCTTTCTTTTATCTCCTCTTTAAGTTCCATTAGCATGTGTTTACCCAACAGATAACTTAGCTGATATGCTGGATTCTGAGTGTATCTTTTAACCTCCGCTAAAGCCGATGGTCTTTCCAGCTTAACTTTATCCACTAAAAAATCAACGGCTTCTTCAAAACTCATCTTACCCGTGCTCAGCTTAACGTCGACGATTATCCTAGCAGCCCTCCACAATATATCTCTGTTCTGTATCAAACGCGCTTCAGGAGTATCGTCGAACCCATGTTCCTTCATCATCTCCTCACAGTAATGTGCCCAGCCCTCTATGGTTTCGATAGCACGTGAGAACATTATCAGGTAGTCATCTATGGTGGTAGAACATGAAATCTGCAGGTGGTGGCCGGGATACCCTTCGTGAACCGTGGTATTCCTTACATCCCAGTATGACATCTTTTTCCACCCGTTATCTCCCGCAGGAGGTGTCACTACGTAGATCCCCTTTTTTATATCGTCAAATTTAGCGGGTCCCATGTAGGCGGCATAGGGAATAAGGTGCCTTAGATATTCAGGAGTCTCGGTCACCTCGATTTCTTCATCTTCTGGGATGGTACAGAGTTCATGTTCAATGACGAACTCTTTAGCCTCTTCTAGCCCCTTTCGATACCACTCCAGAGCATCGTCTATATCCGCTGGGGTTTCCGAAGTTATTTCTTCTAGAACCTCCCAAACATCCTTGCCTGGATCTATCTGCTCAGCATATATTCGCATATTTTTCTTGGTTTTTTCCAGGTAATCCTCTCCCAACTCCAGGATATCGTTGGCCTCGTAACCCAGCTTTCGTTTCTTTAAAAGCTCGTCGAACAGTTCATCACCTATGGTAAAATCGTCGGAGGCCTCACTTCTTTTTTCTTCCAACCAAACATCGTATCTTTCTAGAGCTTCGTCGGCTCTATCTACCGCTTTGCTCAAACGTATCAATGTATCTTCTTTAATCCCCTTTTCCTGAGCGATCATCATCACCAGCTTAAAAAGCATAGGTAACTGCCGTACTGACTCGATGGCCATATCTATCCAAAGGACGACCGGTTCTACCAGTGACGATTTCGAAGATTCGATGAAATCGGGGATACTTTCGATCCGCCCGATGATACTTTCCAATCTCTCTTCGAAAGGCGCAAATTCGCGTTTCAAAAGCGGAAATATGCTGCCGCCTATGATGCCTGGTACTGAAGGATTCTTCTTCCACATCTCGATATCTTTCTCATTTAACAGCATCATGTCTAAAACATGTAAACCCACCTTTCTAGCGAACATGTTCTCCTGAGATAGTTTTTTTGCATCAAATGATTCCAGTTCACCCCTAGCTTTTTCTATCAACTCGATATCTTCTAGATGTTTCTCCATGGAACCATCAGGTAAAAGATGGTCGTGATCGTGTATACCTACATGGGTCGCAAGATGGGGATTCCTTTCTACGATCGTGTTGAAAAGCTCTTCTTCAAATTTCCTGAATTCTTTATCGGACATAATTCTATCGCCAATTTAAGCGTATAACCCATCTATTAATATCTTTTTTTGTAATCTAACAATTTGCAATTTGTCAACAGCGCTTAATCGATTTGATATCGTAAGTTCCCCTATGTCCATCCCACTTTTTGCATCCTTTTTCCACTTGAAAGCCCCACTCATAGTTGGGTGCATCCAGTACAAAGCTTTCGTACTCACCACCTTCGCCGGCTACGTTGATCCCGTACCGATCATAAAGCGCTTTCAAATCGTCCAAACATCCTTGATCGATATTCCTGCCCAGCCATCCCTCATCCAATCCCAAGGCCGCCACACCGACGATAATACACTCGAATCCATCTTTCAAAAGGGTCTCCATGAGCTCTACCTGATCCATCCCCCATAACGGCGAATACACTTCAATCCCTCTATCTAAAGCGATCCTTTCTATCCTGTCACGTTGGTAACTGGATGCTACCGCTCCGGTTATCACTCCATCAACCTCGATAGAGTCGAGTGCATTCTCAAGATCATTTAACTCCTCTTCTTTCACACCCGTGGATTCCTCCATGATCAGAGGAATGTTCATGGACTCTGCTAACATAGGTACGTGATCAAGATTGGGTTTGTGGAACATGTAGGAATCGTCTCTTTTTGGATAGATAGTGATCAGATACTCTACCTTTTTTCCCTCCTCTTGAGCCATCCACAAAGCCAGATTAGAATCCTTACCACCGGAATACAGAGCCGCGTAACTCATCACACTTACAATACATAAAAGGTTTAAATATGTTCTTGATTTTAACTCATAAGATGAAGGTCATTTTTCATCCTCGATATATGGACCATCAGCATCCCTCCACGCATCCTGAAAGACCGGAAAGGCTTGAAGGTATACTGGTGAAACTGGACTCACTTTCATTGGTAGATGATATCCTCTTTCCCGAAGAGATGGAGAAGGACGTATCAAAGCTGGTCCACACCGATAGGTACCTTCGCTCACTTTCAACAATGACCAGCGACTACTTAGACGGTGGTGATACCTTCGTGTCATCGGAGACCTACGAGATAGCTAGGATGGCGGTATCAGGAGCTTTACTATCTGTAGATGAGGCCATGAAAAAAAACAAGAACATAGCACTATTAAGGCCCCCTGGACATCACGCCGGTGCTGATTACGGCGGAGGATTCTGCTATCTGAACAACATCGCCATAGGAGCTCGTTTTGCAGACCTTGATCGAGTGGCCATCGTGGATATCGACTCACATCATGGAAACGGTACCAGTGATATTTTCTACTCCGACTCGGAAGTCCTCTACATCTCCACACATCATCACGGGATATACCCAGGAACAGGAGTTAGCGTAGCAGTCGGAGAAGATCAGGGTGAAGGATATAACGTCAACGTCGCCTTCCCAGCCGGTTCAGGTGATTCATCGATGAACTTAGCCTTCGACGATATCATCGACCCGATATTGAAACAGTATTCCCCGCAATTGATACTCGTTTCCCTAGGAACCGACGGCCATTACGCTGACGTTATGACCGGATTATCTTTGTCGAGCCAGTGTTATATCGATACCTGTAAAAAACTAGCATCTCTTTCAGACGAACTATGCGGCGGTAGAATATCTTATATGCTTGAGGGTGGATACCATATCCCTTCCCTTGCAGAGATCACCGCCGGTATCGTAAGTGATGAGGAGGTTGAACTAGAATTCACAAAGGATCTCGATAAGAATAAGAAAGGTGAGGAAGCGGTTTTAGATACTATAAATGCGCTGCACAAGTACTGGGAACTTTAGGATCCATATTTTGGATGTTTATTTCTCCTGTGCTCTACTCTTTTATCTTTTTCCTTGAATATGTTCCCTCGCATGTTATCTAAAGCTTCATCCAAAGCCTTCATTATATTCCAATCGTATTCCTTGGTATAGAACATCCCGTGGTCTGTCTGGAGCCTTAGTCTGATACTGTACTTGACCTCTTCTCCTTCCTTCTGATGCGTCACCACATGTACATTCATAACCAATGGTTTCACAACTTTGGCGAACTTGGTCAGATATTTCTGTAAGATATCGTACATAACATCGAAGGTTTCAGGCTCTTCTTCCAACCCAGATATCTGCACATATACATGGTCTGATTCTCTAAAACTGGCTATCGTTTCCACAAGGTCCACTTGAGTAACTATACCTTTGATGTCTCCATCGTCCAATGCAACGAGTGTAGAAATATCGTTATCTCTCATCTTCTTAGCGGCGTCCCGCATGGTGTCGTTAGGTTTCGTAGTGATGGGATTATCTATCATTATGCTTTTTACCTTTATGTCTGACATGGGCGATTCCTTCTCTCCCGAACGTTCGCCCATAGATTCCCTATCCATGGGTTTGAATGTCTCCTTTATTATGTCTGCAAGGCCGATCATCCCTGACAGCTTTCCGTACCCATCTACAACAGGCACGACTCGTTCATCCAACGACCGCATCACGTTCTTTGCATTTCCGATCACATCCCGCTCGTTTATGGTCATCGGATTCGGAGTCATTATGTTTTTGATGTAAATCTTCTTCAAATCATCGATGTTTGGGATCATCTTGATTATATCCGTACGACCCACGAAACCAACGTATTCTCCCTTTTTGTTTGCCACAGGTATACCACGAAGACCGGAAGACATAAGCATCTCGCATATATCTACTATGGAATCATCTTCGTTGATCTGGGGTGGACTAGCCATAACGTGTTGTAGCTTAGTGGAAAGAGGTAGGTGCCTTCGTTTCATGAATGTCTCGTCGGTAACTATACCTACTATCCCGTTTTTTTCGTGCTCTATCAGAACTTCTGAAATATTATGTTTTCTCATTATACCTATAGCATCGGAAACGGTGTCATCACATCTTGCAGTTATCAACTCCTTTGACATCACGTCCCTAGCTTTGATATCCTCTATTCCCGCCATCATATCTCCTTCTGGTTTATTTTGTATAACCTTAGGCCTTTGAGACATATAAAAGGATTGTTCCTGTTAATACGGAAATGTTAATAATGAGGTACTTAGATAAATACTAACGATGTTATTGGAAACGTTCCGTAAAACGTTCGTACTTTTTATTATAGCTTTATTCTTTACTTCCTTCGCAGCGGAAGCGGACTTCGAGATGTTATTTTCCGACCCTGAAGGGGATGTGATAGACCAGGGGGGTAATACCGTGAGAAGGCCTGATGTTGACATATTAGAGGTCGAGACGAGGATTGAAGACGAGACACTTTTTTTCATAGTCAAAGTAGCGGGTACGATAAGACAGTACGATCCGGATTACTCATACACGTTTTATGCACTTGAAGAAAAAACGACTAATATGGGGGATACACAAGGGGTCATGGTCGCTTTTAACAGCGGTGAGGCGTACTACACATTATCACATGATCCTTCGGAAGTCACCGATCTACAATTTAGTGTAATGGATGAAATACTCACAATAGAGGCTCCGATAGACGCCTTCGACTTTATGGATAACTTTTACCTTCACGTTATAGCCCATTACATGGATTCATTTTCTGACCAACGAGCTACAGATACCGCCTCCTCTTGGCTGGAACCTCCCACAAACGATGCTCCTCCTCCGGAAAACGATGCTCCAGAAAATGATGATGACGATACTCCCTGGATAGGTGTTTTTGCATTTTTTATGGCACTCATGTTTGCTGCTATATGGAAGAAACTCAATCACAGCTAAAGATTCAAAACCGTTCAAACAAAATGGTTTAATAACCCCGCTCTAATCTACCATCAAGGTGCTTAAGATGAAAGAAGATGTAAGATTCATATATGAACAGGTGGACAAACACCACGAATGGTTCTCAAAGTCAATTCCGATGATCGCTTCGGAAAACATAATCAGCCCCCTGGCCCGGGAGATGTTGATCAGCGACTTTCACGATAGATACGCGGAAGGTGCCCCTGGAGAGCGCTATTATCAGGGCAACATATACGTGGATGAAGTAGAGATAAGGACGGAGAAACTAGCTAAAAAACTGTTCGACGCGGACTACGCAGATGTAAGACCTATATCTGGCACGGTAGCCAATATGGCGGTTCTCATGGCATTCGGAGGACCGGATAAGAAGATCACCTCGGTTGATGTATCCTCCGGCGCCCATATAAGCAGTGCACCATTC
This sequence comes from Thermoplasmata archaeon, assembly GCA_003560595.1. Lineage (GTDB taxonomy): Archaea > Thermoplasmatota > Thermoplasmata > Halarchaeoplasmatales > Halarchaeoplasmataceae > Halarchaeoplasma. Next base: position 9,971 of record PWKY01000095.1, on the reverse strand, counting down.
GGTGCGGTGGGCCTTCGCGGCATGTCTCCGATCACTTACCCTTTTAACGTCGATGATATGAACCTTGATGTAGATGGCACCCGTAAGATGATCCTAGAAGAGAAACCGGACATAGCACTCTTCGGTCAATCCGTCTTTTTGTTCCCTACACCATTGAAAGAGCTTGAGGATGTTTTCCAGGAAGTCGGCTGTCACGTTTGGTACGACGGAGCCCACGTTCTCGGACTCATAGCCGGCGGGGAATTCCAGGATCCGTTAAAGGAGGGTGTTGAAGTCATGACCGGCAGTACACACAAAACCCTACCCGGACCCCAGCACGGTATGTTATTAGCTAATCCAAGTAGCGACGAAGCACGGGATAAACTATTCTGGTCCGTATTCCCAGGTGTACTTTCGAACCATCACCTTCACGCCATGGCAGCTTTAGGTGTGAGTCTGGCTGAGCATATGGATTTCGGCAAAGAGTACGCAAAACAGATAATCAAGAACGCAAAGGCACTAGGTCAAGCACTCTACGAGCGGGGGTTCGACGTTATGTGCTCTCATAAAGGTTTCACCGCAAGCCATACCATCGCCATGGATGTTAGGGAATACGGAGGTGGAGAAACATCGGTGGAAGCTATGGAAGAGGCCAACATGATAGCCAACAAGAATCTCATGCCTTGGGACGACGTCGACAGTGCTCAGGAGCCCAGTGGTATACGTTTAGGTTCCCAAGAACTCACACGTTTAGGGATGAAAGAGAGTCACATGGACGAGGTAGCGGAATTCATCAAACGCGTTATCATCGAGGATGAAGATCCAAAGAAAGTAAAGCAGGACGTAGAAGAGTTCAGAGAGGACTTCCAAGGAATACACTATTGCTACAAAGAAGGGATGCCTGCCCACAAGCGGTTCAAGTTCTTAAACAAATAGTAAAAAACCCTTTCATTCTATTTCTTTTTTATACTCTTCTTCACTGAGTAGTTTGTCTATTTCGTCCTCATCCTCGTACTCGATCACGGCTATCCATCCCCCGTCGTAAGGTTCTTCGTTTATCAGTTCAGGGGCATCTTCTAGATCGTAGTTTACCTTCACTATGGCCCCGCTTATCGGTGAGAATAGATCAGATACGGTTTTAACAGACTCCACAACACCTATCATATCTCCTTTTTCAACTTCATCTCCCTCTTCTGGAAGCTCGACGTAAACGATATCGCCTAGCTCCTCTTGGGCATAATCCGTTATTCCGTACGTTGCTTCGCTGCCTTTTACCTTTACCCACTCATGCTCTGCCGTATACTTTAAATCCTTAGGGACTTCGACCATTTTATAACACCTACCGCTCCGATAGTTGATGCAGATATTTAATATATTCGTCATCGAGCGATGAGGACACCTGCACAGCTGGAAATCTGTGTGTAGTCACATCGTAAGCCTCTTTTATTCAGTTCTTTACACAACTCTTCTGCAACTATATAGTACTCTTCTTCATCCCAATCCCCTTTGTACTTCTTCTTACATCTTTCCAACTCCTCCTCATTTCGAAATGCCACGTCCCCGATCAAGATCTTCCCATCTTCTCTAAGTAGATCTCTAACAGAATTGATCAGATCCAACTTCGACTGATCATCTATGTGGTGTATCGCATAGGATGAAACTACGAAATCTAATCGCATGCCGCACAGATCATCGGGAATACCCTCGTTGAAATCGTAGAGTAAAAAAACCGCATCAGGCATCTTATTTTTTGCCTTCTCGATCATCTCTTTAGAAAAGTCTATCCCAACTATTTCAGCCCCAGACACGTATAGTTCATGGGTGAGAAGCCCGGTCCCGACACCTATATCCAATATCCTTTTACCATCGACTTCTTTGATCAAACCACATATGTATTCTAGTACTTCATAGTACCCTTCAAAGGGATATCCTTCCATACTCTCGGAAATAGACTTATCGTAATCTTTCGCCCATCTATCAAACCTATCTTTGTTCAAACTTCTTCATCCCTACCATCGTACACGATTTCACCGTTCACCACGGTCATCATCACCTCGATATCCCTCAAGTCGTCGGATTCCAAAGGATTATCTGAAAGTACCACAAAATCCGCCTTTTTACCTTCTTCCAAAGATCCTAGATCTTCTTCGTCCTTTCCTATGTAATCGCCGTTCTTGATATAGCATTGAAGTGCGTTATATACTGAAATCCGCTGTTCTAGGATGGGATGGTTGACCGCAGAGAACACACCGAAAATAGGTGACATGGGCATGTTATCTGAACCGAAAGCCATTTTGACCAATGACCGCTGAATATCCCAGTAGGGGTTACATCTCTTTAAACGTTCTTTACCGAGCCGCTGTTCGTTCATACCGTTCTTTTGAGACCACTGGTATGCAAAGTTGGGTTGTGCTGAGATCATCAAACCAAGTTCTCTGATCCTTCGGATATGGTCAGAGGAAACCATCTCTGCATGTTCTATGCGGTGCCTCAATTCTTTAGGGCGTTCAGAAGCTGATTCTATGGCTAAAATAAGGGTAGAGATCGCCCTAGATCCGATGGCATGAGCCATCAACTGTAACCCTCTTTCCTCGGCATCTATCAATATCTCCTCTATCTTATTTTGCTCGAGAAGCAGGACCCCTTTGTTTCCCGGATCATCTTCGTAATCCTCTTCTAAAGCTGCGGTCCTACCGCCCAGAGAACCATCCACGAATATTTTGATCCCTCTCAGTGCAAGGTAATCGCTTTTTTCAATTGGTTTCAAACCTTCGGATTCTTCGTGCATGATGTATCCTCTTACACGGAGTTTGAGTTCATCTTTTTCGTCTAACTTTTCATAAGCCTTCCACGAATCTCTACTCATGACCTCGTGGATTCCCGTTACTCCCAATCTGTGCGCCTCTTTTATAGCTGCTTTCAAGGCGATCTGTCTTTTCTCCATATCGATGCCTATGATATCATCAAGTTTCCAAAGCACGTCTTCTTTTAATATACCAGTTTCCGTATCAACATAGTTCATAGATGTATCTATCTGTTCAAGAGCCCTAGAGTTGGCAACAGCTATATGTCCGCATACCCGTTTTACGAGTATATTATGGTCGGTGGATATGTCGTCTAACTCTTGTTTTGTAGGTAGTCCTCCCTTCTTCCATTTAGTCTCGTCGAAACAAGTTCCTATCACCCACTCTCCTTCTTCCGTATCTTCAACTCCCCTTTCAATGTAAAACAGAGCCTCGGTATAGCTTTTTGTGGATGATAGGTCAACACGGTCCATGTTCAGCCCCATCTCCATAAGGTGTGTGTGTGAATCTATAAAACCAGGTAGAACCGTACAACCTTGTAAGTTGATCAGTTCATCGGACTCTTCCATGATCTTATCATAGTCGCCGATACCTGTGATACGACCTTCCTCTACCATAAAACCGTGGAATAGTTTCTTGCGCTCAGCTAATGGAATCACATTGCAATTGATGAAACCGATTCTCATCTTTATCCCCCCATACACCTCATAGATGTTCCTTCAGATATTCGATGGTATCTATAACCGTCTCCAGTACATCATCTAGATCCGCCAGTGCTCTTACCTTTATTGTGATAAGAGCTGTAGGCCCACCGTTCAATATGAGTATCTTTGACTTCTTTAACTCGATTATAACATGTAGTAATTTTTCGTCCAGTTCCGACGTTGCAGTTTCTGCAGCTCCCAGTAATATAGCAGCCATTGCTACGTAGGTTTCACGGTGAGCATTCTGAGGTACATTACCTGCGATATGCATACCGCTCCTTGAGATAAGAGTGACTTCTTCTATGTCTGGATGCTCCTTCAAATTATGTAACGATTCTTCTATTGGATTTACTAGAGGCATTTTGACCACGACTTCGATAATAAAGCGGATATACCAATCATGTAGGAAGATTATAAACGTTTTCCTCATTTTTTAATCGATATATGGACACAGTGGGTTTAAAAATTTGTTTTTACCAGACTTCCGTCAGCATCTTTCCAATCCTTTGCTCCCCTTTTGAACAAATCCTTCCCACGCCCCTGTGCATCTTTGATTATATGTCCTTCATCGATCTTAACAAATTCACCCTTTCTCATAACCTCTTTACCGTTTATGATAACGTCTCTTACCTCTTTACCGGTGGAAGAATGAACTAATGTAGCCACAAAGTTGTGGAAGGGTTCGAACACCGATGGTGTTAGGTTTGCACACAGCATATCGATAGTGATGATATCTGCAAGCTTTCCCACTTCAAGGGACCCTACCAGGTGCTGGATACCCAATGTCCTCGCCCCTCCGATAGTTGCCAGCTTTAAAACATCCCCAGAAGGTAGTCTAGTAGGGTCTTTATCTCTAATTTTAGTCAGTAACGCTGCGTTTCGCATCTCTTTAAACATGTTATGTCCACCCGGCCCCGGTGCTTGATCCGTACCAACACCAACCTCACCACCCATAGAAAGGAGATCATGTATCGGCGGCACGATGCCGTCTATCATCCCTATCGAACTAGGGCAGCCCACCATACGTACGCCATTTTCCACCAACATCCCCTTTTCCTCAATCTCCGTATCATGACAATGCACGGCTACCAGCTTTTCATCCAGCATCCCCATGTCATACATGATTTTTACCGTTCTAGCCCCGTACCTTTTTTCCACTTGTAACCTCTCACGTTCACCCTGGGCTACATGCATGTGAATATCTGATTTACTATCCCATGCATTTTCCTTCACCTCCTCAAGTAGTTCGATGGTGACCATATCTAAGGCCTGGGGGCCGTAACCCGGATATACCATCTCTGATCTTTTATATTCATCCACAAGCGCATCCGCCTTTTTTAGACCCTCTTCACCTATGGACCTATCTAATTCATACAAACCTCTTGCATCGACACCAACGACCTCATTAAGGGTTTCAACAGCTACAGTTCTGACACCGAATGGAAGATATACATTTTCAACATATCCTTTTACCTCTGGAGAGAACTCGCAGAAAGTAGTTGTTCCAGTCCGCAGCCCTTCTAAAACCCCGAGTTTTGAACCTGCTATCCTATCTTTTTTATTCATGTGATTTACAAAGGGTTCCAATCCTTTTTTCATCCACTGGATCTCAGGCATATCCTGAGCACCTCCCTTCAACAACGCCAGCCATGTATGGGCATGGGAATCGATCAGGCCGGGCATGGTGACACATCCCGATCCATCGATCACTTCGTCGGCACCCCTTAGATCATCACTTTTACCCACAAAGGCGATCTCATTTCCCATTATACCTAGTCCGCCTTTTTCGATTACGCCTAGCCCTTCTCCTTGGAAGGTTATCAAAGTGGTATCAACTATTGCTAAATCCATGAACTAACATGATAATTCAAAGACTTAAATTATTTTTCATATCCCTCATGTAACTAGATCCTTATACTTTTGATGTTCATCATATTCATGGGAATCCATTATCTCTTTTATGGCCATGACCGTCTTCCATGCATCACAGTAACTATTGTAGAGTGGTGCAAAGGCAATCCGCAAAATATTTGGAGGCCTGAAATCGGGGACAAATCCCTTCTTTCGAAGTAATTGGCCTATCGTTTCGCCCTTGTCGTGCCTGAGCGCCACATGACTGCTCCTCATCTCCGGCTCTAAAGGCGATACGATAGAAAAGCCATATTGAACGAGTAGTTCTTCAACCAGTTCTACGAAGTAGGATGTGATATGTTTAGATTTCATCCACATATTCTCTATTCCAGCTTCACAAATGATCTTCAATGAGCCGATAAGTGGTGCGCTGTTCAATATTGCCGGTGAAGAGATCTGCCACCCGCCTGCACTTTTTTCGTGCACGAAGTCCAAGCGAAGATCGAATTGTTTTTCCTTTTCATATCCGAACCATCCCTTCATCCTTGGCTCTTTATGGAAGTGTTTTTCGTTTAAAAAGAGGAATGCTGTACTACCAGGACCTCCATTGAGGTACTTGTAACTACACCACATGGCGTAATCTACACCCCAATCGTGGAGCTTATGGGGGGCCGCTCCCACTGAGTGACTGCAGTCGAAGCCGATGATCATATCTCGTGCATGGGCTTCCTTTGTCAAATACTCTATATCCAATAGTTGACCGCTTCGGTAAAGAACAGATGGAAGATGGACCAGGCATACGTCGTCGGTCATCATCTCAACGATCCTCTCTTCATCCAGTAGATATCCGTCTTCACTGGGTACCAACTTTAGATGACTTTTTGGATCAAGTTTTTTCATCTCTAGGATGCCCTCTAGGGCATATATATCAGATGGAAAATTCAACTCATCCGCCAATATCTTATCTCTACCCTCCTCTGGCTCAAATAAGGTTGAAACCAGTGAATGTATGTTAACCGTAGTGGTGCCTGTAGCGATGACTTCCTCTTTTTTAGCCCCAACTAGATCTGAGATCATCTCACCTAAAGTTTCAGCCATAAAAAACCACGGTACTTCCCCTTCGGTCCAACCACGTATCCCCAAATCCCTCCACTCGTCCTTAACCTTCAAAAGCCAATCCTCGGCACCCTTGGAGAGCAAACCGAGTGAATTCCCGTCTAGGTACACAGTGTCTTCAGGTATGTAAAAGCGTTCTCTATATTTGGAAAGCACATCATCTTTGTCTAACCGGTACGCAAGATCTTCAGAGATATCGATGTATTCTTCCATGACCTCACAATAAAAACACATATAATCAACTTTGTGGGAACTACACCTGTTTAAGCGAGATGATAAAATAGAAGAAAAAAGGAAGTGGTTTTTATCCGAAGACTATGTCAGTCAGTTGCATAGTATAGGATGTATCACCATCTTCTAAGCCGGCTCTCAGATACACAGGCACGGGCAGAGAAGGTACAAAAGTACCCTTTAGATGTACATCATCGTCTCCAAAAGTGACATCGTTGCTGCCTATATGGAAGCCGTCAAACTCGTAACCACTAAGGTCTACAATAGTGTTCTCCACGTAGAATTCAAAGCCGCCGATGCTATGAGTCCCTTCGGTGATCGGAGTATCTTCTGAAAACGGTTGGAACCAAGTCCAGCAGTGTCCATAGATCCCGTAAAGAACCCACTCATCGTAATCTGTTTCGTCAAAGTCATCTTCTACATAAGGTACATAAAAGATATCATCGTCTTGGTTCATCTCTTCTATCCACTCCTCTGTGAGGTGATAGCTGAACAGACCTTGGTTTCCTTTTGAGTCACTGAACTCTACTAAAGAGTATATCCAGAAATTTGAGGTGTCAGGGATGTCCACAAAATCATCATAATCTGATGTATCTACCTCTTCGGTACTGAAATCCCCTACCGGTATGTGGACCGTCATATCGATCCAATCTGGATGTGTATCATCGCCTTCGATGTCCACGGAGATATTATGTTCCAGTACGTATGTTTGTATTTCAACGGTTTTTTCTTCTTCAGAGTAACTAAAACCATCGATCTCGTATCTAACAACGGTTATCTCTGTGGTACTTATACCTTCGTAAGTCGTTTCGATCACGAAGTTCTTTTCTGCTCCATCTTCAACAAAGGTGTGTTCGTAGGTCCACTCTTGTAGCGTTTTACTTTCCGAGCCATCGTTATCTCCGAGTAGTGACTGTATATCATTGTCTGATATTTCTACTTCACTTTCAAAATCATAGGCGTTCCAATACGTTTCTTCTACAACATCTTCTTCGAAGACTGCAGTTATCGTCTTATCTTCGTCCATTTCGAATGTGATAGTCGTTTCGGTTCCAGTCTCATCTCCGGTCCATCCATCGAATTCCCATCCCTCGTCTGGGTAAGCTGTCAAAGTAACATCCGTTCCTTCCTCGTATTCATCTTGTTCTGGATCGATATCCACCGTTCCTTCACCATCGGTATCCACTGTGAGTGTGTAGGTATCCTGAACAACATCTTCTTCGAAGACTGCAGTTATCGTCTTATCTTCGTCCATTTCGAATGTGATAGTCGTTTCGGTTCCAGTCTCATCTCCGGTCCATCCATCGAATTCCCATCCATCATCTGGGTAAGCTGTCAAAGTAACATCCGTTCCTTCCTCGTATTCATCCTGATCGGGATCGATATCCACCGTTCCTTCTCCGTCGATATTCACTGTAAGGATATATGTATCCACGACAACATCTTCTTCGAAGACTGCAGTTATCGTCTTATCTTCGTCCATGGAGATCGTGATCTCTTCACCTGTTTCATCCGTTCCAGTCCACTCTACGAATCCCCAATCCTCATCTGGGTTAGCGGTCAGGGTTACTTCCGTTCCTTCCTCGTATTCATCTTGCTCAGGCTCGATATCCACAGTTCCTTCACCATCTGTTCCTACATTTAGCTCGAACATTTCATCATCGTCTTCCACACAGCCGGTGAACGCCGCACTGATCAAAAGTATAACTACGACGACTATCACCAGGTTCATCTCTTTATCTATCGATCTGCTCATAATTATTCCCCATCTTTGTTTTTAATATCGTAGTCATCACTAATATATTTTACGGGTTAATTTATATGTGTATACACATAAGTTTCAATGATCTGGGAAGATAATTTAACACTTCTCTACAAATCTAAATGTATAGTAGAATAGATAACTTCATTGTGTCATCTCCTGCTAGTTAGGAACATAAAAAAAGTTATGTCCCTAGCCATAAATGTTAAAACATCGATAAATTGAAGGGGTACATATTAGCGTTTCACCTGAATGAAAGAGTGTCTATGTACCTAACATCTGCGGCTCAACAGATCTCCGTTAGCACTGACATCCCCACCATCGACGGCGAAATCGAGTCCACGATAGAGGGATATATTTAAGTGACCTTCAGGTATGTAAACGCTTCTCTAAAATCCGGCAGTTTATCCTTATCATACCGCTCAAAGACCGACTTCTCCGACGTATCGATATCTTCCATACCCTTTCCAAGGATAACCTCTATCAACTCCAGAGGTCCGAATTGATTTGAAGGGATATAGGATACAATTTCTTTAAAAAAAGAAGAAAAAGGAAGTGGTTTTTATCCGAAGACAACTTCGGTCAATTCGATCTCATACGAAACGCTGTCGTCTCCGACCCGCAAGTATACAGGTACTGATAGGGAGGGTACAAAAGTTCCCTTGAGTTCCACACTATCTTCGAAAGTAACTGCACTGCAGGTGACCTCGTATCCTGTGAATGTGTATCCACTTAGTGATACTGTAATTTCCTCCACCAGGTATGAAAAAGAACCTCCTGGAGTCGTTACGTCAACAGAACCTTCGTCAAAGTATGATTCGGCAAAGGGTTCGAACCACATCCATCCGAAGCCGTATAAGCCGAAAAGCACCCACGAATCGTAGTTATATAGGTCGTTTTCAAGATATGGGGCGTAGTATATCGTATCTGCACTAGCTTGTTCATCCTGCATATCTTCTGTCAAATAGTAACTCCAAAGTCCGTCCCTACCATCAGAGTCGGTGTATTCCGCCTTGGCGAATATCCAGAAATATTCTCCACCAGTATCGAATTCTTCAGAAGGCAGATAAACAGTCAATTCAGACCATTCGGGAAGTCCTTCGTCTTCGTCATCTCGAAGAACTTCGACTCGGTGTTCTAACTCGTATGCATCTATGGTGAATGACACTTCATCATCGGAACCATCCGTCAGATCGTATTTCACAACGGTGATCTGCGTTTCGGTTATCCCTTTATAAGTGGTATGAACTTCGAACTCCTTTACAGAGCCTTCTTCACGGTATGTTTGTACGTAGGTGAATTCTGTTAGAGTTCCGAACTCATCTCCATCATCCTCTACTTTTTCTTCGAACTCGAATGCATTCCATAGTAGTTCCTGGCCCTCTTCACCGTTTCCTACATCGCCGTTTTCATCGGATCCACCTATTTCTCCGCTCCAGGTACCTGAACCATCTACATGATCATCTGCTACTTCCCATGTACCAGAGATATCTTCGCCATCAGCCGAGAAATCACCGGACCATT
>PWKY01000010.1 GCA_003560595.1 Thermoplasmata archaeon | reverse complement strand
TGATTATTAACTCTATTGACACTGGCCAATCAATATCCGAACCGTTTGAAAATAGTACCTGGCAGGGGCTATTTTTTGAAGACATCCCGGTAACCATTACTGCCAAACCAAAACCTGGTTATACTTTTAGTAGTTGGGAAGAGGTTGAAGAAGGCAAGAGTTTTACATTTATACCAGTTGAAGATCTGAAATTAACTGCTGTTTTTGAAAAGCAGGATTAGTTATATAGTAATAAATACTATTTCACCATTCATATCTGTAACGATCTTCCTGGCTCAGGAGAGGGTTGAGTATTATCAGATTTGCTTCTGAACAAATTGCTCCAGCCGGTCGTAAAACTACCGACGATATTCTGGCTGTGACGGCACTGGTCATAATTGACCTGGTAGCTGTTATTATTAGTCTAACCCTGGCTTACCTGTTTCGCAATTACCTTTTGTTTGCTCTATTCCCCAATATCATTACCGACAAACTACTCACCCACACCTTTAATATATTTTGGTGGTATCCCCTGATATTTATACTGGCGTTGGCATATGAAAAACAATACCACCGACGCCTGCCTTTCTGGATCGAGGTTCAGTGGATCTTCAAAGCCGGTATTATCACCCTTTTCCTGACGGTGGTTATGCTCTACCTGGGTGGTATCGGTGATGAAGTATCCCGTTCCCTGGTTTTGCTGACCTGGTTTTTTGCTATGATGACTTTGCCTTGCTTTCGCTATTATGGTAAAAAAACCCTATTAAAAATTAGTATATGGACCAAGCCCGTTATCATTATTGGCAACAGCAAGACCATACCAGTAATAACCGGAGCCTTGTTTCGCGAGGCAACCATGGGCTATAAGGTTGTCGGCTGCGTAAACAGCGAAGCTGCTATAGAAAATAAACTAAATCCAGAAACCAATAGTGCTGCCGGGATAAAGGCGGAACCACCATGCCTTGGATCTATATCTGAAGCCGAAGCCGTAGTTCAGAATACGGGTGTAGATCACCTTTTCATCACTGATTCTGGATTATCTTCATCAGAATTAGTAGATTTAACTAACCGTCTACAGCCAATGGTGAAAAATATTATCCTGGTGCCAGATCTCTTTGGTGTTTCCCTAAGTGGTATAGAAGCTGCCTATTTTTTTGAGGAGCAGGCTGTATTGCTTCAGATTAAGAATCGTCTTCGATCATTAGGCAACCGTATTATCAAGCGCTTATTTGATTTGATAGTCGGTGTTCTGATAAACCTGATTTCTCTGCCTCTAGTTTTAGTGATTTCCCTATTCATAAAGCTTGACTCCAATGGACCCGTTTTTTACATTAGTGAAAGGATTGGTCGTGAGGGAAAGCCCTTTTTTTGTTACAAATTTAGAACAATGTACGAGAATTCCGATGATATATTTCAAAATTTTCTGGCAGAAAATGAACAGGCATGTTATGAATGGCGCCATTTTAGAAAGTTAATAACCGAGGATCCCCGACTAACCAGGGCAGGTAGGTTTCTGCGTCGCTTCAGCCTTGATGAGCTACCCCAGCTAATTAATGTTCTTCGTGGAGAGATGAGTTTGGTCGGACCCAGGCCTTACCTGCCCGGGGAAAGAGAAGAAATGGGCAGCTATTCATTCGATATTTTAGTTGGCAAACCCGGATTAGCTGGATTGTGGCAAGTTAGCGGGCGCAACTTTTTAAGTTTTGAAAGCAGGCTCAAACTTGATGCCTGGTATATGAAAAATTGGTCTTTATGGCTGGACTTGGTTTTGCTCTTTAAAACAGTGCGGGTGGGTTTGAAGCGTGATGGAGCCTATTAAAATAACGGTGTTTATTCCAACTCTTAATGCCGCTGATCTGCTGGAAGAGCTCATAGACAGACTACAAAAACAACGGCAGAAAGTAGATCAGATCATCATCATTGATTCGGGCTCAAGTGATGGCACTTTTGAACTGGGTATTAACCTGGGTGCAAAGGCAATAAGAATAACCCCGGATAATTTTGATCATGGTGCTACCCGTAATTTAGCTGTGAAACAGGCAAAAGGTAATATCCTCGTTTTTATGACACAGGATGCCCTGCCAGCTGACAGAGAGACTATTGCTCGTTTAATCGAGCCGCTGGAAGATGAATTAACAGTGGTTTCCTATGCCCGCCAGGTTCCCACAGTCGGGGCACCCTATTCTGAAAAGTACCTGCGCCTGGCCAATTACCCATCGGAATCTCTGTTGAAAAATAAGAGTAAAATAAAGCAAATGGGTATTAAGACTTTTCAGAACAGCAATGTCTGTGCTGCCTACAGGCGTTTTGAGTTTGAAAAACTGGGTTGTTTTCCTGCTCCCGTTGTTTGTAACGAGGATATGATTTTTGCAGCAAAGGCCATTTTCCATGGATACCAGGTTTCTTACTGTGCCGATGCCGCTGTCGAGCACAGCCATAACTTAAGTATAAAAATCTTTTTCAAGCGCTACTTTGATATCGCTGCTTCCCTTGACCATGAACCACGCATTAAGATCCTTGGCCAGACTGAAGCTAAAGGTCTTGATTTCTTTAAAAAACAGGTAAAATATTTAGTGGATCAAAACAAGCATCATGAAATACCTCGAGTTATCTGCGAAACAGCGGCTAAGTACCTTGGCTATAAATGCGGGATCAATCACAACCGTATCCCAAAAAAAATTAAGAAATATCTTGGTTTGAACAGGGCTTACTGGCAAAGAGTAGAATAGGTTAGCTTTTATTACATGTACGGTTTAACTCTATGCTGACGTATAGTTCAAAGCATGTTATAATAATGCCTGATCATTTGAGCAAAGTTTAGTAGGTAAAGATTTGTAAGAAAAATGAGGTGTCTTCTTTGAATATCCTGGTTACTGGAGGAGCCGGTTTTATCGGTTCAAATTTCCTTAATCTTTACGTGCCTACTTATACTAAGAATAATTTCATTAACCTCGACAAGTTAACCTACGCGGCAAACCCCGAGAACCTCAATACACTGGAAAACAGTTCCAATTACTGCTTCGAACATGCTGACATTACTAACTACGATCAGCTGGTTCAATTATTTGAAATACATAAACCTGACTTGGTGATTCACTTTGCAGCTGAAAGCCATGTTGACCGCAGCATTCACGGGCCCTCTGAATTTATTCAGAGCAATATAATCGGCACATTTAACCTGCTTGAAGCTTGCCGCCGTTTTTGGCCTGAAAGGAAAAATAATAAATTATTTCTTCATGTCAGCACCGATGAAGTTTACGGCTCACTTGGTGCGGAAGGGTATTTTACTGAAAATACAGCTTATGATCCCAGCAGCCCTTATTCTGCCTCCAAGGCCTCCAGCGACCACTTGGTGCGGGCTTATCATCGCACTTACGGTTTGCCTGCATTAATAACTAATTGTTCCAACAATTATGGCCCGTACCAGTTTCCTGAAAAGCTAATTCCGCTGATGATTTTAAACGCTTTAGCCGGTAATCCTCTTCCGGTTTACGGTAAAGGTGAAAATGTGCGCGATTGGCTATATGTAGAAGACCACTGCCGGGCCTTATGGACAGTTGCTGAAAAAGGAATCCCCGGTGAAACATATAATATCGGTGGAAACAATGAAAAACGCAATGTTGATATTGTTAATCAGATATGCGAAGTCATTGCTGAAGAAACAGGCAGAGATCCGCAGCAGCTAAAGAGCCTGATCACTTTTGTCCAAGATCGCCCCGGGCATGATTTACGTTATGCAATAGATGCATCCAAAATCAAGAAAAAACTGGGCTGGCAGCCAAAGGAAGATTTTGCCGGGGGCCTACAGAAAACTATCCACTGGTACTTAAATAACCGGGACTGGGTGGAAAGAATTCAAAGTGGGTCTTACAAGAACTGGATAGAAACCAATTATGGCAACCGCAAGAACAGTTAAAGAAAAATAAAATATAAAGAATTAAGTTAGAAGGAGCATTCAAATATGAAAGGCATAATCTTGGCCGGCGGTGCCGGTAGCAGACTCTACCCCTGCACCATTACAACCAGCAAGCAGCTGTTGCCGATTTACGACAAGCCAATGATTTACTATCCATTATCAACCCTGATGTTTGCTGGAATCCGAGAGATCATGGTTATATCGACTCCAGTAGATACACCACGTTTTGAGGCGATCCTGGGTGATGGGAATTCTTTAGGCTTAAACTTTTCTTATGCCGTTCAGGAAAGTCCGGGAGGCATTGCCCAGGCTTTCATTATTGCCGAGAATTTTTTAGCTGGCGATAAGGTTTGCCTGATTCTCGGTGATAATGTGTTTTACGGCCATGGGCTGCCGGAAACTATTAAAAGAGCCGGCGATCTGAATAACGGGGCAGTAATTTTCGGTTACCAGGTCCATGATCCAGAACGCTATGGTGTTGTGGAGGTTGATGATGAGGGCAAGGCATTGAGTATTGAAGAAAAGCCTCAGCATCCTAAATCTAATTTTGCAGTGCCCGGTCTCTATTTTTATGATAGCAATGTGGTTGAAATAGCGAAAAACCTCAAGCCTTCAGCCCGTGGTGAGCTGGAAATTACTGATGTTAACAAGGCCTATCTAAAAAATAGCTTGCTAAATGTTGAGTTGCTTGGCCGGGGCATAGCATGGCTTGACACTGGCACCCCGGAAAGCTTTCTTGAGGCTTCCAGTTTTGTTGCTACTATAGAAAAAAGACAGGGTTTAAAAATTGCCTGTATCGAGGAGATTGCTTACCGGATGGGCTTAATTGACCGGGAAGGCCTTCAGCAGATTATAGATAAGATGCCAAATAGCACTTACAGTGATTACCTGGTCAGTTTAGTTTAGGCAAATCTGGCAGCATCTTTGGTGAACTGCCAGAGATTATTTAAGTGGAAATCTTATCAATAAATTTCGGTGTCAAACAGGCTGGGATCAAAGGTCGTGATTAAGGAAGGATGAATTAATATGTCAAATGAATGGTTCGAGGGTTCAATACATGATGTAATTCTTAAAAAGCTGGTCAAACACTTAGATGAGCGAGGCTATCTTTTTGAAACTTTTCGGTCTGATGAATTACCGGCAGATCTAAAACCTACTATGAACTATGTTTCTGTTACTGAACCGGGGATTGCACGTGGTCCGCATGAGCACCATGAGCAGACAGATATCTTTGCTTTTGCAGGTCCCGGAAATTTTAAATTAAAACTTTGGGACAACCGCAGCAGCAGTCCTACTTATAGAAACTGGATGGAATTATATGCAGGACAGGACAAACCCATGCTTGTAGTCATTCCCCCTGGAATAGTGCACGGCTACAAAAACATTTCATCTTTAGAACGAGGCATGGTCTTAAATTTCCCTGATAAACTCTTCATGGGACCCGGAAAAAAAGAACTGGTAGATGAAATCCGTCATGAATCTGACCAAAATAGTCCTTTCAGTATGGAATAATTGTATAGATCTTTAAAAAGAAATTTTGCTAGTTTTTGAGCAGGTATAAGAAACAGAGAGGCATAAAGGAGCAGATAATTCAGTGCATATCCTTCTTCTTGGCAAAACAGGTCAGATTGGCTGGGAGCTGCAGCGAACACTTGCTCCTCTTGGCAAAATAACCGATCTTGGTAGAAGTGATCTTGACTTAACAGACCAGTGGGCCATCAGGTCTTCTGTCAGATCTCTCAAACCTGATCTTATTGTTAATGCTGCTGCCTACACCAGTGTTGACGAGGCAGAAAAAGAAGAAGATCTGGCCATGGCTATAAACGGAATTGCCCCGGGAATACTTGCGGAAGAATCAGCTCTAATTAAGGCAGCCTTGGTCCATTATTCCACTGACTATGTATTTGACGGAAAAAAAGGAGAACCTTACACTGAGCAGGACAAACCGAATCCGCTCAGCATTTATGGCAAAACAAAGCTGGCTGGAGAAGAAGCTATCAGGCAAATAGGAATACCACATTTAATATTACGAACCGGCTGGATTTACGGTTTGCGAGGTAAGAACTTTTTGTTAACTATGAAGCGGCTTGCCTCAGAACGTGATGAACTTGCTATTGTTAACGACCAGTACGGGGCGCCTACCTGGTGTCGTCAGGTTGCTGAATCTACTGCCCTGCTTATTGCCAGGGAGCCATTTAAAAAAACAGGCATGGATGGAATTTTTCATCTTACTGCTGCTGGGGAAACTACCTGGTTTGGTTTTGTTGAAGCGATTTTTAAGCAAAATAATCAGGTGAAATCTTGCAAGCCAGCGATTAGACCTATTGAGACAAAAGATTACCCGACATTGGCTCCCCGTCCGTCTTATTCTGTATTGGATAATAGTCGTATTAGTAAGTACCATTCAATAGCTATGCCTGGATGGAATAAACAGCTCGAACTTGCCCTTGGTTAAATATAAATGATAATATAAGAAAATGGGTAATCAGATGGTCAACTATATAAGGCAATTAACATACTTTCTCAGGGACATTTACAGGGCCCGGCAAATTATCACTCAAATGGCTCATAATGATTTTAAATCACGATTTGCCGGTTCATACCTTGGTATAATTTGGGCTTTTGTTCAGCCACTGGTTATGATTGCAGTGCTCTGGTTTGTATTCCAGGTCGGTTTTCGCGTTGCACCTGTAGCTGATTTTCCCTTCATACTATGGCTTTCCTGTGGATTAATACCATGGTATTATTTTTCCGAAGGTTTGAGTTCATCTACTAGCTCTCTTATTGAATATGATTACCTGGTAAAGAATGTTGTATTCCGCACCAGTGTTTTACCCATTGTTAAGTTGTTGTCATCGTACTATGTTCATATTTTCTTTATTATATTACTTGTAGTGATGTTTTTAATTTATGGGTACAGACCAAGTATATATTACATTCAAATTCTATATTACTCTTTTGCACAGGTTATTATGCTGCTCGGACTTTCATGGATCACAGCATCACTGGCTGTTTTTATCAAGGATATCGCCCAGATAATTTCTGTAATAATGCAGATTGGCTTCTGGATAACACCTATATTATGGCCGATTGATATGATCCCCGAACAGTACCAGGTTTTTTTTAAACTTAATCCCATGTTTTATATTGTTGAAGGTTATCGAGATACTTTAATAAACAACATATGGTTTTGGGAACGTTTGGGTTTAAGCCTATATTACTGGATTCTTACAGCGACCTTTATCGTGGTTGGGGCTTTTTTGTTCAGAAAATTAAGGCCTCATTTTTCAGATGTTTTATAAATATTATCTAGGTTGTGATCTTGGACAATGTCTGCTTTAAGCGTGCAAAATTTATCTAAAGTTTATAAGCTGTATGGTTCGAAAAACGACCGTTTAAAGGAAGTAATTAATCCTTTTAAAAAAAAGTATCATCATGAATTTTTCGCTTTAAAGGATGTAAATTTTACAGTTCAAACAGGCGAAACCATTGGCATTATTGGAAAAAATGGTTCTGGCAAATCAACATTGCTAAAAATTATCAGCGGTATATTATCTCCTTCGGCAGGTAGTTTCAAAACAAGCGGTAAAGTTTCAGCAATTCTTGAACTGGGGGCTGGTTTTAACCCTGAATATACAGGGATTGAGAATGTTTACTTAAATGGCATGATTATGGGTTTTACTCGTGAAGAAATGAATGCTAAATTAGACAGCATAATAAGTTTTGCTGATATCGGCGATTTTATTTACCAGCCGGTCAAAATGTATTCCAGTGGCATGTATGTTCGGCTGGCCTTTGCTATCGCCATTAATGTAGATCCCGATATACTGATCATTGATGAAGCATTGGCAGTGGGAGATATTAAGTTCCAACAGAAATGTTACAGGAAAATTAATGATTTTCGTGAGCAAGGCAAAACTATTCTTTTTTGTACACATGATACAGGAGCAATTCTTAGCTTTTGTTCTTCCTGCATTTGGATCCATGATGGCCATGTAAAAACCTTCGGCGAACCTGACGAAGTGGTAAAACAATACCAGGCTTTTATGTATTATGATCAGAATGTTAATATGGGTATTAATACTAATTCTGTACAGTTATCGGAATCAGAAAGCCGTGAAATACCCTGGGATGGTATCAAAGAATGCTCTTTCTTTGGTGAAGGTGGGGCTGAAATAACTGATGTGTGTTTTTACATGGAAGAAACAGGCAAAGCAATAAATATTCTGAAAGGCGGGGAAAAAGTTGTTTTGGGGGTTAGAGCAACTTGCTCATCTTCTATAAAATTACCACTGATTGGTTTTAATGTAAAAAATAGTTATGGCATAGTTGTTTTCGGTACCAATACTGATCAGGAGAAGAGTAGCATAGCAAGTTTAAAAATAGGACAGACAATAGAAATCTTTTTTACATTTACCTTTCCCCCTCTGTCGAATGGAATATATTCAATTGATCTTGCCCTCGCAGATGGAACTCAGGAAAATCATATTCAGCATAACTGGAAACATGACGTATTTTCTTTTAAAATTGAAAATGTGGGTGATAAATATCTATTCGGATATATATATATTACACCTGATAAGATAAATTATAGCTTATATAACTGACCTTAAATTATAAAAATTTGACTGTGTTTTAGATGATTAAGGAATTTAAACAGAAATTCTCATTTTTCTAGTTTGAATCGTTAGGGAATGATTGCAATAGCTGGTTTTAATTTATCAAAACACAATATTTTTTTAACAGCGACCATCCCGGTTGATTCATCATCGGCCTGGGTTGGTCATATT
>PWKY01000005.1 GCA_003560595.1 Thermoplasmata archaeon | reverse complement strand
TGAATGTTTGCTCTAATAAATCCCTTTATTAGAGAGATCATCTAGTATCAAAATTCATAAGAAAGGTACAGGAAATCCGATAGGTGAATATGAGGTTAGCACCTTTTTACGCCAACCTCAAGTTTTTTCTTTCCAAACTCGCTCCGGTGAGAGCGAGGTAAAGTCCTGACATCCACAAGATGCCTTATCCCTTTCTCTGAGAGTAATTTATAGAATCCGTCCGGGGTTTTGTTTTCGTAACCGATGGTGTATATCTTTTTCAACGAAGGTGTATTATAGGAATGGGATAAAAATATTTCCATATTTAGAAGGTGAAAAACGTATATGAGGATAGAAATTTTTAAATACCGTTATCCTGATGTAGGACGTACGACATACAAAAGATGTCGGATAAGGGTACAACATGGAGAATTAAGATGTCAGAAACCGAGAAGATCACGATAAGGCTGCCCAAGAGCTATCTTGAGCGTGTAGATTTTCTCGTTGAGATGGACGACTTCCCCAGCCGCTCTGAAGCCGTTAGGGCCGCCGTTAGAGATATGCTTTATTATCGGATCGAACTGGTGGCGGATAAGGTGGAGAAAATGGTTGAACAAGAGCGGAAGATGGCCCAAGCAAAAGCAATAAAAGAAGAATATTTGAAGAGGTGAATTGGGATGCTCTCTAACCGGCCCGAGTCCCCCTCGGGCCCTTCACGATAAAATATCTCCCCCCCCCCTTTCTTTTTTTACACACCCATTGCGAGACGAAGCATGTTACGTATCCCGGGTGCAAGACCAAGAACTATTATGGCAAATTGAAGAAGTCTTTTTACATTGGGTATCTCTTTTAGCTCATCGTAATACCAAACATCTATAGAATATATTACTATGAATATGAGAGCGATCTTCAAAGGATACATGACCAAAGAGGTGCCTGTTAGTTCTATCGCTAGGGCAGGTAAGACATGCTTCTCAATATATCCGTATGCACTGATACCCCTGTAAGTAGCAGAAGCGTCGAACATATGGGCAAATATTATCAGCGGATTTATAGCAGTTAAAAATGTTTTAAGAGTGGGGAATTTTGATGAAAGTAACCACATCATCGCCGATATAATAGAAGAGCTAACGATGGTTAAAAACAGGATCACCCCGATCTCATGAGGTCTGGTTCCTTCAAGAGTTAGAAGATAATACGATATATAAAACAAACTAAAGGCCAGCAAAGATGCACCATATGAACCCAATAGATATCTCGGGCCCATGATCATCTTGTTTGAGAAATAAAAGTACGCAGTCACCCCTAAAATTATTACTATGGCATATGAGAGATAGGGAGGATTCAGCAACGATACGAACAACAACGGGGGAGACAGAGAAAGTGCTCTAAGAACTCGTGGATCTAAGTTCAGATTTGTTATCGATAATTTGGATCCAAAAATGATCGTTATTATCGCGCTGATACCAAGTACAAAATAGATCACCGGAGAGATGAAAAATGGGCTTATAGATGTAGAAAAAAAACCAGCATCCTCTAAACTCCTAAGGGTCCCACCCAATATTATCCATGGGATCAGAGATGTTATCAATTTACGGTCCATGTTTATCTTATATCGTTTGAATATCTCCAATATTCCAAGAAGTGCTATAACCATCGCAGAGGCATATACTAAGGTATTAACCACGTTGTATCCGGCGGATATCCCATCCACAGACCGGCCTTCAGCATCCGCCACAACCGGGCCCCATATGTACTTCCACAGGAAGGAATCCCAGAAAAGTTCTTTGAGCAATAAGCTGCCGATAACTAGTATAAAAGGTATAACTAGTAGTACTATCGACCAGAAGAGCTTTTTGTTTTCTCTATATGCCTTCTCCGGATCAATCATTCAACCGTCACGCTCTTGGCAAGGTTCCTAGGTTTATCTATAGAACAATCAAGTTCATATGCTGTATAATATGCCAATAACTGTAGAACAACGTTAACCAGTATCGGTGAAAACATCGGTGGTACCGACGGTATAGTTATCAGCTCGTCGGATAATTTTTTCAGTTCTTTGTCATGGTCACCAACGGCGATTATAGGACTACCTCGTGCTGCGATCTCCCCGATATTACCCAGCATCTTCTCGAAAGTATGGTCTTTAACCAATATAGCTACCACGGGAGTGCTTTCAGTGAGTAGGGCGAAGGGGCCGTGTTTTAACTCTCCTGCGGGATAGCCTGCAGAATGAATATATGCTATCTCCTTAAGCTTCAATGCCCCCTCCAAAGCAACAGGATAGTTTATGTTCCGACCAACGAAAAATATATCGTCGGCTTCAACCAACTTTTTGCAGACCTTCCTTATTTGTTCAGAGCGATCGAGAAGAACTTTTACGTACCTGGGAAGTCTCCTTAATTCACTACGATATTCTTGAGCATCTTCTCTCAACAACTTATTGTTGTTCAGTCCCAACTCCAGGGCTATGAGATAAAGCACGATAAGCTGAGTAGTGAACGTTTTAGTTGCAGCTACACCTATCTCCGGACCGGCTTGGGTGTAGATGACCTCATTTACTTCACGAGTTATACTGCTGTTTATAACGTTGGTGATAGCAAGAGTCTTACAGCCGCGCAGTTTTGCCTCCTTCGCAGCGACGATGGTGTCTGCGGTTTCACCACTTTGACTTATCAATATAGTGAATGGTAAAAGGTCTGATGGGGAAGAATACCTGTACTCGGATGCGAGTTCCACAGTACACGGTATCTTGGCAATTTCTTCGATTATGTACTTACCGACCAGGGCTGCATGATAAGACGTTCCACACGAAATTATCCTTATGAAGCTCGTGTCATATCGCTTAAAGTCAACATCATTGAACTCAAACAGCCTACCAAGAAGTGAATCGTGTATCGCCTTCGGCTGCTCGTAGATCTCTTTGAGCATGTAATGTTCGTACCCACCCTTCTCCGCATCCTCGAGATCCCAGTCTATTTCAACTGTTTCTCTCTCTACCGCATTACCAAGAGAATCCCAGATACGCACTTCGTTAGAACATATCTCTGCAACATCTCCGTCCTCTAAATACTTGACTTCATTGGTATAGTCTAAAAGGGCGGGAACATCTGAAGCTACCAGATTTTCATCTACCCCGACGCCGATCACCAAAGGACTTTGGTTTCTTGCTATTAATATCCGATGGGAATTTTTTTGCAAAACACATATTGCATAAGAACCTTTGAGTTTAGTGACCACTTTTTGAACGGTTGCTACAAGATCATCATCATAGTTATCCTCTATCAAATGAGCGATCACTTCACTGTCGGTTTCAGAAGTGAACTCATGCCCTTTTTTTGTTAGTTCTTCTTTGATAGTAACGAAGTTATCTATGATGCCGTTGTGTACCACTGCAAATTCACCGGCACAATCGTAAAAAGGGTGCGAATTTTCGTCGCAAGGTTTTCCATGAGTTGCCCAGCGTGTATGGCCTATCCCTACGTTACCATACGGAAATTCATCCTCATCTAGATCCCTGATCCTACCCTTTGTCTTTTGTAGGTATATGCCATCATTTTCCACTATGGCGACTCCAGCTGAATCGTAACCTCTGTACTCCAATCTCTTCAAACCTCTGAGCAGTATGTCGCCGACGCTGTTTATTCCAGTATAACCAACAATTCCACACAAATCACTTCACCTCAGAACACTGTACTCCTAGGAGAAATATCTTCTCTTAGTACCACTCCCGTACGGATATGGCACTCCTCACCTATCAATACACCAGGGTATGATGTAACACCCCCTGCTATGACGGTATCTTCTCCGATCATACAACCGATATTCTCAACTTTTTCCAACTTCTCATCAACGATCATATCTACTGTATCTACATGCGAATTAAAACCTGCACCGATCTCAACACCCTCACCGATAACAGAAGAATCCAACAGCGAACTTGGCCCTAAATTTACACCATCCATCACTATAGAATTTTGCACCATGGAAAAGGGGGCGATGCTACAATCATTTCCGATACTAGACGAGGGCAAGATACATGCATGGGGGCCTATCTCACAGCCTTCGCCTATGATCACTGGCCCCTCGATATACGTTCCGCCTTTTATGACAGAACCCTCGCCGATACTAACACCACCTTTGATGGTGACTCCATCTTCGATAACCCCTTTAGAAGACGGGGCTGTGTTAGTTACAGCGGCGGAGTTGAGTTTGATAAGATCCCAAGGATACACCGCATCCATCCACATAGAATCCGTATGTACTCCATAGAGTGGTTTCTCACTTTTCAAAGAATTCATAACCGATGTGAGGTCGTAGATATTATCGTACATCATCTCCTGGATCTTTGTAAAAACATCTGTCGAAAGATAGTAAATACCCGTAGATATCAAGTGGCTTGTACTCTCTACCGGTTTCTCAACTATCTCCTTAACAACTCCGTTTTGCATAGAAACTACACCGTACTTAGAGGGGTGTTCGTTTCTAGTTATCAGTACAGAAATTCCCTTTTTTTCCGTTAAAAAATCCTGAATAGTTTCTTTATTAACTAGGTTATCACCTGGAAGAACTATAAAGTTATCATCGATCACGTGGCGTGCCTGGAAAAGTGCATGTGCTGTACCTAGTTGTTTAGACTGGGTAACGTATTGGATATCAGCTCCAAAGTCCTCCCCATTACCAAAGTAGGACATTATTCGCTGTCGCTGGTATCCGACTACTATGACAATATCGGTGATATTGCACTCAACCAGAGCTTCCACTATATGCTGCAGTATAGGCTTGTTAGCTACTGGGATCATCACTTTTGGCTCAGAAGATGTGAACGGTCTTAGTCTAGTGCCCTCACCGGCAGCAGGGATAACTGCTTTCATGCAGCTTGAATTAAAATCACAGGATATAAGGATTTTGTTTATTCAACGTATATTGCAGGTTTTCTGGGGATCGCTTGTGAAGCTTTACTACCAGGGTCATAGGAAACATCATCTGGCCCATACACTTTCACCTTGGCTGTGAACTCTTCCTCGAAGAATTCGCGAGACATCTCTAAAATATCATATTCATCCAGTTCTACAGACCATGATCCTTTCGCACCTTTCTCTCTGAGAGTCTTGAAGATCTGCTGAACGTACCTTGATATCTCTTTTGGTGGAGCGTCGAGTTCCCTGGTAAGTTCTCCCATCAACCCCATACCTTTATCGGGGTTTTCTAATATCTTTGTCAATGCTCTTTCTTTCCATCCTGGGGAAACGTATAGATGTATGTGTTCCCCATCTACTTCGGCCACTTCTAGTATCTGTTTGATGTCTGCTTTTACTTCTTTTATATACTCTTCCTCTAACTCCGCTTTGGTTGAGATGGCATCCTCGGGTATTTCAGGTAAGCGAGTATTAACGATAAATTCTAACCCCCACAACTCTGAAAGTTCTTCAACGATGTGAGGTGTGAACGGTACCATCAGTTTGAGCAGGCCCACGGCTACCTCGTTTAGCAGTTCACCGTTCGTGCCTCCCCTCTTGAAGTACCAATCGACTTCCGATGGTATGTGGTAATAGATCACACTAGCCGCTTTCCTTAGCTCATGATCATCCATGTGCTCTTTTACTTCTTTAAGAAGTGAGTAGAACCTAGAACGTAAGTAGTCATCTACAGATGTTTCTTCTCCATCGATCTTTTTCATCCTATGAACTTTATTCCAGATAGAGTTGAGTTTCTTCCTGTAATTGAAAACTTCGTCTTCGCTCCATTCCTTGTCTACAAAGGGGCTAGCTGAGTGTGCGTAAAAGAGACGTAGGGTATCTACACCGTACTTTTCGGCAGCATTCGGTATCGGTTCGGCGCCACCTTTGGATTTTGATATCTTTCCGCTTTTTCCAACCAACCACCAGTTCACAAATATACCTAGAGGCCGATCTTCTTTGTTGAGGATGGCTACATGGTTCATGAGGAAAGGAGGAAAATGTACCGTCATATGCTCCTTACCTCCTAGGTTAAGGTTCAAAGGATACCAGTAAGTGAAATCTGAGCGTACTTGTTCTATGGTTTCTTTATGCAATCCTGTATCTTCCGACACCTCTGCTATCTTTCCTCTACCTAGATATACGAAATCGAAGAACTTTTCGTTCATGTTCTCCACCTTGATATTACCTTCGTTATAATGCTTAGCTACGATGTAGTAAGCCGGATAAAGTGTGGAATCGGCGATAGCTTCGATCACCCACTCTTCATCGAAGGGAAATTCTGTTCCCATCCAGTTACCTCTCCTTGCACATGATCGATCCTGGAACCATTCGATAGTATCCGACAGATTGTCTGCATAACTCTGTGGTTTTACATCCATGTTCTCGGCGTGTCTTTTACTTTCTTCGCTCAGTTCCACATCTGAATAGCGGATAAACCACTGGTCAGGTATCTTACCGACTACCACCTTTGCTCCACAGCGGCAGATGACCTCCTCCGAAAGGTCGTACATCACATCTGCTTCCCCCTCCTCTATCATATCCTGCTTGACAAGTTCCTTGGTCTCCTGCACCCTCATACCTGAGTATTTTTCACATATATCCAGCATCTTACCGGTGTGGAATCCAGATTTGTATATCCTCTGAGTCGCCTCCTCGAGTTTTTCGTTATCATCCTGACTCACTATATCCATCTCATGGATTATCTTCTCTGCAGGATTTATGCCCCAATCCTTTGACTCTATTATAGGGATAGGCGCGACTTCTTTTATCTTGTCTTTTAAGGTGTATTTTTTGAGAAGTTCATGGTTCTTTTTTAAATCTCTAAGTGCTATCCAATCGTATGGTGCATCACTTGGTACACTGGTTACGATACCAGTACCCACGTTAGGATCGGTGAATGATGCAGGTAATATGATTATGTCTCGGTGGATGACGGGAGCTGTGGCATAGTTACCTATCATCTCCTCTCCCTTTATCGAATCGACCACTTTTACGTTATCCTTCTGGTACTTCAATTTATCCACAGCTTCTTTGCTGAGTATCCACTCTTCCCCCTGGACTTCGGCTACCAGATATTCCTCCTCCGGATCGACCCATAGGTTGGTCTGTCCGAAGACGGTTTCCGGCCTTAAAGTGGCGGCGGTGATGTACCTTCCGTTGTACTCGAACTTCAAAAGGGTGTACTCCTGCTTCTCCGCCGTTCCTCCCTTGGAAAGGTCGGTCTCCGAAGGGTCCACGGCTACCGGTCCGCATTCGATGCACTCCGTCCCGAAGTAGTCCTTTTGGGTGAGCAGACCCCTTTCTTTCAATTTTCTAAACTGCCATTTGATGAACTGTTTGTAATCCTCACGTGTAGAATAGGTGAAATAGTCAAAATCTATGCTTATACCGAACTTCTTCCAGTATTTGTCGATGTAAACCTCGTTGAAGTAAGTCACCAGCTCCATGGGATCTTTGACCCTTTCAATATCCTCCTCAGTGGCACCGTTCCTTTTCATGTAATCTATCTTCTCAGGAACGCCTTCCTGCAGGTGTTTGGAAAGGCTGTATGCTTGATTACCTGTGGGGTGTGTGCCGGTCGGGAACAGGACGTTGTACCCCTCCATACGCTTGTAACGTGCGATTATATCCGTGTAACTGTAACATCTCATATGACCTAAGTGGAGAAACCCCGATACTCCGGGATACGCAAATATCAGGTAGAAAGGCTCCCTGGACTCGTCAACCTCGGCTCTATCGACGCCTTCTTCCTCCCAGCGTTCCTGCCACTTCTTCTCGATCTCCACAGGGTCGTAGTCTTTCATGTTCAATCGAAATATGGTTGATTATTTAAAGTCTTTCGAATTTCGAGGTGTAGGGTCGGCGGGTTAAAGGTAGTAACTGCAGCCTGAATTGTTAAATATTATAGTGACAACAAATATACTTATGATATAACTGTTGTAGCTGAAGTAGAACAGTAAATAGGAATGTGGTGATTCAAGTACAATTCTGAGTAAGATAGAATCAGAAAAATATGCCTCTATCATTAGGCGGAAGAATATGTCAACATCTTATGTATGAACGGTCGTGGTTCATCATATGAGATCTACACCTCATATCGATCCCTGCCGCTCAATATGAATGCTAATACAGTGTTCCGGTGTTCTACTTATCGATCATCTCTTCTTCATCATAGTCCGCTCATATGTCCTCAGAAAGATCCTCGTCCAAGTATTCGTCCTCCGTTTCCGGAGAGCTAGTTTTACCTCTCTTCATCAGAAGCACCGATACCAGGATGATCACCAAGACTGATACCGCTAGAACGAGGTAAAGACTAATACCGATACCTTCGTCTTCTTCGAAATGGACGGTGATATCAATGTCCTCGTACATCTCGAGCTCGATCTTTTCCTCTTCGTAGACTTCACCGTTGATAACCCAGTGATCGAACTCATGGCCTTCATCAGGCTCAGGGGTCAACTCGATTTCTTCTCCATGCTCGTATTCATCCTGCTCCGGATCGATTTCTACTGATCCTTCTCCTTCTACATCGATTTCTACAGAGTAGGTCTTGATCTGGAAGTGAGCGGCCAATTCTTTATCATCGTACATCGTGATGGTTATCTCTTCACCCGTTTCATCCGTTCCATCCCATTCTACGAACTCATGCCCTTCATCGGGTAAGGCTGTTAGGTTAACTTCTTCACCGTGTTCGTACTCCTCTTTCTCAGGTTCTATGTCAACCGTGCCTTCACCCACCGTATCAACAGTGAGATCATAGGTATTGATCTGGAAGTGAGCGGCCAATTCTTTATCATCGTACATCGTGATGGTGATCTCTTCACCCGTTTCACCCGTTTCATCCGTTCCAGTCCATTCTACGAACTCATGCCCTTCATCGGGTAAGGCTGTTAGGGTAACTTCTTCACCATGCTCGTACTCCTCTTTCTCAGGTTCTATGTCAACCGTACCTTCA
>PWKY01000030.1 GCA_003560595.1 Thermoplasmata archaeon | reverse complement strand
TTTAAACGAGCATGCCTGGAGTGGTTGATTGAATGTCAAAAAGGACATATCTCCAGACATGCTCGTTAAACTGTAACCCTTTCTCATTTAACAACTTTTCCCGAAGATAATAAAAAGTCTCACAATACAGAGGTGTGTGAATCAATATTTTTAAAGTTAATTAGTATATTGATTTTTTTCGATAATGTAAAGATTTTTGAAATTAGATTATCAACTAATAGCCGGTTATTAGTGGTAAGATTTTTATAATTTACATGCGGTATGATATTTATGTATGAACGAGTGATCGTGCCGACCGACGGGTCGAGAGTGGCAGAGAGAGGGGTATTAGAAGGGTTAAAAATGGCTAAAAATCTGAACATCCCAGCTCATTCCATATACGTTTTGGAGACAAAAAAGTACGAGCACTTGAAGGGAAGTAAAATATTGCCTGAAGATAAAAAGAACATGAAAAAAGTTGCTCAAAAGGCTTTAGAATGGGTCTGGAAAAGAGCACAAGACGCAGGTGTCGATTGTACTACAGATATCATGGAAGGCGACCCCTACGAACTCATCGTTAGTGAAGCCGGTAAAAGAGATATCATCTACATAAGTAGTCACGGCTCTTCAGGCTTTAGAGATAAATTTATCGGCAGCACCGCCGATAGAGTCTTAAAACATGCCCATTGCACAGTAGCCGTGGTAAAAAACGGGTAGACTTTAAATTATAGTGGAAGACATAACTCATGACTCGTTATGTGCTTAACTATATTTATGATCTCTAATAAAGAATATACATCAGACTTCAAGTAAGATTTATTAATTCCACCATCGTTAACCACTACATGACTTCTAAGATAACCGTGAAGGCGGGCGACATCGAATTACAGGGAAAGCTGTTCAATACATCGTGCGCAAAGGCCGTTGAAAAAGTGCTTCCCATCACAACAAAATTTAACACGTGGGGTGACGAGTTCTACTTTTCCATCGGGATAGAGGAGCCTCTGGACAGGACCGCTAAAACGGTGGTAGAGGTAGGTACCATCGGATACTGGCCCCCGGGTGACGCCTTGGCCATATTCTTCGGACGCACCCCTTCATCCACCAACGATAAGCCGGTGGCTGCAAGCGAGGTAAACATAGTGGGTGAGCTGAAGAATGCGGGTGAACTTAAGAAAGTGGTTTCCGCCGATAAAATCATCATCGAAAAGAAGTAAAGAACGAAAGTCTGTTATATACCCTCCGTATAGTTCATTTCGATGCACGAGTACTCAGTTATGCAGCAGCTGATAGCTGCACTCAAAGAGGAGCTGAAAAAGAAGGGCATAGAAAGGATCAAAGAAGTCAAGCTGGAGATAGGTGAGCTCACGTTCTTAGGCAAAAATCAACTCAGTTTCGCCTACGAAGTGATGACAAAAGATACTTTTTTAGAAGGCTCCGAACTGAAGGTGGTAACTGTTGGTGCAGAGGTGAAGTGCGACGAGTGCGGTTATCAGGGAGGTATCGAATACGTGGACGACCCCGCTTTCCACTACAACATACCTGTGATATCGTGTCCCGATTGCAAAAATAAGCCCCGCATCATACATGGGAAAGAGACCACGATAGTGGGTGTGACGGCTTTGAGAGATGATCAAAATGAATAACGACTTAAAACAGTTCAAGCTAAGGGATGAAAAGATCGCGGAGAAGGTGACCAAAAAGAT
The DNA here is from genome assembly GCA_003560595.1 of Thermoplasmata archaeon. Taxonomy (GTDB): domain Archaea; phylum Thermoplasmatota; class Thermoplasmata; order Halarchaeoplasmatales; family Halarchaeoplasmataceae; genus Halarchaeoplasma. The sequence continues at coordinate 7,217 of PWKY01000030.1, read as the reverse complement.
CCGTGAAGCCAACGTTCAGATGAACGTGATGCACGTCTGCGGAACCCATCAGGATACATTGGTAAGATACGGGTTGGAGGAGATGTTGAAAGAGGCGGGTATCAACATAATCCAGGGCCCGGGATGCCCGGTGTGTGTAACCACTCCAAGAGAAGTGGAAGAGATGATAAAACTTGCGGAGAACGGGGTAACCATCACCGCCTTTGGAGATATGATGAAGGTACCTGGAGAAAAAAAATCACTCATGCATGCAAAACAGGAAGGTGCCGATGTGAGGGTGGTTTACAGTATCGACGATGCCGTGGAGATCGCGATCAAAACAGATGATCCAGTGGTGTTCATGTCAGTTGGCTTTGAAACCACCACCCCATCCACCGCTTCTGCGATATCAAGAGGAGCTCCGGATAATTTTTATATACTCAGCTGCAACAGAGTTATACCTCCGGCGCTGGACGCCATACTAAAGATGGGTGAATTGAACCTCGACGGTCTTATAGAACCGGGACACGTGAGTGCAATAATCGGTACCAAACCTTATGAACCACTGTCAGAAAGGTACAACATACCTCAAGTGGTAGCTGGGTTCGAACCTCTAGACCTGCTGATGGGTGTGTATATGTTGGTGCGTCAGGTAAAGGAGGGGAGAGCCGAGGTTGAGAACGAGTACGACAGGGTGGTAAAAACTGAAGGGAACTTGAAAGCTCAGATGATGATCGAAGATGTCTTCCAACCCATTGATACGGATTGGAGAGGTTTCCCGGTGATCCCGGATTCAGGACTAAAGCCGAGAGAGAAGTATCGTGAGCACGACGCACGAGTGGTGTTCTCCGATATGTTAGACGAACTTAAGGGTAAGAAGTTTGAAGAGCGTGAAAACTGCCTATGCGGAGAGGTACTAAGGGGTATAACCGAGCCAAATGAGTGCGAGTTATTCGGTAAGGCATGCACTCCGAGCAGTCCCATAGGACCATGTATGGTTAGTAGAGAGGGGAGCTGCAATATCGCTTATAGGTATCGTGGTGTAGGATAGATCACCTTACATCAATTGATAATAAATCAAACTCAAAGTTTTTTATCTATGTTCTTCGTATGCAAGAACATGAACCGAGAGTTCCTAAAAGACACCGTTCGAAAGAAAACAAACTTTTCCAAAACAGATCAGAATAAAGGTGTACCTCCACCTCCATTACAAAAGCCCATTCCCAAGGATGCCACATTGATCGATCTTCCGGAAGTAGATAGTCTCACTATCGATACTCCACTAATGACCACGATATCGAGCCGAAAATCCAGGCGCTCATTTACAGACCAGGCTTTATCACTGGAGGAACTATCGTTTTTGTTATGGAGTACCCAGGGGATAAGGCAAAAATTGAGTTCAGGACATGCTTACAGAGTAGTACCTTCCGCCGGATGCCGTCATGCCTTAGAAACCTATATCGCAGCATTCAAGGTGGACGGTTTGAAGAAAGCTATTTACAGATACTTACCCTTGGAACATAAGCTGGTAAAGGTGGTCGAGCATGAGGATCTCGAGGGAAAGATGATAGAGGGAGCACTTGATCAACCCTTCGCGGGTAACTGTGCCGCTACCTTCGTGTGGACAACCATACCTTACAGGATGGAATGGCGCTATTCAGATGCATCATACAAGGTCATAGCCCTTGATGCCGGTCATGTCTGTCAGAATCTTTACCTTGCTTGCTAGGCCATCGGATGCGGAACATGTGCCATAGCAGCGTATGACCAGCAACTGATGGACGCTCTGCTTGGTGTCGATGGAGAAGAAGAATTCACTATATACATGTCACCTGTAGGAAAGGTATAGCTATGAATGAGTATAAAGCTTAACTTTATTCAAAATATAGTCTAGTACCCCATACCAACGCGAGCTGCATGATCGGTATGGTAGCTATGACCTCAGGTATGGCATATCCTATATCGTAGGGTATCCGATACACAAGAGTTACCACTACAAGAGTGAACACAACGCTAGATATCAAAAATACACCCCAACTAGGCTCGGTAAGATCTATCAGTTGATCAGTACCTATCAACGCAACACCTATGATCGAGAGTGCGAAAAATCCAACCGCTACGTAGAAATGCTGCCAATTACCTGCTGGAAATATACCCACCAATATCAAAAGTATCATGCTAGCAGTTACCAAAGATACGCCGAGTACTCCGAACCTGGTTTCTATAAGCCTAAATATGGCCATAGCGAACAAAAATCCAATTATGCCGGCCAGTACCAACCCTACGTTGAAAACGTTGCCATAAGAAGCGTCAACCGCTCCAAGATCACTGAGTGCATGGTCCGCCCAACTGAACCAACTACGGTTGAGCAGCATGGCGATGCCTATGAATATGTAAGCTACTATAGGTGCGACGATACCACAGATACCACCTATCTCCTCGGGAACCAAATCCTCTATATCCATCAAGTCCATTTACGGTCCTCCGCTTATAATATCTATAACCTTTCGAGATGCTATACGAGAGGGAGGATAAAAACTTTGTTAATCTTAGAAACGTCATCCTTCGACCACCTTTTTATATTAACACTCGATCCTATTCTTCATGACCAAGCTATATCTCGTGAGGCACGGTGAAACAAAGTGGAATGTAGAAAAAAAGATGCAGGGTTGGGGTGACTCGGAGTTGACCGAAAAAGGAGTAAGACAAGTTAAAGAACTGAAAGAAAAGGTGAAAAATATTTCATTCTCCGCCATATTTTCTAGCACCTCTGGAAGAACACTTAAAACCACCGAGATATTGGTAGGGGGTGTGGATATTATCGAAGAGCCTGATCTAAGAGAGATCAACCTAGGAGCTTGGGAAGGAAGACACTTCGATGAATTAAAAAAAACTTCACCGGAAAACTTTAGACTTTTTTGGGAAAGCCCGCAAGAGTACTTTCCTGAGGAAGGTGAAAGTGTTGCCGAAGTCCAAAAGAGAGGGATGAAAGTGATCCGGAGGATAGTGAAAGAATACCCTGAAGCAAACGTCCTCATCGTATCCCATTCATGTATCCTCAAATCGATCATATTGAAATACCAAGATAGACCTCTGAACGAACTGTGGGAACCTCCACATCTGCCTCCAGCGAGTTTGACTATATTAGATACACTTACAGGACGGATAACTTCGGATACATTCCGTTAAACTAATATGCATCAGAGTTGATAACTAACTCGATGTATCACTTGGATTGTAAATGTTTACTGAAAAGGGACGGTGAGTTCGTTATCAGTCAGGGTAGGGTGAAACTGTTGATGCTCATCGAAAAAACCGGATCCCTGAGTGAATCCGCTAAAGAACTCAAAATGTCTTACCGTCATGCATGGGGGATAATCAAGAAGATCGAAGAAGCTGCAGGTTTTGAAGTTATAAGAACACACAGAGGTGGGAGTGATAAAGGTGGTTCAGTACTAACTGAGAGAGGTAAAGAGTTGTTAAACACATATCATGAATTAAAAAGGGAGCACAGTGATAAAGTTTACAGAAACCCATCCTTAACCGTCGATGGTGTCTTGTGTCATGGAGAAAGTATCTTGCTCATCAAAAGAAAAAACCCTCCCTTTGAGGGAGACTACGCACTTCCAGGAGGATTTGTGGAGTATGGTGAAACTGTGGAAGAAGCGGTGATAAGGGAGATGAAGGAGGAGACCGGGCTTGATTGTGATATAGAAAAAATAGTCGGTGTTTATTCCGACCCAAAAAGGGATCCAAGAGGTCACACTATATCTGTTGTATTTGAGCTAAAGAAAAGATGTGGTAAACTCAAAGCTTCATCTGATGCATCGGAGGTAAGATACTTTAATACAAAAGATCTGCCTGATCTGGCATTCGACCACGAAAAGATCATCCGTGACTATTTACTTTCGTCGGGTGATCAATCTGTATCTAACTCGTGTACCCTTTAGAGTACGTGACAATTTTTCAACTAAATCACTATACTCTTGAGGTGTATTATAGCCTTTAGCGAAATCGTATTCTCCTACAACAGGTTCAAAGCCAAGGTCCTTCATCTTCTTCACTACGACCAGTGGGTCTGTACCGTCACTATGAAAGTTCAGTTCTAAATATAGTTTCATACCTACCATAAATCTAATACCCTTTATTTATCGCTTTTGGTGATAAGATTTATAGGTGTACTCAGTTTTGTGGTCATACGATGGTAAAAAGATTTCACAAGAAGATCGCCCGAAAACGTATGGACCTCCTATTCCAAGAAGCAGAAGAAGCAGCACTTGCCAACGAGTTAAAAATGGCTAAACGTTATGCTTCACTCGCCAGGAGGATAGGGATGAGATACAATGTTTCGCTGCGATCGAGTCAGAAAAGAAGGATATGCAAGAGATGTTATTCATTCCTATATCCCTCGATAAACTGCAGGATCAGATTAAAAGATGGGATACTTGTGACATTGTGTAGTGAATGCGGTACCATCAACAGGTACGTTTACAGAGAGAGATGATGATCATGGATGATAAGAAAGCTAAGAAGATAGGACAGGATATGTCTGCGAGTATATGGATAGGAAAGGAAGGTATTTCAGAGGGTATAATAGAGGAGATAAACAGGCAGGTAGAATCAAATGGGATCGTTAAGGTAAAGGTACTTAGAAACAGCCCTTACCGAGATATTAGAGAAGCTGAAGATATAATAAATAAAAAAATCGATGGTAATATAGCGGAGATAAGAGGGAAGACTATCTTGATAGTTGAGTAGTATATTGATTTCATAGAGGGGAGACTTCTAAGTCAACTGCTACATGTACTTTACTAGCTGAGTATGTACGCACCTCTCGAATATCATCGACCTTGACATGGAAACCGAGTTTATTGATTTGATCTTTTAGACCTTCTTCTAAGTACTCTAAGTCTTCTGTAGATATGACCTCATAATAGTGGATGTATCCTTTGTCGGAACCTAAAGACTCCAAAGCATGCTCTAAAAAGTCCTTCGCAGAGTGAGGTAAGTTCATGATCACCCGTTCAACCTTTACTTTTACATCTCTGGCATCAGCCCTTATAACTTCAATTTTATCTTCTACTGAATTCCTAAGAATATTTTCACCCAGTAGAGTTACCGCATGGGGATTGATATCCACGGCATATATCTTTTTAACATCTACATTTCGAGCGATCAGTATGCTGTAAGGGCCCACTCCAGCGAACATATCTAGAATTCGTTCATTTGGCTGCACCTTCTCCACGACCCTCATGCGCTCTGTTGCTAATCGTGGTGAAAAATAAGCTTTTGTCAAGTCTATCACAAACTCTGCCCCATGCTCCTTGTACACGGTAGATGTTCTACGTTCTCCAGCTAAATGGACTACGTTTCTGACCCTAAAGTCACCTTCAACCCCTCTATCTTCAAGAACTACGTTCGCGTTCTTATGTAGTTTCAATAGAGATCCTCCGATATCTTCACGGTAGGATTTCAAGGAATCGGGTATCTTGACCACAACAATATCGCCTATAATATCATAACTTGATGGTAATTCTGTTAACAACTCAGTGGGTAGATCTATGAGCTCTGCTAATGAACTAGGTGGTTGCTTTAATTCCTTTAGATCTCTTTCCACTATAGGATAGTCCATGCCCACATCATCGTCGGTCAATGGCAAAAGCAGGTGTCCGTCTTCAGCCTTTATTTGATGAACTGTTGAAAGTAGAGACCGATGCAAAAGTTTTTTTCTTACCTCTTCTCCTACGCTCTTCGGAACCTTAAGACATTTCATACGCAGGAGTGATTACATTGGGAGAATTAATATTCATCGGTATGGGAATCTACGACGAGAAAGACATAAGCGTGAAGGGAAAGGAAGAGTTGAAAAGAGCTGACAAAGTTTACTGCGAATTCTACACCAGTTCTTTAGCTGGTACGGATATCCATAAGATCGAAGAAGAATACGGTGTAGATGTTGTTGTTCTGAGTCGTAAGGAAGTAGAACAGGATGAGGTGCCACTCATTGATGCGCAGGATAAGAAAGTGGTATTCTTAACAGCAGGCGACACCATGGCAGCTACAACCCATGTGGATCTGAGGTTGAGGGCTGAAGAAAGAGGTGTAAAGACGTGGTTGATTCACTCTTCATCCATATTTTCTGCAGCACCATCCCTGCTGGGGGTTCAGCACTATAAATTTGGCAAGACGGTAACACTACCATTCGCTAGTAAAAGAGAGTACCCGATGAGCCCTTACAAGAATATAATGGAAAATAAAGAAAGAAAACTTCACACATTGGTACTACTCGATATCGATGGCTTTAAACAAAGATACATGACGGTCAATGAAGGTATGGAATCGCTTCTTGAATTGGAACAACGAGCTGGTAAAAAAGTGATAGATGAAGATACAGTGATCGCAGGTCTAGCAAGAGTAGGGTCTCGAAACCCGGAGATAAAAGCAGGGTATCCTAAAGACATTCTCGACCATGATTTCGGTGGAGGGCTACACTGTATGGTGGTCTTCGGAGACCTACATTTCATGGAGATAGACTCTTTGATAGCTCTAGCAGGTGCACCTGAAGAGATATCCTACGAATAGTTGAACCTGAACATTGGAGATTATTACAGATGATCCTGATTCTTTAGGTATACCAGCAGTCCGATAACCCCTATTATTACGACTAAAATAATGATTATCAACAATGCATCAAAGGTTTCATCATTCACACTGACCTCTACTTCCTCTGTTCCGAACTCGATCAGATACGTACGTGCATCTTCGAATTCGTGAGTGAAGGTATCTTCAGCGGTCTCACCGGCTGGTACTGTAAGCGTAGCTACTACATCTCCATCTACAACGAGATCCACTTCACCGTCTGCACCACCGACGTTCTCTGCACTGAAAGTGATGGTCACTTCCAATGGTGCTTCTCCGCTGGTTGGATCTACACTGAGCTGATAGTTCTGCAGCTGAGCTGTTGGTTCGGATACAGTTACGGATTCGAATTCGTCTCCAAATTCGATATCGTATGTTCCGGCAGCATCAAATGTGTGAGTGAACGTATCTTCGGCTTCTCCATCAGCAGGTACTGTCAGTGTAGCTACTACATCTCCATCTACAACGAGGTCCACTTCACCGTCTGCACCACCATCGTTCTCTGCACTGTAAGTCATGGTGACTTCAAGAGGTGCATAGCCGCTGGTTGGATCTACGCTCAGAGCGTAGTTGTGTAGAACTGGTTCAGGGTCTACATC
>PWKY01000098.1 GCA_003560595.1 Thermoplasmata archaeon | reverse complement strand
GGTTCGTGAGTCAAACTTGTTTTGACGAGCGTATAGAATGACCACATAGTGGGCATTCTGTACAGAATCCCGGCGGGAGCATTTTTTACTTTTCTAAATAAATGCGACCTAGTGGAAAAATCTCGTTCGATTTTTCTGACGCGGAAGCACTTCTATTACTATTTTAACACGATGATCGTTGGTGATCTACACATCTCAATGATGCGAGAGGAGGGGTATTCAAGCTAATTAGTATAAAACTCAACGCTTGAAATCATCTCTTAATGATAGATCCTTTTTTCACACTGTATTATCCTATTTAGAATAAGATGAATGGGATAAAATTGGGTTTTTCATCTCTTGTAGATAGCCACAGCGATGATCATAGCGGTTGATAGAAGGATATATGTGAATCCAGGGATGTCATCATCTTTCTCCTCGAAAACCGCTGTTATCTCTTTATTCACCTCCTCTGTATCCTGGTCTCAGTTTAATCAGACTCAACTTCGAAAGATGCTTCTCCTTCCAGATTGAATATCGATCTGTGAGCGAGTAGTTTTCCACTATAACTATTTAAACCACCTTTCAACTATTATTTATGTGATCTAAGATGAGATGCAAAAGGTGCGAGATGGACTCTCCCGAAGGAGCTTCTTACTGTATGCACTGTGGCGCCAGAATCGACTGGGCAAGCGTAGATCTTATGTTCTCCGATGCTGAGGAACTGATCAGAAAGCTCGGCCAGGCCATAGAGGAAGGGAATACACGACGCATAATCGTTAAAGATCCTGAGGGAAACAAGGTGATGGATATCCCCCTAACTGCAGGTGTCACCGCCGCAGCGATAGCCCCATGGCTAGCCGGTGCTGGGATATTCACTGCACTGACAAAGAAGTATAGTGTGACTCTGGTTAAAAGAGTGTAGATCTACTTTTCATGCTTCCTACGCTGTTCCAGGATGATCACTATCAGTACGATAATGATGGCCAGTAAGATATACATAACAAAGCTGGTTCCCCCGTTAACGTTGCAGGCAGTATTTAGCGGATACATATAAGTAAATTAACACAGTGTGATATAACACTTTTGCAAGATCATCGCAAATTCAACCCTGCTTATCCAATATCTGCCTCACCATCTTTTTTCCCTGATGTAATCGTTCTTCCCACATCTTTTCCTTTTTCGGCTTGTATTTATTACCTTGGAGTATGTACTCTAATCCCCTTTTCATGGCATCGGTGCCATGTTCTCGTATAAAATCGATCCTTTCCTCTTCGGACATGCTCTCTTCAAGAGGCACTTCCTTAGTTATGAAATCCTTGAACGAACTCTGTTTGCATGCCATATTTACCCTTATGCAGGGTTTTTTTATAACTTTTATGTTTGAAGATACTCGAATTAGAAAATATTAAGTACCTCTTATACCATATCAAACTACGAGGGAGGTATACACCATGGCCCAAAATAGGATGGAGACACAAAGAGGTTTTCCACATTCCTCTGGCAAGATACTAACACCGCGATTGCAGTGTCACGTATGTTTCCATATTTTGGAGAAGTGTGAAGAAAATGTTGAACCTAGTGATCAACCCTTGGGAACCTTACTCTTTTTTGATTTTCCTCCAACCTGCAGTTCCCAGGTAAATCAACTGATAATATCTTCACATAACATGTGATGTTTGATCACATCTTGCCATGGTGACCCCTCGACCTTTTTTTAATCTTCTTCCCAGGGCCGGAACCCCGACCTCGGGATATCCTTCAAGAGCTCTTCATTGATATCTGAACCAGTGTAAACATCTACATTCCCACACCTTTTACACACGATACCTACTCCGTAAGATCCGCTGTGATCACATTCCTTACACTTAGTGGTTTTTGGCAACAGTAGAGAATTCAATAATTTGATCTCGATCCGAGAGATACGGCTGCCGAGTAGGCCTATATGGGTTAACAACTTGGCTGTCATCCTATCCTCTGCAACTTCGTACCCCTGAAATTCCAGATAATTTTCATACATCTCTTTAGCTTGTGATATAGTACATATCTCTTTTTTAACGAGATCGGACGGCATAAGTCCATCATCAAAGGCTTTGAATGCCTTTGATTGAAGTGAGATCTCCTCTTCCTCATTCTTCATGAACAACCTCCATCTCACGTTCGAGGATGCTCACCTGCTTTCGCTCCAGTGCATCGGGACTGACCGTCATCAAAAATATGGTATCGCTTTCGGAAACCACATCTACCATATGTCGGATGAATTGTATCGCTGCACCAAAACTACTTTGACCTATAAGGTATTCGATACCATCGAGCAAGACAACTGGACCGTCCTTGATTATCTCTTCTATATGCCATGTCAAACTCTCTAGGTTAGGGGATACGGTTTCAAAATTGTTACTATCTCTACCGGTCAACCAACGGATCGTAGCGCCATTCAAACCGAAATCTTCCTGGATACGTTGGGGGTTCATCCTTGAAAATATATGTAGTGAATGACTGCTGGATAATCCCTTCAATATCTCAAAACCGCGCTCAACCCTACTTTCTTCGATCAAGTAGCTTCTGCCAGGTAAAAAGGAGTGTGCCGATCTTTTATCAGACTTTGATCCTTTTTCATGATCACCTAGACTTTCCTTAACTATCTCGCAGGTTATTTTTTCGTCTAAAAGTGAAGAGAAGGCTAATATCTTGTTCAGAGCACCCTCTAATTCCCGAATATTTTTACTAACGCGCTCTGCGATAAAATCGATTACCTGATCATCAACTACCGCTTCATATCGGCTCAACATCTTTTCGACTATGGCACGTCGAGTTTCAAATCTTGGAGGTTTTATGTCTACAACGAGTCCAGATTTGAACCGAGATACCAAACGGTCTTTAAGGGAAGGTATCTCTTCAGGGTTTCTATCGGATGCCAGTACTATCTGTCCTCCCGACTCTTTTACGGAGTTGAAGATATAGAATATTTTCTCCTGAAGCTCCGGACGATTTGCTAAAAACTGAACATCATCTAAGAGTAAAAGGTCAGCTTTTTTGAAAGCTTCTATGACTTCTTCAAATTCTTTCTTGGATAATAAATTAGATAGATTAGCGGTGGTTAAATACTCGACCTTTGCATCAGCGTTCTTTCCAATTATATAATGCCCTATAGCTTTCAACAGGTGTGTTTTTCCCATACCGGAAGAACTGGTGATGAATAATGGATTGAAAGTTTCTCCGGGAAATCTGCTGACTTCTCGGGCGGCGGCGTAGGCAAATTTATTGTTGGAACCCACTATGAAGTTTTCAAAAGAAAAACGTTCGGGGAAAGGTCCAGGTTCAACCCTATCTATCCCTTTGCGCTCTTTTATAAGCATATCGTAAACGCCGATCGCCTTTTCCTCGATATCTGTTTCCTTCATCTCCTGCTCTATTATCCTACGCTGAAGTTCATCTTCGAGGTTCTTTATTTCAAAGGATTTTTCTATTTCTTTTCTTTTCTCTTCTTTCTTTTTCTTTTCTTCTTCCTCTACCTTTTCATCCATGCGATCGATGATATCTTCCTGTTCCTCCGCCATGAGTTCATCTTCTACCTTCTCCTGTTCCAATTTTCCGGTAGTTGAGGAGATAAGAGAATCGATATCCACATTGGTGTGAACTTCGATCAGTATGTTTTCCATAGAACCTAAATCTTTGATTTTTTTAAGGGCGGATAAACCTTTGATCTCCTTGTCCGCAGGGGTATACAAAAGAGCATTTCGAGGGATACCATCCTTTAAAGTGATATAACCTTCTAACTGATCATTAACCATAGTATGGATGTATCCATTGAAGGCATATTTTTCTAATTTTGATAGGAGCGGTTGAAGATTTCCCGCACATTTTTTCTCCTGTATCTTTATACCCGTAGGAAATTCTACTCTTGACAAGGCAACACCTTATGATTGTAATCTATTAAATATGTTTTCTTCTACCCAAAAAAACTTATCACTTCACCACATACGAGAAATGATGAAGGTACAGTACGTAAGATGTCCAAGGTGTGCTTCTACATTTTATGAAAAAGTGGAAGGCAGGGATAGACTGGACTTGTCATGCCCATATTGCCACGTATTGTTCAGCGTACAGCATTATCCCCCTTGGACTAAAGAGGTCGATTATAATTGGGAGATATATTCAGACCTTTATGCGCCTGTAAAGGAAAGAGGTGGCAGCGAAAAAATGGTGAAGATAAGTGGTGTTCTGCTGGCCATCACCGTTCCTTTTATCGTCCTTCCCTTCCTTTACCTACTGGTACCGGGGTTCTTTGGAAACCTCGTCGATTGGGAACGTTCCTTTATCCTTGGAACGATGCTGGCAACCACGGTGTTTTTATCTTTTGTTTTACTAGGTATTTACAATTCTCTCAAGACCAAGTCCTTCGCTCTAGCTTTATCCGGTACGATCTTTTCACTACTATCTGTTGCTTTAAGCGGATCTCTGAGCACGATGACCGCTTTTCAGGGTACACTTCTACGGGGTCTCTGTTTTTTGATGTTCGTTCCACTTGCCCTTTCATTAGTATCCATGTTGTTGTGTATAAAAAGCAGAAAATATTACAACGTCGGTTATTGAGGGAAATACAAGTAAACAAGATAGATGATATATCCTATCACCATAACTGCACCTTCGATCCGGGATATCGCTCTGCCGGTGAATGCGGATATTGCTAGTACTATGCTCACTACGACCATTATAAAGGTGCTAATGTATAGGGTGGGTGAAAATGATAAGGGCATGAACAAAGAGCACAATCCTAGAACCAGTAGGATATTGAATATGTTTGCTCCGATTACGTTCCCCAAGGATATATCTCCCTTGCCTTTTTTGGAAGCTGTGGTTGCGGTAGCTAGCTCGGGTAGTGATGTACCTAACGCGATTATTGAGAGGCCGACCACACCTTCTTCGATGCCGAACTGGATGATGTAGAATTCTGCAGATCTGATTATCATCTCGGCACCCAGTATGACACCAAGGATACCCATGACTATCTTGAATAGGTCCCCCTTTAACTTATCATTTGATCGTTCAGGCTTGACCAGGTCGCGCTCGGGCGAGTTTAATGCAATCCATGCTAAGAAAACTAAATAGATCGCCAAAGCCAGTATCAGGATGGCTCCTTCCCACCAAAATATTGCGCCTCCTCTACTGAATATGATCAAAAGAAACATCGATGCGAAAAGTATGGGTAACTCCCTCCTAAATATGCTCTTCTTGATCTTAACAGGTCGGATCAAAGCACTAGCGCCGAGTACCAGCATTATGTTGGCTATGTTGGACCCGATGACGTTTCCCACCGGTATCGCTGCTCGTCCTTTGCCCACTGCGGCCAGGCTGGATGCTAATTCAGGTAGAGTAGAGCCGAACGAAAACAGAGTTAAACCTATGATGATCGTGGGAACTCCCAAACGTGCGGCAGTTCTTCCTCCACCCTCGACCAGCCAGTCGGCACCTTTGACCAGGACTACGGCACCTACGGCAAGGAGGCAGGTCCATATCAGGAGTCCGATCAACATGAGCTGATATCTGTTTTCGTTTATTAAAAGTTGTGTTGAAAATGGGTGTATATGCTGATAACCAATACATATTTAAACATCAGTATCTTACAATAAAACATGAGTGAAAACAAGACTGACGATTACGATGATTTGTTGAAACGTGCTAGAGATAAACTTCCCGAGGAGATATCACACCACGAACGTTTTCAAGTACCTTCAGTGGATTCATTCGTAGAAGGTAATACCACAATATTCCGCAATTTTGCCGATATAGTCGATACGATCAACAGAGACAGTGACAGATTTTTGAAGTACCTACTGAGAGAACTGGGAACCGCTGGTGAGATAGAGGAAAGCGGTAGGGTGATCTTCAAAGGTAAACTAGGCTCAAAAAAGATCGAAGAGAAGATACAAAATTTTGTGGAAAGGTACGTACTCTGTTCAGAGTGTGGAAAACCTGATACCCGCTTGGTAAAGGAAGACCGTATCACCATACTCCAGTGCGATGCCTGCGGAGCACATAGACCTATACGGGGAAAGAAGAAGAAAGTACAGGCTATGGAGGATCGTGACTTAAGAGAAGGAGAGGTATACGAAGTGATGATACAGGACATAGGTAGAGAGGGCGACGGAATGGCTAGAAAAGGTAAGTACGTTATCTACATCCCCGGGACCACGAAAGGAGAGCAGGTGAAAGTCAGGATCAACAACGTAACGGGAACCCTGGCTTTCGGCAGCGTCGTCGGTAAGGGTTCCAATTGAATAGGAAATATCTGCCAGTTGTTGCCATCGCCTGCATGATGATCCTAACCCACATGCTTGCACTTACAGTTGTTAGCATATATCCTCAGGAGTACAGAGCCTTTGGGGAAGATGTCGATGATCCAGTAAATCCGTTGATATACGTGGGTTTCATCATATTGTTCACCGCTGCATTATTACTCGTTTTAAAATACACCAAGGGTGACTTTATACAATATCTGATACTGGCGATAGTGGGGTTGACGCTTTTCTATGTATTCTATCCAGTATATTTTCACTTCATACCTTATAGGGTATTAGCTATGGGGACATGGATTGACCTACCCTTGACTTTCGCGTTAGCAACCGCAGGGATGCTGACAGCTTTACTTTACATCCATCCTGAATGGTACGTCATCGACGGACTAGGGGTGGTGATGGGGGCTGGTATAGCAGGCATATTCGGTTTGAGCCTTGGTATAGTTCCGGTTTTCATACTACTGATAGTTTTGGCGGTTTACGATGCGATATCAGTTTACAAGACGAAACATATGATATCATTGGCCTCGGGAGTGATGAAGATGAAAACACCAGTGATGCTGGTCATACCGAATAAACTGAAGTACTCCTTCGCCGAAGAGAAGGGGGTAATACAGAAGGTGAAAAAATCAAAACGTCGTGACGCCATGTTCATCGGCCTGGGTGACATGATAATCCCCGGCATACTGCCGGTTTCCGCCAGCCTGTACCTCAGTCCGGTAACCATAGGGGGCATGTACGGACCTCTGGTGGTGGCTTTAGGTGCGATAGTTGGTACATTGGTAGGACTGTTCTTTTTGATGAGGTACGTTTTGAAGGGAAATCCACAGGCAGGACTTCCTTTATTAAATTCCGGAGCGATACTGGGGTATTTGTTCACATACGCTGTTGTGTACAGAGAATTTACATTCGGATTGTTTTCTATCCTTTGAACTTAGATAAACTTCCGAAGACTTAAAATAAAAGCGAATACACTTCCGCATAGATGCCTTCCGGAGAAAAGGTAGCTTCCAGATATGATAAATTGAGTTATGTTTACGATATGGTAGATAATTTTCCCGTGATCTCCAGACCCCAACAAAATTGGAGGATGAATTCCATAGAAGCTCTGGATCTAGAAGGTGATGAACTAGTATTGGATGTCGGGACGGGAAGCGGGTACATGCTACCGGATATCGCCCGAAGGATCGACGATGGACAGGTGTTCGGCAGCGATATAAGCGAAGGCATGCTTTACAGAGCTAAGAGAAGGGCGGAGCTCGAGGGGGTGGACGACCGTGTTAGGACGGTTAATGATAACATCGAGGAGTCCAAATTCCCATCCACCCATTTCGACAAAATACTCACCACCTTTACGCTGACCACTGTTCCCAACCCGATAAAAGCTATCAAGGAATGTCACCGGATACTCAAGGAGGGCGGTAAGATGGTGGTTCTAGACACGGGTAAACCCGATGGTCTATCCAAACTCTTCTTTTACCCCATGATGCTTTCTGCCAAATTGTTCGGGAAGACACACATGGACCGAGATATACAAAGTGCTTTGGAAGATCATTTTGATATCGTTGAATCCAAAGAGTACATGTGCGGTATGGTCTACCTGCTATGCTGTGAAAAATAAGAAAAAAGAAAGAAAGGGGTTTTTACTCTTCTATCTGCGACTTCAGTTTTTCCACAATATTTGGATTTCTGAGGGTCGATGTGTCTCCGTAGTCCTCACCAGCTTCCAGTTTCTTGAGGATACGCCTCATGATCTTACCGGATCTGGTCTTCGGCAGGTCGTCGGTGAAACGTATAGCCGCTGGTTTACCTATGGGACCGATTATCTCGCCGACGTGGGCTCGCAGTTCCTGAGCAAGTTCATCTGAGCCCTTGCGTTCGCCCTCGAGGATAACGTAGGCAACGGGTACGTGTCCTTTGAGATCGTCTGGCCTACCCACTACCGCAGCCTCGGCGACGGCTTCGTGGTCCACCAGAGCACTCTCCATCTCCATGGTACTCAAACGGTGTCCGGCGACATTTAACACATCGTCGATCCTTCCTACTACCCAGAAGTAACCGTCCTGGTCAACACGGGCTCCGTCTCCTGCGAAGTAAACGTCGGGTCCATACTCGGACCAGTACGTCTGTTCGTACCTCTCGGGATCCTCATAAAGTGTTCTGAGCATGGATGGCCATGGTCTATTGAGTACCAAGTATCCACCCTGATTGGCCGGTAGGCTGTTTCCACCGGCATCATAGATATCCGCCTTCAGACCTGGGAAAGGTTTGGTGGCACTGCCGGGCTTTAGATCGGTTATACCTGGAAGTGGTGTGATCAGTATCATACCTGTCTCGGTCTGCCACCATGTATCGACTATGGGGCATTTTCCTCCACCTATCACTTCTCGATACCATTCCCACGCACTCGGATTGATTGGTTCGCCGACGCTTCCTAACAATCGTAAGGTCGATAGATCGCAACGCTCGGGGTATTTCTTACCCCATTTCATGAACAATCTGATGGCTGTAGGGGCGGTGTAAAGTAAGGTAACACCGTACTTTTCTACTATCTTCCAGAATCGATCCTTATCGGGATAATCAGGGGACCCTTCGTACATTATCGTGGTCGCTCCGTTAGCTAGAGGACCGTAAACGATGTAGCTGTGTCCGGTGATCCAGCCTATATCCGCTGTGCACCAGTACATATCGTCTTCTTTAACATCGAAAACCCACTTATGTGTGGTGGACGTACCTGTCAGGTATCCTCCGGTGGTGTGTACGACACCCTTCGGCTTACCGGTGGTACCGCTGGTGTACATGAGGAATAGCATATCTTCTGAATCCATCTTTTCCGGTTCACATTCGGTGGATTTACCATCTACAAGGTCATGATAGTAAACATCTCTTCCATCTTCCGTTTTCAAATCGTCACGTCCGAGCCGGTCTACTAGAACTACGTTCTTGACTGTATCCGCTCCATCTAAAGCCTTCACCGCGTTCTCCCACATATTCAGCTTCTTACCTCTACGGTAGTATCCGTCGGCGGTTACCAGCAATTTTGATTTGGAATCTTGAAGTCGATCCCTCAACGCTTTGGGGGAGAAACCTCCGAAAACGACGCTGTGTGGCGCCCCGATACGAGCACATGCCAGCAGACCGATCGCCAGCTCGGGGATCATGGGTAGATAGAAGGTAACTATGTCTCCCTTACCTACACCCAACTCCTTTAGACCGTTTGCGAACTTGCTGACCTCGTCCTGCAGTTCTGAAAAGGTGAGCTTCTTGGATTCATCCGTGGGCTCGCCCTCCCATATCAGCGCGGTCTTGTCGCCCTTTCCGTTCTCAACGTGCCTGTCAACACAGTTGTAGGATGCGTTGATCTTACCGTTAACGAACCACTTAGCGTAGGGTGGATTCCAATCTAGTACCTTATCCCACTTCTCGTACCAATCCAACTTCTCCGCACGTTCTGCCCAGAACTCTTCGTAGTTCTCTTCGGCGTACTTGTATATACCTGGGTCGTTGATATTAGCGTTCTTCTTGAATTCTTCCGGCGGAGGATATATATTGGTATCCTCCAACTTTGTTTCGATATGAGTTTCTTTTTCTGCCATGATTTAACACCTTCATATTATGGAACTTAAAACAAAATCAACCTCCTATATAGGTATTTTTTGGTCGATTAACTCCGTTTATCATTTTTATGCAAGACGATTGTTTATTTTATTAGAATATGTTCCCTCTAAAATACCAGATAATTACGTCTAAAGTCGATAATTGTATTCGTCATTAATCGGTGTTTTGTGGCGTGATACTACCGTAATATGTACTGACCACTTCACCACCGTACTTTACCTCGATCTCGATGTTATTTACATATCCCTGATCGACCTCTATGTCGAAGGAGATGCGTTCGGTGGTCCGCCCGGTTAAGTTCACCTCGAGGTCATCTGAATCCACCATACGATCACCGTCTCTGGTCACCGTCAATTCGACCACGGCGTCCCCTTCAGGTTTACCTAGATTGGAAAGGTAAACATATGATGTGAAGCCTCCTTCGGTCTCACGATGATATACCTCTTGGATGTAGAAGTTGGGTTCATCTTCCGGACCCATCCGGTCGATCAGCACTGCCATGACTACGGTGGACAGTAATAGCAGGATGATGAAGAACAAAAAGAACATCTCCGGTCCGGTGAGTCTTCGATCATCTTTTATCATACTTTTTCCTCCATATGGCCGCGGTGATGATAATGATCAATATCATGGTCCCGGCAGAGACAAAGGGTATGTCTTCATCCATAGCATATTCGTCCTCTATATCATCCTCGGGGATATCGTCTTCTCTCACACTAAGGTTTTGCCTAGCTTCGTAACTGAAGAATTCGTCCTCGTAGCTGCGATAGGCGATCCTGTAATTTCCTACGGATAAGGTCAAGTTGAAAGATACCTGGACGCTTTCATCTACATCTATGGGATCCACGGAAAAACGATCTTGGTATATGAAGATATTTTCAGTCGCCCGGTCCGCGGGCATGACCATGTATTCAAGTTCCAGCGGCCCACTATCCTTGTCACCTCTGTTCACCATGGTAACATGGGCGGTGATGTTCACCGTATCATCCTCACCTTCCCTATGAAATTCAAAAAGACCCCTTTCAACGAGTATCTCAGGACGCCTGGATAATTCCCGGTATCTTATGTACCCGTATCCAGCTACAACAGAAACAACGACCAGCATCACTATGACCGCTAGTATGAATCCCATCATCAACTTCGAAGATGCCGATCCGCTGGAACGCTCCCAATATCGTTTTTTTTCCGGCTGCTCACTCATCTGCATACCCTCTTGTGCGAGTTGTTCACTCAAATTCCAAGAATATAAGGTGTTTAGTATATATAAGTATTTTTGTGACCCACGGAGGGCCGGTTGTCAGATCGCTCTTTCAACCCAGCCTCACCTTCATCCTCTCTTCGTGATCTTTGTCCGGATCGATGTGTCTCCATCAGATCCGAATATCACCTTACAGCCCGTATGTTGAAATTCTTTCTGAAGACTGAAGGTATGACGACCTGACCATACGTTCATCTCTAATTCTATCATCAAGTAATACAATAGTCTAATCGTGATCATATTGTTTGATGAAACCATGCCAGATATCATCTACATCGAACAAGCTCAGCCCCTCGATCCCCATTAGCTCGTCGTCGAAGCCCGACTTCGAATAGATAGCATATTTCACTTTTCTATCCTTGTTTTTCCACCTGATATTTTCTTCTTTCTCCAGCATGTCCGAGTACAGATTCTTGCCCACTGGTTTTTCACTCCATTTACATTCTCCGATCAGCATCTCCTTTCTTTTTGGGTCCAAACCGAGTATATCTACTTCATCCTCACGATACCACCAGCTCCCGACCTTCGAATAATCCATCGTTCTTCTAACATGATCACGACAGATCTCCTCGAAGATGGGTGAAATGAAATAGTGTTCATCCTCCCGGAACTCCCTTAAAACGCCCTCCGGATCCCCTTCTTCTAGATCAGACCTATTGGGCAGTATATAGTAAAAGAAAAATCTGAAGAAATTATCCATTACCTTATAGATCCCTCTTCTTCTTTTTTTGGTGGGTGAAATAGTGACTGGCTCTTCCCTGATAACTAGATCCAATGTACGCAATTTAGATACATATTGAGATATCCTGTTGCCTTCGATATCCATTTTTTGGGATAATCCGTTCAGATCGGTGACCCCTTTTGAAAGATGATAGAGTATGGCACGGTATCTTTCGGGACTCCTGAGCTCGGTTTTTAGGATAAAATCAACTGCATCCTTCAACGGTGCGTCCACTTTTAATGTTGTTATCTCCAAATTCTCTTCAAAAGACGATCTTGGGTCGAGCAACTCTAAATAGGCGGGTACACCGCCGTAAACCGAGTAATATCTTATCAATTCCTCCGGAGTGTGCCCGGGTAAAAATTCCCGCAAAGATATCAACGGGAGTTCTTTCAACTTGATCTGTGACGTTTTCCTACCATAAAGTGGGCTGTCGCTTTTCATGACGCTGTCTTCCATCATAGATATGGAGGAACCACATAGTATCATGCCGACATCTGAATCCTTCATATATTCATCCCATCCTTTCTGGAATACAGAGGGAATGGCTTTTTCTGCTCGTACTAGATATGGGAATTCATCTATGACCAAGATGAACCTCTTACCGATATCACATATATAATTGAAGAAATCGTCCCATCTGTGGAAGGCTTCATTGCTCAATATTTCATCTTCTAACTCCCTCCCAGCCTGCCTTTGGAGATCTTGAAATTGCTGCTTTATGGGGAGTTCTGAGGCAAGATAATACACGTGTTCTTTACCTTCTATGAATTCCTTGATAAGCGAAGTCTTACCTATCCTTCTTCTCCCATATATAACCATGAACGAATTGCGTTCTCGCCTCCACTCTTCTTCCATTGAGTCCAATTCCACCTCTCGATCCACAAACATATAATCGTAAATAGGCTAATCAGGATTATATAATTTTGGGTCACTCATCCAAGCTTTGCTTATGTCACCCCTTTATCGGGATGCGAAACTGATCAAAGAGGATCACCGACAGATGATCATCCCGGCAGAATCATATCCTTTGGTCCCCTCCCCCTACTGTATGGAGAAAAAGGAAATATCTGATCTGCATAGGAAACATATCCGATGGCATTTTTAGCTCATATCTTTTTGTGCATGTCTGTAACCTCACCTGTTATGAGATCGAACAGCCTTTTTGGAGTCAAGGAGATCACTCCCTCGATGTCGAACTCTTTTTTCGAAAAGAATATCTTATCGCCGGCAAGATATTCCGTTCGTTCCAAGAATTCATAGACATCTTTTTTGGAAACGTTATCCGTCCACTTCACCTCACCCACGGCCAAAACATCATTGTTTTGAGTTATTATGAAATCTATATCGAACTCGCTTGAATAATGATATTCGTGTTCACCATCATAAAGTTCAGCAAAGATGTCGCCGCAGTAACGCTCGATATGTTCAGGTATGTTATCGTCGGTGACTACCTGTATCCTTTTTTTCGACATGTCCTTTTCAAAAAAATTATATCTTTCATCGAGAAGGTAACCGAGTTCCATTATCGGAGATCTTATGGTGTACCGGTAACCCTGTTTATGGAATAAAGGGATCCTCCTCACAAGGTCCATGGACATCATGTTCTTAAAATAAGGTCTGATCCTGCTTGGATCGGGTATATCTATCAGACCTCGGGAATAGAGTAAATCCGCTATCTCTTTGAGTTTCCACCTGCCTAAAGCTAGAGATCTGATTATCCCTTCGTACACTTCCGATAAAGTCCTTTCTTCTTCAAGGAAGACTTCTCCCGTCAAAGAGGGTATAGAATGTTTAGAAAAGTTTAAAATATCTATCAAACTGGTTTTTTCTCCCTTGAAATATTGGAGGGTCCAGGGATCTCTGAGATAGGGGGAAAGTTCTAACGCTTTTACTATGTCGATATGTTTTCCGAGTTCCGTAAAGATGTTGATCGGAGAGACCAAGGAAAGTTTGAATTCTGAGATAAGTCCTAGTGTGGGCGACTTCGGAGAGAGTATGTCTTTCATAACATGAAACGAAGAACCTGTCAGGATCAGTCTGCCTTCGGGATGGAAAGATTGAATATGATCTAGGAACTCTTCAGGCAGTCTTTGGAATTCATCCACCACTGCGGTTTTTCCGCTCTTAAGTTCGGATCTCAATATTTCCAAGAATAGTTCGAATGATTCTATGTTTTTTATCGAGTCGCCCTCGGCGATGATCCCTCCTCCACGCTTTACGATATAATAGAGATCATGGTCGATGAAATTTTTCACCAAGAAGGTCTTGCCAACTTTCCTTCTCCCATAGATCAATGTGTAATTGGACAATTCGTTAAGTTTGCTAGTGTGTTTTCGGGTAACTTCTATTACGGTAACCACCATTACGGTAATGGTTATTACCCCTTATAAATGTATCGCAAGTATGATTGATGTCTGTTTTTATAAAAATCAATTTTTATTTAGAATTGCAGTCGATGAACCTCACATATCAGACCCCTCTTTCAACTCCATGTACTTCTCCCTGTACTCCTTGGCACAGGTTTCACAGCAAAGGTAGTGCTTCCTATCGTCGAGCTCGATCTTCACCGGCTTACCCTCTATATGGGCTTTGCAGTAATAGCAGTCTAAATCGAGGGCGGCGTTATCATCCAATAGAAGAGGACCGCTTTCCCTATAGGTAAGGGTGACTCTGGAACTGTCGAATCCCAGCATCCCTTCCATCCCCTTTAACTCCTTGAGTATGCCATCCAGCGATCTCAACTCATCTACGGACACTATAGCCATCAGGCTGCCACCGTCCAGTTCGTAGAGCGTTCGAACCTCGGGCATGTTGAGTATATCTTCCGAGATAGTATCCAACTTATCAGGTCTGGTGTCCATATTCAGTACGAAGGTATGCAGACCCAGCATATCTAGGTTCAGCCTAGCACCGTAACCACGGATCAAACCCATGTCCTCCAATTCCTTTATCTTGGTACTGATGGTGGGAGTGCTCACGTTCAGCTCCTGGGCCAGGGAACGCATGGACCGACGTGAATCCTCCTGAAGAGCTTTCAATATCCCTACTTCGATATCGTTCAATTCCATGTTCGTTTTAACCGAAGTAAGATGATAAAAACTTTACGTGTGTTAAGTATATCTGCACATATCATTACATATGTAAACCGAAAATGCAATGAATAATGAAGTATATATACACACATAGAGGTGTTTAAAGATGGCCAAAGATCCCATACGTTATGGGGAATATGATCCCCCAAAGTCGCAAAGATTCAATTCGCTCATCTTTGCTCCCGGTATGGAAGTGGAGGAGGAGGCTACCGATCTCAAGGTAGAGTATAAAGGCAAGATATACTACTTCTGTGCACCAGGATGTAAAGCTCAGTTCGAGGAGGGCCCGGAGAAGTACCTGTGAAGGGTCCTCCTGAAAACCCTTTCTTTAAGAGGTGTTCAAGATGTCAAAAAACAAGAAATCCGTGCCCATCGAAGGCATGCACTGCGCTAGCTGTGCCCAGGCTATCGATAAATCACTCAAGAGGCTCGAAGGCATAGAGAGTTCCAACGTGAGTTATGCATCCAAGGAAGCATTGATCGAGTTCGACGAGGAGAAGGTGGGTATGGAAGATATATCAAAAGCCGTTGAGTCCGCTGGTTACAAGTTGGCAGAGGGCGAACGGGTGGATATGCCCATCGAAGGGATGACCTGTGCTTCGTGTTCACAGGCGGTAAAAAAAGCACTGGAAACACTCGACGGAGTGATCTCGGTAAACGTCAATCTGACCACGGAGAAGGCCACGGTAAATTACGTTCCCGGTAAGGTACATAAGAGCGACTTCGTCAGGATGGTTGAAAAAACGGGTTACCATGTCCCGGATACCTGGCTCAAAGGGGTGAAGGAGAAAGACAAGGTGGAGCGGGATATGGAGAAGATAGAAGATTCAAAAAACAGAGCTTTGGTCGCATGGGGATTCATAATACCCATGCTCGTACTGATGATACCTCACATGTTCTTTGGTATAACTGTAGGTGGTATGACATTCTACAATATAGCCATGGTGGGCCTTGCCACACCTATCCTGTTTTACACCGGTAAAGACACATTCGTTTCCGGAACAAAGTCTTTCATGAACCTCACACCCAACATGGACGCCCTGATAATGCTCGGTACTCTCGCCGCGTATTCCACAGGTATCATCGCAATCTCGTATCAATTCGGATACGGCCCGAACATACTCAACTACGGTGGTGTGGCGGGTATGATAATGGCATTCCATCTGATCGGTAGGTACCTAGAAGATAAAGCCACCGGTAAGGCATCCCAAGCCATAAAGAAGTTGATGACGCTGGAAGCCAAGACCGCACGGGTGATCAGGAACGGCCGGGAGGAAGAGATCTCGGTGGAGGAGATAGAGATCGGAGATATCATGGTTGTTCGCCCGGGAGAGAAGATACCCACAGATGGTGTGGTTGTATCCGGTGAGAGTTCGGTGGACGAATCCATAGCCACCGGAGAATCCATGCCCGTGAATAAGGGAGAGGGAGATGAAGTGATCGGAGCCACCATAAACAAAGAGGGTGCACTGAAAGTAGAGGCCACCAAGGTAGGAAAAGATACATTCCTCTCCCAGGTGATCAGGATGGTTGAGGAGGCCCAGGGATCCAGGGTACCCATACAGGCCTACGCCGATAAGGTGACTTCCTACTTCGTCCCTGCCATAATCACCATAGCTGTAAGCGCATTCATACTTTGGATGGTTTTCCCGAGCACCTTCCACTCCATCGTGGTTTGGGCGGAGCCGGTTTTACCGTGGGTGAACCCGGAACTGAGTGTGATCTCTCTAGCCATTTACGCTGCGGTGGCGACCCTGGTCATCGCGTGCCCGTGTGCCCTTGGACTAGCAACACCCACTGCACTCATGGTGGGAAGCGGTAAAGGTGCCGAGAACGGAGTCCTGATACGCAGGGGAGAAGCCATACAGCTCATGAAAGATGTGAACGTGATCGTACTGGATAAGACGGGAACCATCACAAAAGGTGAGCCCGGTGTGACCGATGTGGTGGGAGGAAAAAAAGTGCTTAAGTACGCTGCCTCTTTGGAGGTGAATTCCGAACACCCGCTGGGTGAGGCCATCGTGAAGAAGGCGAGGGAACAATATATAGAACTCGAGGAACCGGAAGACTTCGGATCGGTGACCGGCCGAGGAGTGAAGGGAAGTATAAACGGCTCCGAGGTATTGGTGGGTACGCCGGAACTCATGGAAGAATACGGGGTCGAGTTGACTAAGATGGACCATTTCAGAAAACTGCAGAGGGAAGCAAAGACCGTGGTCTTCGTAGCCGTCGATGGTAAGATCGTCGGTATGATCGCCATAGCGGATCAGTTGAAAAGCGACTCGAAAAGAGCTATCCAGGCCCTTAAGAAAAAGGGACTAACTCCGGTGATGCTGACAGGAGATAATGAAGAAACAGCCAAGGCCATCGCTAAGCAGGTGGGGATCACCAGGGTTTTAGCCGAAGTGATGCCCGATGAGAAGGTCGAGGAGGTCAAAAAACTGCAGAAAAACGGAGACCTCGTCGCTATGGTAGGCGACGGTATAAACGACGCTCCGGCATTGGAGCAGGCAGACGTGGGCATGGCCATCGGTACCGGTACGGACATCGCCATAGAGAGCGGAGATATAGTGTTGGTAAAGGGTGATCTTTCGGCGGTGGTGAAGGCGGTAAAGCTATCCCAAGCGACGTTCAAGAAGATCAAGCAAAATCTGGTATGGGCGTTCTTCTACAACGTGATCGCTATCCCGGTGGCCTTCGTTGGACTACTGCATCCCCTCATAGGTATGGCTGCCATGTCGTTCTCCAGCATCAACGTGGTCACTAATTCTAACCGGCTGAAGAAGGTAGATCTAGAGGTGTGAGGAAAAAGTAGTGATATCTCAAGAAGGTCTAAACCCCCTGAAGGGAAAAGAAAAAATATACTAGACCCCTACATAATGCTTCAGTAAGATAGTTTGTGATATCATTCAGGAAAACAACATATTCATAACCGGAAAACCACGCTCCGGGAAGAGCACCCTGGTTAAGGAGGTCGTTGCGGAGTGCGGTAAGAAGGTTGCGGGCTTAACTACCCCGGAAATACGTAGGAACGGGAAGCGTGTAGGTTTCTATCTGCAGGATATCAACACCGGAGAAAGAGGTGTACTTGCACACGTAGATATCCCAGAGGGGCCGAGGGTTGGGAAGTACAAAGTAAACATGGAGGACCTAGAAAGTTTCACTAAAAAGTGCCTTGAAGGACCCCCAAAAGACACCGAGCTAGTGGTGATCGACGAGATCGGTAAGATGGAGATGTATAGTGAGAAGTTTGTCCATGAGGTGAATATACGCCTGAAAGCGGATATCCCGGTACTTGCGGTGCTTCATAGGGATCTTGTTGGCCGCTACGGTATATATGGAAAAGTGTATCGACTAGGAGAAGATAATTTTACAAAGACAAAGAGCCGTATAGAAGACGAAATAAAAAGGTTCTGAATTTGCACTTTATAATTATGTGGGCACCTCGATCTCTTGTAAAAACTCGTTCACCCTTTTGCTGGTTATAGTTTCCGGTTTATCTCCATGTATCTCCTGTGCAGTGATAAGCATTTCTTTAGCCTTATCTATACGCCCCCAGTCAGCCAACATCCGAGCGTACTCTAAAATGGTTATCTCTTCATAATCTGGTGCATTTGAATCTTTCAGCAGTTCGAGGCTTTTCTTGAAATGTTCTTCAGCCTTGTCATGATCCCCTTTCATCTTGTTAGCCTTGCCCTGCATACATTCTACCCTAGACTTGCCCAGAGTATGATCGAAATCCTCCATTATCATCTTAGCATCATGACATCTATCAAGGGCTTCCTCAGCTCTACCAAGTTCGCATAGTGCACTTGCAAGGTTGAAGATTGACCAACCTTGCATGAACATATTGCCGCTATCTTTACAAAGTTCTACCGCCTTTTCATAGTAGGTAACAGATGCACTAAACTCTTCATAATCTTCGTACACCCTGGCCATGTTGTTGTACACAGAACCGGCGGGACCCTTTAGGCCTATGTCCTCGTAGATATCGATGGCCTTTTTGCAGTATTCGATAGCTTTCGCTTTGTTTGATAGATCTAGATAGATATTCCCGATCCCGCGGTAGATGGCCGCCTTTCTTAATCTTTTTTCACGATCCAGCGCCAGTGCATGGGTAGGCATCGTCTCTATTATGGGTAAGGCCTCTTTGGCAGTCGAAAGCGCTTTCTGATGATCACCCTGTCTCCATAACGCACTGGATTTTCCGTCGATGAACTGAGCCTTTGATCCTGGATCAGATGTGTTCTTTATGGCCCTGTCGTAGTATATCTCACATTTATCATAGCGTTCCAAACGTTGGTAAAGATAACCCATCTTTCCAAATATCTCTGCCCTGTTCTTATCATCTTCTGGAATAGATTCAAGGGCGGATTCATATAATTTTAGAGCAGCCTTTAATCGACCCATTTCAGTCGATGCGTCTGCAGTGTTCACATCCCTTTCCCACTGCTCGATGTCTTCTCTTGGTAACAGCTTTACAGCGTTTTCGATCTTGTTGCGGACGGTATCCGCCTTTTCTTTACCAAATAGTTTGATGGCATCGTAAACTCCCTGAGATAATTTTTTGAATCCACTATGGTCCATTTCGTTTAGATCTATATTCAAGTGCTCACACTGTCTTTGCAATATGGAACGTCCCAATTTTTCACCATAGGACATCTCCATTATACTCGTTAGGTATTCTGACGGACTCAATATATCCACATCTTTAGAAGGCATTGACAAACAACCGTTATAACATCATATAAAACTTGTCATATCCCTTACGGAGGGGTTATGCGATGATCATAGATGATCGAGGTTAGCAAACCAAAAGTTTAAACACTGCTGTACATGTACCCGATACCCGTGAAAGCGAATGACTAAATTTATAATAATCACGGGCGGTGTTTTATCTGGTTTGGGTAAAGGAATAGTTACTTCATCTTTAGGTATGCTGCTGAAGTCACACGGATTCAAAGTGACCGCAATAAAGGTAGATCCCTACCTCAACTGCGACGCAGGTACTATGAACCCATTTGAGCACGGAGAAGTTTTCGTCCTTAAGGATGGTACAGAAGTAGACCTTGATCTAGGTAATTATGAGAGGTTCTTTGATATCGAACTTTGCGGCGACGATAACATCACCACCGGAAAAGTATACAGAAGTGTGATCGAGAAAGAACGGGCTGGAGAATACCTCGGAAAGACCGTACAGATCATCCCACATATAACCGATGAGATAAACAGAAGGATATGGAAGGTGGCGGATGATACCGAATCCGACGTGGTCCTTGTAGAGATGGGGGGCACCGTAGGTGACATCGAAAGCGCACCTTTCCTTGAAGCAAGCAGGCAACTTCATATGGAAGTAGGCGACGACAATCTGATCTTCGTACACACCACTTTAGTACCGGTCATGGAGGTAGTTGGAGAGCAGAAAACAAAACCGACCCAGCACTCGGTCAAAGCTCTAAGGACCATAGGTATAGAACCCGATGTGATCGTTGGCAGATCCAAGGTGGAGCTGGAATCCTCAACAAAACGCAAAATATCTCTTTTCTGCGATGTGCCCCAGGACGCGGTGATAAGTTCACCCAACGCTGACAACATATATCGGGTACCGTTCATCCTTCACGAAGAAGGACTGACGGATTACGTGATGAACAAATTAAAGCTAGAAAAAGAAAACGGATTCGACCGATACATGAAGGAGTGGGAGGATTTTACAGACAACTTTGAAAATCCGACTTCCGAACTTACCGTTGCTCTGGTAGGCAAGTACTGCGAACTAGAGGATGCATACGTTAGCCACGTTGAAGCATTGAACCACTGCAGGTCCGCAACCAGAACAAAAATAAACATAAGATTCATGGAATCCGAGGACTTTGAACAAGAGGATGGTGTGGAAAAACTGCTTGGAGATGTAGACGGTATACTCATACCCGGAGGATTCGGAACCCGGGGTATAGAGGGGAAGATCAATGCGGTCAACTACGCTAGAACGAACAAGATACCTATTTTGACCATCTGTCTTGGCTTCCAGGTTTCGGTGATCGAGTACGCAAGAAACGTTCTTGGTTATGAGAACGCCAATAGCTCCGAGTTCGATCATAAGACCGAGCACCCGGTGATAGACCTCCTGCCGATGCAGAGAGGTATAGATAAGATGGGGGGTACCATGAGACTGGGAGCTGAAAAGGTATTTCTCGAGGAAGGAACCAAGGCACATGAGATCTACGGTAGTGAAGAGATACAGGAGAGGCATAGGCATAGGTACGAAGTTAACCTGGAGTACAAAGATGAGTTCGAAGAGAAGGGTATGATCTTCAGTGGTAAATCGTCCAACAAAAAAAGGATGGAGATACTGGAAGTGAACGACCATCCCTTCTTCATGGGGAGTCAGTTCCACCCCGAATTTAGATCACGCCCGTTAGACCCTGCTCCCTTGTTTTTAGCCTTCGTCGAAGCCATGATAGACAGGAGAGATAGTGAATGAAGATCAACGTTGTGGACAATGGAGGACAATGGACACACAGGGAATGGAGAGTGCTTAAGTACCTCGAGATCGACTCAGAGATAATCCCTAATACTACCGATCCTGCAGATATATCCGCAGATGGTTTGGTACTGTCAGGAGGAGCACCGACGATTTCAGATGAAAAATTAAAACTTGGAAGGACCGATGAATATTTGGAGATGGAGATCCCCATACTAGGTATATGTGTTGGCGCCCAGTACATCGCAAGGTACTATGGGGGTGAAGCGGGAAGTGCAGAATCGGCGGAGTACGGAAAGACAACTATAGAGGTGGTCGATAAAAACGACCTTTTCATCGATCTGCCAGACACATTCGTAGTCTGGGAATCGCACAACGACGAAGTCAAGGTGTTGGGAGATGAACTGAAGCTATTAGCTACGTCGAAAACCTGTGAAGTGCAGGCTTTCAAACACGTTAACAAGAAGATATACGGGCTCCAGTTCCATCCTGAAGTGGAGCATACGGAATACGGAGTGGATATCTTCAGAAATTTTGTTAAAATGTGTGAAAGACCCTAAATCAGCTTTTCAAGAAAATATCGATGGATACGGACGTCATCGGTTAGTTCAGGATGAAAAGAAAATGACAGTATATCGCCCTGTTCCACCCCTACTATTTTATCGTTGAACTCAGCGATCACTTTCGCATCAGATCCCGGTAAAAGGGCAAGTTCTGGCGCCCGGATGAACACTGCATGGAAGGAATCGGCGATCCCATGGATATCCAGCAGGCATTCAAAGGATTCACGCTGCCTTCCAAAGGCGTTCCTTATAACCGACGTATCCATCAATTCAAGTAATTTAGATTCTGAACGCTCGACGGCTTCATCACCCTGGGATGACAGCAGTACAGAGCCGGCACAGGTCCCCATGATCGGCATGCCGTTTTTGACCCTAGATATGATCTTTTCTCGCAGTTCAAAGGTATCTAGAAGTCTTGAAATAGTGCTGCTCTCTCCACCGGGGATTATAAGAGCGTCTATCTTTTTGATCTGATCACCTTTTCTCACAACCTCGACGTCCCCATCTAAGCCCATCTCAGACATGGTTTTTATCAAAGTACGTACATGTTCGGAAACCGCACCTTGAACTCCTAGAACTCCAACACGCATGATGTAAAGAATCTACAACTATTATTAAACTGTTAGTGCAAACTGAGCGATACATTTAAACACCCCGGCCTTAATGGGCCGAATACAACTAACTTGTTGGGACTCCGATGTGCGGAATAATAGGCATAATGGGTACAGGCGAAGCATCTTCAGAATTGTACAATGGACTATTTGCGATTCAGCACCGCGGCCAAAACGGTGCAGGAATGTACGTTCATGATGGGGAAAGAGGAAGACTTCATAAAGGTCCAGGATTGGTGGGCGAAATTTTTAACAAACATATTTTAGACGATCTAAAAGGTAGTTTCGGTCTAGGGCACGTAAGATATCCGACTATCGGCTCTGATACCGGTAGAGACGCCCAGCCCTTCGTAGTATGCGAGCCTATAGAGATAGGTATGGTTCACAACGGGAACATAGTCAACGTTGATCAGCTGGCTGATGAGATGGGGGTAAAACTCGAATCCGAATGTGATCTCGAAGTGATACTGACTCTTTTCTCTCAAGAGCTAAAAAAGGAAGAAGGTTTGACGGAAGAAAGTGTCTTTTCAGCAGTGGGTAGAACCATGGAAAGGTTGAACGGCAGCTATTCTGTTGTCGCCTTCATGCCGGGTATAGGCATGCTGATGTTCAGAGATCCTCACGCCATAAGACCCATGGTTTACGGCGGTAAGATAAGTTTGGACGGTATCAGCTATGCCGTGGCTTCGGAGAACATAGTTCTTGATATACTTGGATACGAGATCATACGGGATCTAAGAGGGGGAGAAGCCATACTTGTACGAGAAGATAAAAGCTTGGTCAAACGACAGGTTAGAAAGTCAGAACCCCGTCACTGTATGTTCGAATGGGTTTACTTCGCAAGGACGGATTCGACCATCGAAAAGACGAACGTTTACGAAGCGAGACTGAGATTGGGGAAGGAATTAGCCAAAGAGTGGAAGAAAAAGAACCGTGAACTAGATGTTGTGGTGCCCGTGCCGGACACCGCACGCACATACGCGCTTGCCATGGCCGAGGAACTGGGAGTTCCCTTCAGAGAGGGGCTGTTGAGAAACCGTTACGTAGGTAGAACTTTCATCATGCCCGACCATACATCCCGTGAAACCGCGGTACGTACCAAGCTTAATCCAATCATTGAGGAGGTGAAGGGAAAGAGAGTAGGGTTGGTAGACGATAGTATCGTCAGAGGAACTACCTCCAAGAAACTGGTTGAGCTGATGAGACGTGCCGGGGCCAAAGAAGTACATTTCTTCATTGGATGTCCTCCCATAAGATCACCTTGTTATTATGGAATAGACATGCCTACGAAACATGAGCTAAAAGCGTCTCATAACACAGTAGAACAGATCTGTGATCAGATCGGTGCAGACTCCCTCACATATCAAACTATTGAAGGACTGATGAAGGGTCTTCAGAGAGATATCGATTACCTTTGTACAGCTTGTTTAAATGATAATTATCCCACTCAGGTAAGGGAAGATATACGGCAGTACTTTGCAGGGAAGCGGGAAAAGGATAGAGAAAGGGTTTGTGCCCAGGATAGCTCGGTCACTTGATCATGGTTTGATCCCTGGCCGGTCCGACTGAAACCAATTTTATAGGTACATTCACATCTTCTTCGATAAAGTCCAGATATACCTTAGCTTCATCTGGTAGATGGTCGTAGCCTTTTTCAGCGATCTCCGACCAATCTTGTTCACCCCAAGAATCAAAGGTCCGGTACACCGGTTTGAAATCCTTCAGCTTTTCGATGTCTGCCGGGAAGTGTTCGATCTTTTTACCCTCGTATTCGTAATGAGTGCATACTTTGATTTCATATACAACATCGAGGACGTCCATCTTGGTGATCGCTAAACCGGTGAATGAATTTACCCTAGCCGAATACCTAACCATCACCAGATCCAACCATCCGCATCTTCTAGGCCTGCCGGTTGTAGTACCGTATTCACCACCTTTTTCTCTTATGTTATCTCCTATCTCGTCGTGTAACTCCGTCGGAAACGGACCCGTACCAACACGGCTGGTATATGCCTTTACTATACCGATCACTTCATCTATGTTTCTAGGTCCGACGCCGGTACCTGTACTGCACCCTCCGGAAACGGTGTTCGATGATGTGCCGTAAGGATAAACACCGTGGTCTATATCCAGATGGGTTCCTTGAGCACCTTCGAATAATATCTTTTCACCATTCTGAAGAGCTTCGTGTAGAACTACGGATACGTCGGTGACGTAAGGTTGCAGTTTTTCAGCGTAACCGAGGTATTCTGAGAATAACTCATCGGCATCGTATTCAACATCCTCACCCAATGCTTGCAGTATCTTGTTCTTGATAGGAACTACGGTTGATAGTTTTCTTTTGAACGCTTCTTGGTTATATAGATCTGCGATCCTTATGCCGAACCTAGCGATCTTATCGGAGTAACATGGTCCGATACCTTTCCGTGTGGTTCCGGCACTAAGGTTACCCTTGAGTTTTTCTTCAACGGCATCCATCTTTTTATGATACGGCATTATAACGTGAGCTCTATCTGAGATAAGCAAGTTATCGGAACTTATACCTCGCTGACGTAAACCGTCTATCTCGTGGATCAACACTTCAGGGTCGACTACGAGACCGTTTCCGATGACCGCTTTTTTGTCTTTCCGAAGTATACCGGATGGGATAAGGTGCAGTTTATACTTCTCATCGCCGATCACTATAGTATGACCGGCGTTGTTACCTCCCTGGAAGCGGACGATGTAATCCATATCCTTACCAAAGTAGTCTGTTACCTTTCCTTTACCCTCGTCACCAAACTGTCCACCGATTATCGCGAGTGTTTTCATGTTCATCGGTAGAAAGCTATAATCGGGGATTATTAAAGTTTTCTCGAAGGGGGTCGTCCGCAACATTTATTACAGATATACTGTTTTCTTCGAGCCACTATGAAAAATTGGACTATCCTGATTGTGATCATAATCGCAGTGGCCGCCGCCGGAGCTGGCATCTACGCTTCCGGTTACTTTGAAGAGGATGAAGTTGAAGAAAAATTACGTGTGGAAATGGGAGATACAGTAACTGTTCATTACACCGGTTGGCTAGAGGACGACAGAATATATGATGGGAGACGGGTATTCGATACCTCAAAAGCGGAGATCGCCGGTGAACCTACGTTTACCTTTGATGAAAGACAAAGAGGGGACCCCTTCCAATTCACCGTCGGTGAACGTGTGATAGAAGGGTGGAGTGAAAACGTCATTGGCATGAGAGAAGGTCAAACCAAATTTGTGAATATACCGCCTGAAAAGGCCTATGATACACACAGTGAAGATCTGATGTTCACCTTTGATATGGAGGAAACAATACCGGTATATGAAAGCATACATATCTCATGGTTCGAAAGCATATACGAAATGGAACCGATCACCAATATGGTAGTGACTGATCATTTTTGGGGATGGGAAAAAACTGTGACATCAGTCGAAGGTGAAAGAGTAAATCTGAGGAATGAGCCCGATGTTGGTGAATACTATCACGCTTACAAGCCTCACGGTCACGGATGGAGGTCAAGAGTGGTTTCAATAGACTCAAGTTCGAATCAAGGTATAGGTGAGATTGTAGTTCAACACCATGTTGAAAGGGGCACAGTGGTGGACGCGGAACATATAGGGAGATTTAACCAGGAAATAGGCCAGATCCCCGATATCAAAAGAGTTGCAGGTCAGAGCCAAGAGGATACAAGAGGAATAGTCGTAGATGTTGGCGAAGATAACATAACCGTTGATTTCAACGAAGAGGTTGCAGGTAAAACACTCCGTTTTAGAATAACCGTACTGGAGATACAAAAACAAGAATAATTTTTTGCAGGGGTAGCCAAGCATGGCCAACGGCGCTAGATTCAGGGTCTAGTCACATAGGTGTCCGAGGGTTCAAATCCCTTCCCCTGCACCATAGCTATAGTAAACCATAAATATTTATATCTCGTTTAACATTCACCATCATGGAAGGAATAAGACTTTCAGGACAAACCCTATATGCGGAGGATAAACCGGAAAATATACTCCAGCATATACATTCCATTCTGGTATCTAAGGACATGGAAGTACAGGGATATCAGGGAGGTATGAAGGGAGAAAATTTTCTAAATTCTATAGAGGTGAATGTACAACCATATCAGAATGGTACCACCATCAACGTAGAGCACGGTATGACTACCGTTGGCCTCATATTAGCGATCATAGGGCTAATTGCATTCGTTATATTGGGGGTCGTCGTCGTGCTGATATGGTACATGAAGTTCGATGATATAAAGGGTTCATTGAAATCCGCGTTCCCAGCATTCATGCCGCCACCGCCGCATATGCAGCAGAATGTTCAGCAGCAGGGCCCACCGCCGCAATAGGGAAAAGTAAATCTAGCCTGAGATAAACTAGATAGTCCTATCTTTGGTTTATTTGATTCTTCGAGTATACTTGTCGGTTGTATAATATCTATCAGTTGTGAAGGTACTTATTTCTTGTGTCGCCTTTTTTACATTCTTTCCAGGTATAAAGTACCTACCTTTATTCATATCGTTTTCTACACATTTGATCTTAGTTAGTGTTGTTTTCACATAGTCAAAATCCATGTCTAGCTCATTTGATAGATCTCTGATACTTACGCCTATATCATCGCCGGGTATCCTGTCGAGAGCAACCAATGCTCTACGGTATAGAAGATGTACGATGATTTTGTCTTTATCGTTTAGTTCATAATATTCTTTTAGATAGACAGGGGATGTAGTGTTTTTGTCTATGGCTAAATAGTTTTTCAAAGCAACGAATAACAGCAGTCTGTCTACCCTATCTTTGTCCACATATAGGTTTTTCAACGGATCGTCTTCGGATATCATGGGATCACCTATTCACATTGTTTGAAAGTTATAAATTATTATCACATCAGATACTTGCTATCTTCCATTATCTTTTTTCCATCGAACCATACATCACAGTGAGTTAAAACCATATCTATGTGTTCAGGGCAGGTCCAACCTGCAAAGGTTTCACTTTGTATCGGATCTCCGAATGCAACGTGAACTCCTGGGAATTTTTCATCTTGAAGCATATTATCTATCAACTCGGTCAGATGTAGGTTAGTACCCAATCCGAATTCACCTACCCACCTAGAGCATTCATTGAGTGAAAGGTACTCTTTGACTTCATTAAGTAGTTCTTCATTTTCACAGTCCATATCTACCGCTTGAGCTCTTCCTTTCATCGCGATATCTACGGTCAGGGGTGTTTCAAGCAAATCCTTATGTTTGAATCGTTCACCGATGTATTCACCTAAAACACCATCCACTACAATCTTTCCTTCCATCTCGGTAGGTGCGGTGAAAACTTCACCAGACGGTAGGTTTATCCAGTGGCCCGGTGAATGGTTGATACCGGACGATGCCACCCACTTTACGGTTTCAAATCGGGCGGTTACATCCGTACCAAGCTCGTTAACCACCCTGATCTCCTTAACTTTTTTTAGTCTATCATGAAGATCTAATGTAAATTTGGATATCTCTTCATAGTTAGCGGCCATTCCCGATTCCATGATAGCTTCAGTCACATCGACCATATGTGCGTGACGTCCACCGACTAGAGCCGCTTTGATAAATGGCTGTCTAACAGTTTTCAGTTCTCCTTTGATCGATTTAGCGGTCCAAAAGGTCACAGTAGCATCTTTTGCAGCTTCGATAACTGCTTTTGGTATATCATTTAAAGGACGACTGCCGTACAACTCAAGTTTGAAGTATCTCACTCTAGGTGTAGCCTCCAGTGCCGCCTTCCTAAGCCCTAGCCCTATCTTTTCACTTGATTCGTCCGAAACGATGACAACACGGTCGTGCTCTTTGACACCCATGCATATATTTACTGCAACTTCGCATCCTTCTTCTAGGGACATAATAATACCTACTTCGATAAGAGAAAACAAGAAGCTTTTAAATGTTTCCACCACCGACTCAAATCAAGTACACGGATCTTTGTATTGGAAATAAGGGTGAGAAGGCCGCTATATTCCCGCAAATCACTATAAATCAATATTATGGATATCCTGTAAGAAAGCGTATCCTCTCTAACTTACTTCTTTGATATTCATTCTAACAAACAGTTAGAAAAACCTTATTAATCACTAAACATCATATCATATCGATATAAATGTACTCTTCACCTTACCCATTACTATATATTGTTCACTATGTGGTGATACCGGGTGCTATCATCTTCATCTCCTGGAAACTGTGGTATGATAGGGCATATCTAAATGCATTTGGTGTGCACAAAGACAAATTAAAAAATGAATACAAAAAATTTAGAGTTAAGTGGTACAAAACTATGACTATTTTCGTAGTAGTTTTAATTATTGCACTTTCGATCTGGGGATTCACGACTTCTGAGATGTTTGACTATCAAATAAAACGCGGAAAGATCATCGATGGTGTGAATCCAGTAGAACACCAACTTGGACCATCTTACGATCTAGATTATATCCTAGAAAGTTTGGAAGAGAACCCAAGCATATGGATGACAGAAGATCTGCAGGAAAAGGTGGATTTTGATGAGTTAACATCGATACCTGGGAGGCTCGCGATATATAGATTGCACCCAGGGCTTTTTGGACCAAGGATCATAATCACATATACCTACGCAAGTCCTTTACCCATCAGTAGAGCATTTGGTTTTCAATTCGAGAGTATAGAAGAAGATGGGGGAGAAGTCATATTTCGTGTGGAGAGAGAAGAAAATTATTTGTTTCCCATGGATCCTGGTAAAGTAACGGAGATAGCTGACTACTGCTTCTTTACAAATGATTCCAGTGAACACATGATATAGATCAGGGACCCAGTTCTACCCCCAACGGATTTTTCAAACAAGGGTGATTTTTAATAAGTTGACGGGGTTTATCTTTGTGTGGTTCTAGCAATAAGTATATCGCAGTAGCCCGATTTGGACAATATAAACTAACCCATGTATTCTCCTCTTTCTTCCGGAGTATCCTTCAACTGTTCTGACTCATCACTTAGACTCTCCCTTTTTCTAAATCAATAACAGTCCCACTATAACTATGAGTCCGATAATGGGGGGGGCGGCTAAGTCGAGAGATATGATCTGGTATCTATTGTAAAACTAACTATTGAAGTATATTCCTTACCTGAACGGTACAATAAAAAGTATTTTTATAAACTAAAAAGAATGTCTAAGCATCCTCTGTGCACATTGATTTTCATGAGCGAGAGAAACTTGTTCCTACGTATTTTCAAATCCCGCATGGACACGGAGCGGTAGCGAAGTGGACCTGTCAGAATGCTGGCGCATTCTGCTAGTCCATTTTCCGTTGAAAAATGGACCCAGCGGGATTTGAACCCGCGGCCTCAACCTTGCAAAGGTCGCGATCTTCCGGTCT
>PWKY01000077.1 GCA_003560595.1 Thermoplasmata archaeon | reverse complement strand
CTGTGGTTAAAAGGAAAGGTTAAAATAAGTAGTAAATCGATTATATAAGATATAAGGAGGTCTGTAGATGCCCAGCAAAAAAGAGCGTATCCGTCAACAGATAGAAGGTTACCAAAAGCAATTGAAAAGGTTGAAGGCTGAGAGGGAAAAGTTGATCAAACAGAATAGGAAGATGAAAAAAGAGGGTAGGATGATCCTTGATGAGAAAGCAAAGCTCTTGGATGAGAAAGAAGAGAGGATAGAGGAGTTGAAAGCAGAGCTGGATGAGAAGGGGGATCTGGAGGATCTTACTGAAGAGAAAAGAGAAGTTCTCGAGTCCATGGAAGAAGAGAACAAAGAGATGAAAGAGGAGATAAGAGAGCTTAACGAAGAGAACCAAAGGCTCGATGAAGAATTGGAAGTTTATAGAGCGAAATATACGTTACCTGCGATAACTTCCGAAGAGATACTGGAACTACGGACGAAAACCAGGGTGGCCGGTGATATCAAAGCGGAGCGTAGTGTAGAACTATATGATGGTTCCGAGGTGGACGGTTCAATAGATGCGAAGGGGAATTTGGACCTAGGTACGAAGTGCAATATACACGGAAATTTGATCTCTAAGAAAGGGAAAGTGACCGTTGGAGATACCAGCTCCATCGACGGCTTCATCAAAGGATCCAATATTGTACTGGGGGATGGTGTTGAAACCGGAGATTTAGAGTGTGACGGAGATATAGTGGTTGGGGAAGAGGCCCGAGTTGGAAATATATCAGCCCTGGGTAACGTCGAACTGAAGGAAGGTGTGAGGGTCAACGGAAGCGTGGAATACGCTGGGATTATGCGTGCCGAAAGCAAGGTGCTGGTGACCGGCTCTCTTCTTCCTAGGACCAGAGAGGAGATCACGAGTGAAGAGATGGTGGAGGAACCAGGGGAAGAAGAGGGGAAAATAGAAACGGCGCATGAAACAGTGGAAGAGGAGGTTGAAAACGAAGAGGAAGACCTCTTCGGTTCAGAAGAACCTCCCTTCGATGAGGAAGAGATGAAAAACTGCCCCATCTGTAATGCCAAGGTTCCCGAGGATTTCGCTGTATGTGATAGCTGCGGTGCAAACATTAATAAATGAGCTACCAATCAGAGCAAAGGATGTCTTTCAAAAGGGTAAAAGGGAAGATAATAAAACACCCTAAGAAACTATCGTTCGACTATGTGCCTGACAGACTGCCCAACAGAGAAGAACAGATCGATCTACTGTTTACTCTGTTCAGGAGGGCCATCGAATCCGGTGTATCACAGAACGCCTTTCTTTACGGAAGTGTAGGCACCGGTAAAACAGCTACCGCAAAAAGATTCTGCATGGATTACCAAGGATGGGCACAAGAGAAAGGGCAGAGGGTAGATTATGTTTTTATCAACTGCAGAAGGCGATCTAACAAACAGCAGGTGATGTGGAAGATAATATCACATTTCGACAAGCACTTTCCCGACAGAGGCTTCTCCGTAGGAGATATGATGGAGATCCTCAACAAGCATATAATCAACAAAAACACCCACCTTTTCGTAGTGCTGGATGAGGTCGATACCCTGGTCCAGCGAGACGGATCAGATATCATATACCTTCTCTCTCGATTCGAGGAAGAAGACACCGTCCCCGAGGGCAGGATATCACTTTTACTGGTTTCACAGAAGAACGTGCTCGAGCTCCTTGAGGATAGTGCTCTCAGTACCTTCAAAAGAGGTAACCGGGTGAAATTCCCTAAGTACAACACAGATCAACTGCTGGACGTACTCGGTTATCGGGCAGAGCTCGCACTGTTCCCTGACAGCCTTGGAGAAGGTGAATTGAAGTTGCTCGCTACAACCGCGGCCTCCGAGCGTGGAGATGCACGTTTCGGTATCGAGTTGATGGAGAGAGCTTCTTTGATCGGTGAGAGTAAGGGAAAACGACGGGTCGAAGCGGAGGATATCCGCAGTGCAAAGGCTGAGATCGACCCATACTTCACCGAAGAGAAGATACGCGAGTTGAACGTCAACGAGCAGCTTATTTTACTCACGTCCGCAAGACTACTCAAATCGACACCCTTCACCACCACCGGTGAGATAGAGGAAAGATATGCCGTCATATGTGAAGAATACGGTAAGAAAAAACTGGGGCACACACAGTTTTGGAAGTATCTGAACACTCTGTCCGATTATGGTCTATTGAACGCGCATACCGTTTCATCGAACAAAGGTAGGACCACCGAGGTTTCTCTATCGGATATCCCGGCAGAGGTACTGGAGTCGCGCTTGGATGGGATGTTGAGGGGTTGAATGTTCGAGTTCGACGGGAGTAAAGTACTATTCGTAGTCACCGCACTCGCACTCATCGGTACATCGTCACTTTTTCTAATAACCGCATCACAGGAGCCTCCGGAAGTTCGTGTCGGTGAGATAGATTGTCAATATCTGGATACGGTCGTGAATACAGAGGGTTATGTTATGGATATCCGTAATTTTTACGGCACATTTCATGTGACCATAAGAGAACCGGATGATGAACATCAGATGGTGGTGTTGATCGAGGGAGAGATGATGGACCAGGTAGAGCATAAGGAAATGATAGTCCCGGGTGCTGTTGTTTCCTTTGAAGGGCGTGTTGAAGAATACGGTAACCGTTACAGGATCCGGATCGCGAGTCACAGTGATGTGAACGTGATCGAAGAAGCACGCTCCAGCTTCACTACCATCGAAGCGATATTGGAAAATCCCTGGTGGTACGAGGGGACCGATGTGAAGATCCGGGGTGAAGTAAAGGATCTTTGGACCATCTCAAGGGGTACCCACATGATCATCTGTCCTTTGGATAATCCATACCGAAGGCTGACATGCGAGGTGGATGACTGGTGGGTTGATGGTGATGTGGTGAGGGGTGATCTTGTGGTCATAGAGGGGGTGTTCGAGTACAGCCAGTGGAAGGGTATGTGGATGGTCAGGAGCCAGGGAAGGCCCGAAGTTCACTGATCCAGCGATTCCAATACCATCTCTTTTATCTCTCTTGTGGAGGTGGAAAAAGTATCGATCCTCTCCCCATCTATATAGAGCCAGTCCCAGTTCCACGGTACGACGGCGTACCTTATGGATTCATCCCTGGTATCTATGGTGTGAAGTATATGGTCGATCCTCTCATCTCCTATATCAAGCACCATGTCTTTGATACTTTGGGCATGGCTGATACTGTACGGACACCTGTTACTGTAGCCCTGTTCTATGATCAACCTCGATGAACTCCGCATAGGGTCATAGGTATGGTCGACCAAGGATGGGGGTACTGCATCATCATCGAAAGGTTTCCACATTAGGTGAAGATGATCCTGGGTATCAACCGTGTTGAATCCTAACTCATCCATCATGGATACCGGAAAATGTATCGGGTGATCCCACGCAAGTACGGCCATACCCTCATAAACAACTCTACTTATCTCCAACGCCTCTTCCAATAATCGGTACTCCATGTCTAGGTGTTTACTATCGTCCTCACCTTTCCAGTGAAAACACATCAGTGTGCATGTACCGGGGCCGACGATGGGCATGGGAGCTTTGTCGGTAGGCATGTACTGCACGAAACCGACAGGGGCTCCGTCGGTGTAATGTATCAGACCTTCCATCCCGTCTCGGATCATCCCCTCAGTCCACGATACGATCTTCCCGATATCTCCTTTGAAGTCCTTCCCCTTCAATTCCACTCCTCCTGGACAGCATATGATGTCCTTGAGATTCTCATAGGTCAGCGCTGCGAAAGCATCTTCTACCATACATGTACATCCACAACCTGTATATTAAAAAATACCCACGCTTTCAATCAATAATTTTATATAGACTTGAGGCACACAGATAATGTGAACAGGAGACCGAGGACGGCCGACGGGGTTCGACCCTGAGGAAAGTCCCCTCTCCACGGAAACGGTGGACCGTCGCAAGGCGGTGAGGTGAGAGCCTCGGCAAGGGCGCAGAAACGACACGTCCTTCAGCGAGCTGTGAAGCGTGCGAAGCCTGCCGCAAGGCAGAGCGAGTTAACCCGCAGAGCGTAGACCTGGAGGGAACGATGAAACGGCGACTCCCCACCGGAGCAAGTCCAAACATGTCGGGATGACCATTCCGGGACCGGCGGGTAGGACGCATAGATGAATGCCGTTTGAAACAGAAAGGGGCTTACTACGATCACCTGTTCCCTTTTTCCCTCACGGATAGGCAGGGATTATTAGACGTTTACGAAGGAAACCTTTAATAGTCGTAGCTCTATTCCCCTCATAGTGAAAATCATGGTAGAAGCATATTGTGTAAAATGTAGGAACAAAGTGAAGGTAAAGAACGCGAAGGAAGTAACGATGAAGAACGGTCGACCGGCTACAAAGGGCGAATGCCCTGATTGCGGCACTGGTGTCTACCGTATCGGTAAATCCAAGTAAGAAAAAATCTATAACCCCTTTCCTTTATTTCTTTTTTTATGTACATAATCGGACTAGAGGGTACTGCACACACACTGGGTATCGGTATACTTGATGAAAAAGGTACGGTTTTAGCCAACCTTATGAAAACATACCGGCCAAAAGAAGGCATACATCCCAGAGAGGCTGCCAACCACCATGCAAAGGAGTTCCTACCATCTTTAGAAGAGGCCTTCTCCACAGCAGGTATCGATCGTGACGATATAGGATTAGTAGCATTCTCACAGGGCCCGGGCCTGGGTCCCTGCTTAA
This sequence comes from Thermoplasmata archaeon, assembly GCA_003560595.1. GTDB lineage: Archaea > Thermoplasmatota > Thermoplasmata > Halarchaeoplasmatales > Halarchaeoplasmataceae > Halarchaeoplasma. The sequence goes on along the minus strand of PWKY01000077.1, from coordinate 25,425 downwards.
GAACCGTTGCCACCGGGGCTAGGGCATTATCACTATCCTTGAAAGTTCCTCTCATCGGTGTGAACCATTGTATCGCCCACATAGAGATAGGGAGGCTGACCACTGATTGTGACGACCCTGTCCTTCTATACGCATCAGGAGGAAACACCCAGGTGATAGCGTTCACCCGCGGTAGGTACAGAGTCTTCGGAGAAACCTTAGATATCGGGATTGGTAATATGCTGGATAAATTCGGTAGGGTGCATAATATCCCATTTCCCGGAGGTCCGGTCATAGAAAAAAGGGCGATGAAAAGCGATGAGCTTATAGACTTACCATACAGTGTAAAGGGCATGGATGTGTCCTTTTCGGGTATATTGACCGCCGCATCTAATTCTAAAGCACCATTGAACGACCTGTGTTTCTCACTTCAAGAAACCACCTTTGCCATGCTGACCGAGGTTACCGAGAGGGCCTTGGCACATACCGGAAAGGACGAGGTCCTTTTAGGAGGCGGCGTCGTTAGGAATGATAGGCTAAGAGAGATGGTCGAGATCATGGCTGAAGAAAGAGGTGCGAAAGCGTATGCACCACCCGGTCCCCTTTGCGTTGATAACGGTGCCATGATAGGTTGGACAGGTTATGTGATGCATGAAGCTGGATTAAAGACACCGATAGCAAAAAGCGGAGTCATGCAAAACTTTCGAACCGATGAAGTTGATATCACTTGGAGAAGGTAGAAACTTTTTTATGACCCCGGTCCATAATCTAAATCAGGTGTATCGATGGTAGATAAGCCCACAGAAGGTATATGCGGTGCATGTGATTCCGAATCTCTCGAATTCTTTGACGATGGTTCAGGTAGATGTACCGATTGCGATCGTATGTTTAGGTGGGCTCCGGAAAAGGAGGATGGATCTGAAGATGTCAAAAAAACTAGTCGCATCACCTCTAGAAGCAACGGTTTCAACCCTGCAAAACGACCGGCGGCTTCACTTTCAGATAGATACTCCAGATATTTGAAGGTCTTAGTGGTAGGCTTTCTTTTGTTGATCGCGGGATACTCGCTGATGTTTTCAATGCACGCGGTTACAGATTGGCAGGAAGAACCACTTGAATTGGCATCTACTTTCATCATATTATCGCTTCTATTCGTCAACGTGGGCGTGGTGTTAATTGGCTTCGGTCTAGTCCTCGGGGCGGTCAAAGCTGAACACCTTGACGATGACTTGAGAGGGTGGATGTTCATGGCCATGGCCGTACTACTTGGAGTCTTCTTAGGTCTAGGCAACTTCCTTTTGGTAGTTAATCTGTTGTGAATCCATTATCTATTTATATCGCCATATACTTCACTCACCGGAGGTACCATCATGAGCGAAGAAAAAAAACTCACCAAGGAAGAACTGATCAAAAAAGCAAAATTACCAGCAAAGAAGGCGATGGAATGGCATCCTTTTTATCGAGGAAAGATAGAGGTTTCACCCAAGGTCCAGGTAAGTAGTTTCGACGATTTTGGTGTCTGGTACACACCGGGTGTTGCTAAACCGTGTCAAGATATACATAAAAATCCACTGACGGTTTACAAACATACAAACAAATGGAATAACGTTGCAGTCGTTAGCGACGGAAGTCGTGTACTGGGACTTGGGGATATCGGGCCTGAAGCAAGTATGCCGGTCATGGAAGGAAAGGGATTATTGTTCAAATACTTAGGAGGGGTAGATGCATTCCCTATCTGCCTAGATGCACATGATCCAGAAGATATAATACAGGCGGTAAAATGGATCGCACCATCCTTTGGAGGTATAAACCTCGAAGATATATCCAAACCCAAGTGTTTCTACATACTAGATAGACTTAGAGAGGAGATGGACATACCGGTATGGCACGACGACCAGCAGGGAACCGCCGCCATCACCTTGGCAGCTATAATCAACGGCCTTAAAGTGGTAGGTAAAGAGCTGGACAATGTCGAGATCGGTTTGATCGGTGCAGGTGCTGCAAACCTCTGTTTGGCACGTACACTTCTAAAGGCAGGTGTCCCCGAAAAGAACCTAACATTGTGCGATTCCACCGGACTACTACATGCAGGTAGGGAAGATCTAGACAAGGAAAAATCACCGGTTAAGTGGGAATTTGCCCAAAAGACGAACAAAGGAAAGATCGACGGAGGTCTTCCCGAACTAATCGAAGAGAAAGATGTAGTTGTGGCCGCATCCAAACCCGGACCAGATACCATCAAAAAGGAATGGTTAAAGAAAATGAACAGCGACGGCATACTCTTCACAGAAGCAAATCCCATACCTGAAATTTGGCCCTGGGAGGCTAAGGAAGCAGGTGTTAGGATCGTTGGAACCGGACGGTCAGATTTCCCTAACCAGGTAAACAACTCCATCGGATTTCCAGGGATATTCCGAGGGACTTTGGATGTAAGAGCAAAGACCATCACCGACGAGATGCACATAGAAGCTGCATACGCTATAGCAGAAGTGGCAGAAAAACAGGGTATCCATGAGGACTACCTAGTACCCACTATGGATAATACCGAAGTTTACATACATCAAGCGGTTCAGGTCGGTTTGAAGGCCATAGAGCAGGGTATCGCAAGAGTGGAATTAAGTGAAGAGAAGCTCAAAGAGAAAGCAGAGGAAGTCATCCTCAGAAGCAGAAAGCACACAAAAACTCTTATGGATACCGGATTGATAAAGCCTGCTCCCAAAGTGGAGTAAAAACCCCTTTTTTCTCTTTTTTTTCAAAAAAGATATATCCCTTCAACCCATACCCCTTATCGTGAAGATACTCGCTGTTGCTACGGATAACTTCGAATTCTACTACGATATAGCAAAGGAGCTGAAGCAGAGGGATATACCCTTTGTGAGCTTATCCCCCCAGGATAAGATACCGGATAACGTAGGTGTAGTCTTGACATCGGTGTATGAAAAACCGATGGTTGAACACGATAATGTTATCGGTGTTGATAAAGATATTCGGATGGGGATACGGATCGCATTGAACGCTCTGTCAGGAAAGTCATCCTATCAAAGGATAGTAGTGGGGATAGATCCGGGATTCCGGCCAGGTGTTGCTCTCATAGGGGATGGAAAATTACTGGAAACGGCATATGCGGAGTCACCAGAAGCCGTTAGGTATTTGATAGAACGTTACATCGACGGGTACGACTTCGATCAGATGATCGTAAGGATCGGGCATGGGGATAAAACCAATAGAAACCGCACATTGAATTCATTGAAAGGTTTGGCCTTGAAGATAGAGATAGTGAACGAGGAGTATACCACCGAATATGGTGAAGCACCGGACTTAGAAGCCGCTAGGAAGATAGCTCTTTCTAAAGGGGAGCTAGCTTACGGTCCACATCAAGTAGAAGCTACCGAAGGTGAAAAGAAAGAGATGCAGAGACGTAGTAGGATCAAAAGTGATGGGGAGATAACCATATCAAAGGAGCTAGCACGTAAAGTTGTGGAGGGGAAGCTGAAGCTCGTCGATGCCATAAAGAAACAAAAAGAGGGGGATGGATAACTCAGTATATCCTTTTCAAAGAACCAAGATCAGGTTCGTATAGCTGCCCCATGTTTCTTAGATTTTTTATCGCTTCCTCGAATTCAGGCTCAGAAATGTTTTCTCGATCCATAACTTCTTTCATCAGTTTGGTGTAATCTACACCACTTTCTTGATCGAGGTCTTCTTCCATCTCCTTGATAACTTCCAAGATCATCTGTTCCAAGTCACTTTCTTCTTCCTCTATCTCAGGCTCATCATTGGTTTTAACAGGGGTCCTCTCGTATTCCGGAAGAACGTATCTTAGGGAGTCCTCTAGCATGGACCAGTACCTATCTAGTGTTATCGAAGAGTAGTGTTCTGAAGCTTTTTCGATACCTTTTGCCAGATCTGGCTCATATCCCAGTTTTACTATCTCCTCTATGGATACTTCTTCCATACGTAAAGCCTCCTCCATGGCCTCGAGTCTTTTCTTCAATGATCGTGCAGCCTCGAGTATCCAGTAATCCCTTAGCCTTTCTGGCACCTCTTTGATGTACTCGCACCTAAGGGAAGTCAGTACGGTTTGGTCGTCTGGCCTATATACACTGGATTTACCTACCACCGCCACGAAGGCCGGTGGTTCTAGAGACGCTATGGTGGTGGCTGCGCCGGGTTGGTACTGACCGGCGGTCACAAAATATGTTCCCGTAGGATCCGAGACCCGGGCCCTCCACATAGGGTCCTCGGGTGTTCCCAGGTTCTCGGTCTCTGTGAGCACACCAACCATGTAAACTCTGTTGACCATGGCTCCTAGAGGGGTTACCACATAGGAAGGAGTCCTTTCGGACTCGCTGCCGCTGATCTCCATGGTCGACTGGTTGAATTCTTCTGCAAAAAGTCTCCAGGCGACTTCGCGCTGGATCATGCTCATACTCTCACCTCATCGAGCAGCTTACGAGCTTCTTCTTCCATGTTTATCTTTTTCTCCTTGACCTCGCTTGCGATAAGCATAAGACCATAATCATCGCAAGTCACGTTACCCTTCAACCGCAGGGGTTGAGCTATCAGTTTATCTTCAAGGGCCTCCTTTATCACCCCGTGGTCCATGCGATCTCTTGCAAGCTCCATTGCCTCATCCAAACCATATTCCAGTATTTCCTCGGTTTCCTCACGAGTTATGATAACAGTCAGGGCTCCTGTGCCGTCGTCCAGTATCCCTTTGACCCGCAAGTCAGGTTCACCGTCCACTTTACCATGGATCCTGCATGCACTCTTTTGAACCACACGATTGCACTCGGGACATCTAAAGATCAGACCACTGCCGTGTTTTATGTCTATCATGACGGCATCTATGATGGCATCCACCGCCCCACCTCTGCGAGCGAGCTGAGATATGGTCATTATACCGGATTCTTCGAGCTGCTCTTTGGGAGGCAGTGCGCCATCATCCAATATATCAACGGTTGAATTGTCATCAAAACTCAGCTGAGGGATACCTCTCCACGAACGAACGTAACCTCCGTTCACCTCTACAACCATATCTTCTTTTAAACCGAAGTCGTGCCACGCGCTGAACTGTATCTTACCTGTTTCATCGGCCATGATGCCGGAATAGAGGTCCTTTTCTCCATTCTTTGTTTGGACTGTTTTCTTCTCCACGTTTAGGATCCTACCTGTGATTATCAGGTTACTCATCCCCTCGCGTACATCACGTATATCACATCTTTGAGAAGTCCTTTTGAACTCGGGTACCTCGTCACCCTCGAGCATCCTCATCCTCGTACGAGAACCTACGTTCACTTGAGGTTTATCGTTCCATGTGGTAGCATATGAATTTATCACATGTACCGTGTCACCTTTATCTAAAGGCTCGGGTAGGGTCTCCCATATAGTGAAGGGTATGGTACCGGTTTCATCTCCGAATATTCCATAATGTATCTTCTTCGGTTCACCATCGACCTCGATATCCTTTTCATTTATCGAAACGATCCTTACCTTGAGCTCAAGGTTCCTTTCAGTTCCAGATATCTCCTTTATCTTCTTCTCGGAAGGTGTGAAAAGTTCCTTCGGATCTCCCCCCAAATTATTAACTATGGACCTCTTGGCCTGATTTATATCCACGCCGTACTTTTGGATCCATTTTTGGAGTTCTTGTTCGATTTCTTCTTCGCTTACTTTTCCTTTTAGCGCCCGGGTTATGTCTTTTATGTGGGGCGCGAGTTCTTCGTTTTTCATACTATCACGCTTTTTTTCGAATGTACTTAGACCCTAAGCTACCATGATATTTAACCGTTTTCGAGGGGGGTAGAAAAAAATGGTGAAAGTGGAAAGGGTTTGGTTTTGAGTTTATTCGGGATATTCCTCTACCTTATCGTAGTTATCCTTGATATAGTCGAGTATCAAGTTTCTATCCCTCTTCAGGTGAGATTCGTACCATATCTTGACTATATCTTTTAAAGCGTTGTGGAAACCATCCATATCTTTTCCTTTCAGTGGGAACTCCGCTTCCCAGAGGGAGTAACGTGCGTAGATCCTTTTCCATCCACTGTACTTGTAATACGTTTCTCCTTCGCAAAATTCAAAGAACATACCGACCTTGAAATCATCTTCTTCAGTATAATAATCTATCAGAAGCGTATCGCCGGCTCGATTTTCATCCTGTGTCTTGTCCATCAACCTTATGGTACGGACGTTCGTGAAATCAAAATTCTCTTTGAACTCCCAGTTTTCCGGGAACTCTTTTATTTTGGCGAATGAACTGTATTCCGGCTTCATACTGAAGTGTACGTTTATCTTCTCGAAGCGGATCCAGATCCTCCAAAAATCCTTTATAAACTGTTGATTGATCTCGGCGAGTTTGGAATCCCTTTCACCCAGATTTCTATAGGTTTCTTCTGTCTTCTTCTGCAACTCCTCATCTAGTTCGTCGAACCAATCAGCAGCCTCCTTCTTTTCCTTCTTTTTTGAAGCCATGATATCACATTTTATATTTTTAAGAGTGCTTTTAATCTAATAGGTAATGAAAAGAGGCATATAAAAGTTTTCTTTAAGATAGTGTTAATTTTTAGAGATATTTTCAGATTATGGCGACAATCTTTATATCCCCGATAACCCATCATATATTCATATGACCGGGGGCATCGAATATGAACTGTGAACTTTGTGGAAATAAGATAGGAAAGCCAAGCACGGTCTCGATCGAAGGGTCTACCCTTCAAGTTTGTGAAAACTGTTCGAGACATGGAAAAGAAGTTTTTGATTCGGGAAGCAGCAGTATCTCCCGAGATGAGCTAATAAAACGAGTTGAGAAAAAAAGGGAAGCTTACAGTAGTACCAGAGGCATGGGGGGACAAGATAAAGTACTGGCACTGGATTACAACGACAGGATCCGTGAAGCTCGAATAGAACAATCGCATACCCAAGAAGAACTGGCCAAAGAGGTCAGCGAGAAAAAGTCAGTCATAGCTAAGCTCGAAAAGGGGGACCTTCGGCCCAGCGATGGGCTTATAAAAAAATTGGAAAGCGCACTCAACATAGAATTGATGGATGAGTACCAGGAGATAACAACAGGTACGAGCAAAAACCAGAAAGCGTTAACATTGGGGGATCTGATAAAAGAGGCAAAGTAAAATCAACATATCTTATCTGCACGTTTCTTAAGCTCGATCATAGATACATCGTAGTATAGCTCTTTTCTTACTGTGAGCAACCCCTTTGATTTAAGGGCGTTGAGGTTGTTTTGAGCGATGCTATTACCTACCTTGAACTTGTGTGCGATATCAGGTGCGGTAACTTCCCCACACTCGAAAATGAACTCAAACATCTTTTTTACTAGAGTAGGTAGCTCTATATTCGAGATCAAGGCGTCGAACATCATGTACTCTATGGGTTTACGATTGACCCTGTAATGGTATGGGATCATGTTTAGATAATGTGGTTTCTGAGTATCGCTCATTGGATCTATGACATATGTATACCTGTCTTTAGTAGTGTATGCACATATACGTATCTCAAAGGGGACAACACCCTGTCTAGCGTGACTCCATATACCCGCAATCCTCCTTAAGCACGGGTCATACTGCCTTGGGATATCCTGAGCATGATGGTACTTAGATTTAGTCTTGATGGATATCGGGGAGTAAAAGTCGGAGATGTAAGCCCTCAGCATCACCTTCTCATCCTTTACTTTGTTCGCACTAGCCCATCGATTAAGGGAGTCTGGATCAAAATCAAAGGTGCGTGCTAGACCCCTACCTCCTTTCTCCATGATCTCACGGGTTGGCTTTGTAAAATTCCATTTTCCGTCAAGTACGGGCTTCAGGAACTTGATCTTTATCTTACGAAGATGTTGTTCTTCATACAATGCATCAAGGATGGATGTGTACTCCTTTCCATTTATAAAATAATCTAAAGAGGCGAGCCTATCAGTGTTATTATCCTTCCAGGAGTATAACTTCCTACGAAGCTGCTTTGCCGCGTAATCGTCGTACTCGCCTTCGGGGGCAAACTCCAATATTTTCTCACACCGCTCTCTAACTTTATCCATTTCCATGCACCTTATAGACTAGGGTATCAAATATTTTTCTCTTCCTCGAAATGTTTAATACGCACTTTCCCTGCTCCTCTTCCATGAAAAAGAATCTTCTGCTTGGAGTAGGAAACGATATACGTGGAGACGATGCCATCGGAGAGGAGATCGCTCGAGAGTTCCAGCGAGAAGGTTGGGATGTGGAGGATTGTGGAACTGTGCCTGAAAATTTTATACCTCATATTGAAGAAGATGTTTACCAGGATGTTGTGATCGTCGATGCGGCTAACATGGGCTTGGAACCCGGGGAGATACGGAGGGTGCCTAGGGAAAAACTCGGTGTTTTCACCATGAGCACACACGCACTACCGATATCTTTAGTCATGGATTATTTAGACGAGAAGGTAGGTAAGGTTACTCTCATAGGTATACAGCCCAAGGACATGTCACTGAAAGAAGGAATGACCGACGAGCTTATAGAGGCTAAAGACGAGGTGCTCAGCATACTTAAGAACGACCGGTGGACTGAATTACCGTATCTCGAGTGATTCACGGATTCAAAACCAGTTCATCTGAGTAATTATCCAATCCAGCCATCAAGAACTCATCCGTCAGTACGAAACAATCCTTGGGACATATGTTGACACATTGACCACAGAAAGTACATCTGGATACATAGTGTTTCACCTTCTTTTCATCCGGTTTAAAAGCCAGGGCCTCAGACGGGCATACCTTTAAACATAGCTTACAGCCGATGCAAGATTCAACATCGTAGCTAAGTTTACCCCTAAAGTTGGGAGGTATATCGACTGGAGGATTTATGCTTAGCTTACCGCTCTCTATCAAGGAAGCGGCGGCATGCATGTTACCCGGAGTATACTTTACCGGAAAGGGATTGGTCGCCTTCTTAGTCAGCAGCTGTTTTATCAGTGTAAATACAGTAGATGTTGGCATACATTATCACCTCATATAGCACCTTCTAGGACAACCAGCACAGTTCCCAGCAGTCCTAACAAAGTCATGGGTACCCAATAGAAATAACTGGCCTTGTCTATCTGGAATCTAGCCAAAGCAACTCTCACCACGGATACGCCTAAAAAGATTATTATCAGTAATTTAAGTAAGAAGAACAGTACATCGGCGGCCAGGTTGAATAGCGCGAATCCCGCGACATGGGGTCCACCGAAGGAGTACCACTGGGATATGTTCTGAGGGAACAATAAAGCTATCAATAAAGCTCCCACAACTACCATCTTCACCGCTTCAGAGAGGTAGAATACTCCTAGGTTCCTTCCCGAGTACTCTACAAACAATCCACCGGCCAGTTCGGTCTCCGCCTCTGCCTGATCGAAGGGAGCTTTGGATAACTCACCGGGTAGTACCGCAAATAATCCTAAAGTGATCAACAACAATCCTAGAGCACCGAGGGGGCCAACCAGACTCCAAACGGAAGTTGAAGATATTGCTGCGAGGGAAAAACTCTCGAACTTCCATGCGATGGTTACCGCCGCGATAGCCAGGGGGAACTCATAGCTCATCATGAGTACCAATTCACGCTGAGCACCTACGGTTGCATAGGGTGAACCCGATGCGAGTCCACCGATAGCCATGGCGACCGCTGGGATCGCTAGAAGGTAGAGTATGAGTATCAAGTCTCCGAAACCCTCCATCAACGGCTCAAAGGGTCCTATAGGCAGGTACACAAGAGCAACGAGGGGGGCAAGAAGTGCAAATATCGGTGATGCGTGGAATATCCATTCCACCGCATGATCCGGTACTATGTTCTCCTTCATGAACAGCTTCCTTATATCCCTGAAAGGCTGCCTTAAAGGCGGACCTATACGTGACTGCATCATGGCGGTTATCTTTCTGTCGAACCCCTTGTAAAGGAGTCCAAAGAATATCCCTACAAATGGTATCACCAGTATGAAAAGTATCCTTATAAGCCAATCTTGTGCGTTCATAGTGAACCCCCTAACATCCGTTTTGTCTTTTCAACGCTCAACTTATGTAGATCTTCATGATCGTAATCTGTCTTCTGGCCTGTGCTTACGTCTACAACCACCGCACGGTCCATACATCCGATACAAGGATCGATACATGCTGCTATTATAGGTATATCGGCTATCTGTTCACCCATGAACATGGGAGCATAGGTAGCCAGGTTGTTGTAGGTCGACGCCCTTACTTTCCAGTTGTCTAATTCCTCCCTACCCTCTTTTAAACGCACGTAATGGAAGGCCTCTCCTCTGGGAGCCTCTAATCGGCCGATGCCCTCCCCATCCGCCTTCTTAAGCTTGTTAAGAAGCACGGCTTTCTTTGGTTCGCTGTCTATATCTTCGTCGGGCATCTGGTCCACGCACTGTCTGATCAGATCTATGGACTGTACAACTTCCTTCAACCTTACTAATGTTTTGGAGAACACATCACCAGTGTTCTCGTAGCCGAATTTGGATGGTATTATATAATCTAATTCTAGATCTCCGTATGCTGCATAGGGTTGGTCGATACGCACGTCTTTTTTGACTCCAGAAGCTCTCACAGTGGGACCGACTCCGCAAAGGCGTAGTGCTTCCTCTTTGGTGAGAATCCCTATGTCTTTTGTCCTCAATCTTATACTAGGATCACCTAGGAAAATATCTTCAAGCTTAGTGTAAAGCGATTCGTAATAAGTCAGGGTGTCCTCTATCTTCGGATACATATCCTTGGTTATGTCCCTTCTCACACCGCCAACCGTCCACATGGCGTAATTCACCCTGTTGCCGGTTATGAACTCCAACAGATCCATGACCTTCTCACGTATCTTCCATGTGAAGTGGAGGTGTGTGTCGAAGCCGATCTCATGGGCGGCTACTCCAGCCCATAGAACGTGGGAATGTATCCTTTCAAGTTCCGCCATTATGGTCCGTATATAGCGCGCCCTGTTGGTGGGCTCGATACCGGCGGCATGCTCTACCGCAGTGGTGAACATGTGCTGATGTACTATTGAACAGATACCACAGATACGCTCGGCCAGAGGTATCACCTTCAGAGGGTTCCTATGCATACCCATGAACTCTATCCCCCTGTGATTCATGCCTGGGTGCGGATCGGCATCCACTATGGTCTCACCATCTAGCCTAAAATTGATCATGAAGGGTTCCTTCAAAGCAGGATGTATAGGACCTATGGGTACCTGGTAAGTCGTATCTTTATCACTCATCATCATCACCTCTTGTTCTAAGGTTTTTTACGGTTGGTGTATTTGCCGCCTCGTCCATGTCGTGAACGTACCTAGACATCTTCTCCATCCCGGTTTCGTCCCACCGCCACGGATATCGATCTTTGGGGAAATCCTCATCAAGCCACAGCCTTCTAGAATCGGGAATACCTTTGACTGTGATCCCTAAAAATTCCTGCTTCTCACGCTCTGTGGTGATGGCACCGGGAACCATGTCGGTTATGGTCGGTATGGTGAGATCATCCTTTGGCAGGTGTACCTTGATGCTTACACTCACTTCGTCTCCTCTATAACCGTAATTAACTGCAAAATGATAGATCAGTTCTACATGGTCACCTATATCGGAACCAGAGGTAACTGAAAGGTGAGGTATCTGTATTTTGGATAACAACTTCACCGCTCTGCGGAAGGACTTTCGATCCACTGTAAACCATATCAACTTCATGGGCCTTTGTTTCAAGCCCTTTTTTATCTCTTCTTTTTTGAAATCCCGTATTGAATCTTTGAGATTATCTTTGAAATAGGATTCTATCTGATCCATGCTCATGGGGAGTTTTGATTTTTTCATTTATCATCACCTCTGAGTTTTTCGAGGAACAACCAAGCTTCTTTTACACCATTGATCAAATTTTCCGGACGCGTGGGGCATCCGGTAACATATACTATGGGAGTACCTTCCGGTAAAAGTGTGTCTATCGGGCCGTCTATGGCATAGCTATCGTAGAACACTCCAGTAGTACTGCCACAGTTACCAACAACCATGACCACCTTAGGATCTGGTGTCTGTTCGATCACCCTTAGAACTCGATCCTTCATCTTCCGAGTGACTGGGCCGGTGAACAGAAGGACGTCTGCATGACGAGGTGAACCCACCAATTTGATACCGAATCTCTCTACATCGTAACGAGGGGTCAAGGCCGCGACTATCTCTATATCGCAACCGTTACATGACCCGCTGTTGACGTGGAAGACCCAAAGCGCTTTGTCGAAGGTTTTTGTAAGTTTCATGATTATCACCTTTTTATATCATTATATAGAAGTATATGAGCACCAAAGCCAATGTTATGACGAACCAATACACGTAATCGTTGACTATGCCCGTATGTCCTTTCACCAGCGGATCGATGTACTTTCTGAGGGCGTGGGTGAAACCCCAAAATACGTTGTCGCCTCCTACATGTATCGTGCTCAAATCCGATGGAGGTTTGTTCCCGGAAATAAAGGGCTCGCCCTTATGTTTGGTACGTTTGTAAGTGGGATTACCCAGATTGTATATCATATAGGTTATGAGGCCCATGAGCAGGACTACAGCTATCAATGCTATCGGACTCCACATATCTTTCAATACTATATCGATCATGGTATCACCCCCAGGCCCTCGATGGCTGGTACTACTATCTCCGCAACCACGTAGTTGGGGAATAGGCTGAAGACTACAACGATCACGGTTAATATCATCATTGCGGCGAGCATACTAGTGGGGACCTCACCCCTGGTCAATCCAAGGTCCGGTCCCAAGAAAGCGTTATAGAATATCTTGCCTATCAATGCGAAAGTGATTATGCTGACTACCAGGGCGATTATAGCAAGAATCGGATGATACAGATATATGGATTTATATATCAACAACTTAGAACTGAACCCCGAAAGAGGTGGGACTCCAGCGATGGAAAGTCCTCCGATCAAGAAGAATACTGTTGTGTACGGCATACGATGTGCTAAGCCTCCCAGCCGGTTGAGATCCTTGGTGCCAGTGGCATATACCACAGCAGCTGCCGAAAGGAAGAGTAAAGCCTTGTAAACACCGTCGTTGATCATGTGGAAGAACCCGCCTTCCAAGGCCATTGCACCGAATGTACCGTAATCTCCGTTCTCAAGAGTTGTCAATCCTACGCCCACGGCCAACAACATGTAACCGATCTGAGAAACTGAAAGGTAACCTATCAGCCTCTTAACATCGCTCTGTTTTAAGGCCATGGATACACCTATGAACATGGATAATAAGCCAAGTATTATCAGAAGTGTTCCCAGTTCGACGGCACCCATAGAAAAACGGAACATGCCGAACAGTATCCTGAAAAGTACGAAGAGGGAGCCCATGGAAGTTATAGCTATGAATGGTGTTACCGAACCAGGTGATTCAGAATAAACATCTGGTGCCCACATATGCATGGGTACGCTGCTGGCCTTCATGGCAAAGACTACAAATATTATGGCTAGTGCGATCTTGTCCACAAGGCCTCCGGTCATCACTGCAGCCAGATAATAGAAGTTCAGTACACCGTATTCACCGTAAAGTAAACCTATGGATACGAGTAAGAAAAGACCACCTATCACGCTTATCAACATGTACTTCAAAGCGGCTTCCACGCTTTTACCTCGATAATTCTGGAAGGCGATCAAACCGCATGAAGCTATGGAGGTGACCTCGAACCATACAAATAGATTGAATAGATCAGCGGTCAATATCATCCCGTTCACCCCGGCAAAAGTCAGTAAAAAGAGAGCATAGTACTTCTCCATACCTGAATGACCGTCCATGAACGCGAAGGAATAGATACCGGCCCCTAGGGCAGTGATAGCTACGGTTATGGTTGCTAAAGCAGAAAATCCATCGGCGGCGAACATTATCCTGAAGTAGGATGTCAATGAAGTCGGTCTAGATTCGGTACCCCCGAACACGTAGGTCCACGCACCTGATGTGTAAACCTCGTAGGACATAACAAAAACAAAGAAAACTGTAAGCAATAACCCCATCATGAAGACGGCATCCCTCAATTCCTTGGATACCTTATCCGCTAAGGGAGTGAGGAAAGCGAACAACAAGGGTATACCTAGTACCATCGTCGGTGAGTGTGTGATCAGATCAAAACTCATTCTCTGCACCTCCTGGTCTCGTTTGAATCAACTGTTCCGTAGTGCCTCTTCAGCATTATCACGAAGGAGAGCATCAATGCAGTTGTAGCAACGCCGATGACGATACTAGTCAGTGTGAGGGCGTGTGGTGTAGGTAGGACCATGTCCGAGCTTGGAGCACTGGTCCATATAGGTGCAGCATAACCATCTCTGTAGGCTAACGAAACTAAAAATAGATTCACGCCGTTCTGTATGATCGCTACACCCATTATCATCTTGATAAGATTTCTTTTAAATAGAACTGTATAAAGGCCCATGGTTATCAGTAAGACTACCATCACAAAGGGCAGTATGGTAAAGTTCATGCTTCCACCTCCATGGAATCACTGGCTTTAGCCATCATCCACAATATCAGACTCAAGGCTGCGGCAACCTCTAAACCGACCATGATATTCATCATGGGGATGGTGCCGCCGGTATTGACGTACCCTGGATTGATACCTTCAGGAACGGTTCCTCCAAATAAACCACCGGTACCTGCACCGAAGTTATGGAACATTGTCGCTCCTAAAAGTATTCCAAATATCGCCAACAAGATAAACAAAGTTAGACCTAAAGACTCCATTGATGAAAAATCCTTTTTGTAGTCACGGAAGGAGCCATAGGATACTATCAGTAAAGCAGTAGAGGAAGCTATCACAGCACCACCCTGGAATCCTCCACCGGGTGTTAGATGTCCGTGTATTATAAGATAAATACCATAGACGATGATCGGTACAACCATGATATCAGTCACCGTACGGACAACTCTAGACATCTTCCAGTTCATTCTTTACCACCTCGCTTTACTGGTTTTACTTTACGAAGAACCGTCAGTACGCCGGAGACCGCCGAGAACAACACGGTAGCCTCCCCGAGGGTATCAAGACCCCTATAATCGAACAATATGGCGGTTACCACGTTGTTAGCCTGATTATGAGACTGACTGTCCTGTAAGAAATAGTCGTCCATAGCTGTGTGGACCGGTTCGCCGAAACCACCATCCTCGCCTCTTAATTCGGCGACTGCGAGTAAGAGAAAGGCGAATATTACTAAAAGTGCCAACATGGCAAATACTTTTCTCATTTGTATCCCTCCTCCCGTTCACTAGCCCTGATGGCAAAGATGAATATCGCAGTCGTAAGTGCGGCTCCGACGGCGGCTTCTGCTATGGCAACGTCGGGGGCTCTTAAAAGGTAAAACTGAAGTGAAAGTATAAGGCTGGAGGCTCCCAAAGCGATGGCGGCGGATATCAGATCCTTGAACCATATGACCGCGACTGCCGTTATAACCAGTCCTGTTAGCACCAGTAATTGTAGTATAAAGTATATCATCTATTTCGCCTCCTTTTTTTCTAGTTCATCGATCACCGCGAACTTGGGCTTTATCCCCACCTTGTGGGCGGCACGTGCGATGGCGTGGGCGCCTGTTGGGTTGGTCACCAATATAGCCACAAGTGCTCCGACGGTGTGTAATGCCATGTTCAGATAATGGTCCTGACCGGGGTTCCAGTAATACATGTAACCGCTGTAAACTATGACGGCAAACGTCATGAATATGGTTCCAAATGTCGTACATTTTGTAGCCGCGTGAAGCCTGGTGTACACGTCGGGGAACCGATGAAGACCGATAACACCTAGAGCATTGAACAACACGGAGATGATCAAAAATGCATAGAGTATGGTGAAGGTTATCATCTAATCGCCACCCCCTTCTAGATACTTAGCGATGAATAGGGTTGTGACGAAAGAAAGTATGGCGTAAACTATGGCGATATCTATGAAAAGGGTCTCCCAGGTGGCTGCACCTAAACCGACCATGCTGGCTACGACCAGGGTATTGATGGTATCTAGTGCTACCGCCCTATCCGGGGCCGTGGGCCCTAGGAATAACCTTAGAACAGATATGATTATGAATATGATGAAAGCGCCGACGATCAAGTAAAATTCAAAAGATAGATTCATTCTGCAAACCTCCTTATCCATGGTACAAATCTTCCGGATATGGTTTGGGTAGGCTCATCCCCTACGTTGATCCAATGGATGTAGAGCTCACTCTTCTCGTCGTCCACGTCGACGGTTAAAGTACCCGGAGTTAGTGTGATCGAGTTTGCTAGGAATGTTACTCCTAGGTCCGTTTTCAAGTCAGGTGTTATCTTTACGATACCGGGTTTGATATCTCCAGTGATCACCCTATAAGCAACATCAAAGTTTGCCTTGACCATCTCGATGAACAAAGGTATGGTGTAAACCAGCATTATTATCCATCTGACAGGATTTAGCATCCTGTAATCGTCTGAACGACACAGTATGCTGCTGGCAACCGCGCCGACGATCAAGGCGACGGAGATCCCCAATACCAATTCTTCTATGCTCCAGAGAATAGTGCCCTCCACCATCGACTGTCCGGCTGCAAGCGTCATGAACAGGTACACGAACAGCGCAAACAAGAACGTCGAGATGAATGCTTTTGATCTTTTCATGATTTTTCCTCCATATGTAAAGGTAACTCAGTGTGAAGCGATAGAGAGGGTATTGAAAATTCGTGGAAATATCCTCTACGATGTATCACAGATGAGTTCATATATGATTTGCGAATATTCAAAAATATATAAGACTTTCGTCAGTTCGATAATGAATAATAAAGCATGACTTACGCTTACCGTTGAATGTGTTCAATCCCTGATCGTTTTTTTCTTCCAGTTACCGGTCCGGAAGTAGAGATAGGATGCCCCTGCAGCTATCGGGTTGCTCAGTGCCATCCCTACCCAAACACCTAGGACACCCATGTCGAAACCAAAGTTTATCAAAGGCAGGGATGGAAGTGCGAAAAGCGCAGATAAAAAGAGACGTAAACCCCATATCCTAAATATCTCAAGACCCATGGCCGGCATAGTATGGCCGGTGCCCCTGTAACTGGAATCGAGTACCCTGAATATACCAAAGAATCCTATCGACATCGAGTATACCGCCAAATACCTCGCCCCCTCTCTTATCACAGGTAACTCGTCGATGAAAACACCCATTATCCCCTCTCTAAATATTATGACTACCACGCCGGTAGCGAACATTATGGAAGAGGAGACCAATACAGCTTTTTTGATCACCTCTTCCGCCCTCTTCTTATTTCCAGCACCTATGTTCTGTCCCGCTATGGACATCGAAGCGTCTGCAAAGCCCCATACTGCGATGGTTATCACGTGTATTATCCTCCTTCCGATACCGTACGCCGCTACAGGTGTCTCTCCGAATATTGCCACCAGGGCAAAGAGTATGACGAAGGCAGTCGCGGTAGTCACCCTTGCAAAGGTAGCCGGTGCGCCGATGGTCAATATCTGTTTTATCCACCTAAACTTCAATCTCATATCACTTAAGGACATCTTTATATCGACGCGATTGTTGAATAAGAGATAGATACCGACGACACCTGCGGTTACCCTGGATGCGGCGGTTGCCAGAGCTGCACCGGTTACACCCATGGCAGGGAACACCGACCAGCCGAATATCAATATCGGGTCGAGTACGATGTTTACCGAGACGAATACTACTTTTATAAGCATAGGAGTTATCATGTCTCCCATGCCCTTCAGTAAAAAACGGAACGCGGTGTATGCGAAAACAAAAGGCATGCTCAAAAGCACTATACGGAGGTAGGTGACCGCCAGGGGATATATGTCCGGAGGGGTCTGCATGTATTTTAGTATATAGGGCGCCCCTAGGAATCCACCTATGGTGAATATCAAACTGAGTATTATAAGAAAGCTGAATACCTGCCCAGCCGCCTCGTTCGCCTTTTCTCGATTACCAGCACCCATGTGCTGTGAAACCAGGGCAACACCCGCTGTTGCCAACCCCATCCCTGCGGACAGAAAGACGAATATTACAGGCCAAGCAGCGGTAGGTGCACCTACCTCCGCCGCACCCAACCTACCGAGCCAGAAGGTGTCCACAATGTTAAAAGAGATATGTAACGAAGCGGAAACCATCACTGGAAGGGCAAGAACAAGGATCGTTTTGATTATCGGGCCGTTTAAAATATCCTCTCTCCTCTCTTCTGCGGACTTGACGAATATCTTTTTCAGCTTCCGGTAACTGATCCTAGATGATATTATACCACTCTTATCTCGGGTGTGTTTACACAGGTTCTAATTAAATATATTGGTGGTTCTTTACATTTTTTCTTTCAGTTTATTTATATCTGCCGTCTTCACTTTTACCGATGGAGCTTTTACCTTGATACCACTTCCGGTTACCAAACTGACTACTTTGGAACTCCGGTCCATATCCTTTATCAAATGCGGAAGGGCGGCTACACCGACGGCTGAAGCAGGTTGACAGTAGATACCGTCCCGGGCGATACTTTTCTGAGCTTCTAGTATATCATCTTCTTTTACAGCAACACTCGTTCCTTTCAACTCCTTTAATTTCTTCACCACCACATCTCCACTAGGTGGAAAGGGGTTGGAGATCGCCTTCGCTATGGTGTTTGGACACCCCCAGTGTTTTACCGGCTCACCTTCCGAGAAAGCCCGATGTGTCGGTGAGCAGCCTTCCCCTTGAACAGCGATGAATCTTGGGATGTGGTCTATGATGTCGTTCTGTATCAACTCTTCGTAACCCTTGACTATCCCTCGGAACAATCCGCCGGAGCTGGTAGGTATGATCACGTGTGATGCATCGAGCTCGGAGGCTATCTCGAACGCCATGCTCTTGTACCCTTCTATCCTGTACGGATTATCTGAGTTGATGAAGTAGATATCATCTATATTCAAGCTCTGGTGATACAGTTCTCCGTAATCTCCATCAACTGCTATTATTTCAGGACCGTATAAGGATATCTGACCGAGTTTACCTTCAGGTATGTCACTGGAAACTAATACGATGGTCCGTAATCCATGGTAGGCTCCGTAGCAGGCCACGCTGGCGGCCATGTTCCCGGTGGATACCGTTCCGATCTTATCGTAACCTAACTCAAGGGCACGTTTTATACCTAATATGGTGCCACGATCCTTGAAGCTCCATGTGGGATTTACCGTCTCGTTCTTCAGATATAGGTTTATACCGAACTTGGCCGACAGTCTTTTAGCCCGGATCAAGGGAGTGTTTCCCTCTCCTAGAGAGTCTTCTTTAGATAAGTTGTAGGGGAAAAAATCTCTGTGACTAGACCAGATCTTACCTTCCTTTTTTATATATCCTTTAAAATGATCCAGCTGGAGAGGACCGCCACAGCTGCACCTGTATTCGTTGGATGTATCTATTTTATCACACAAAGCACATCTGGTCATGTTGGTTTATCCCCGTAGTATGATAAAATTTTATGGGCGATGTAAGTACTTCCTAAAGGGTTGAGTACATCCATCATCTCTTTCATGACCTCTTCGTTAGCCTCTGTTTTAGGGCCGATATACAGGGATGAGCTAGGGCCGGAGAAGTTGAATATCTCTATGTTGAGTTTCGATGGAGGTAGGCATATCACATGTATAGGTTTGATGAAGAAATACCATGGTGCTTTTTTTACGTCTACTTCGTGTTCGATCCCAGCTTCAGATAAGCGATGTGTGATACAAACCAATAATCGGTGCGGGCCCAACTGGAAGCTCCGGGAATAGTATCCACCGAACCTTCTCACCCCTATAAACCCCAATATACTGGAGGCTGACATGCCACCTATAAGCAGGCCGGCAATTACGGATGCGATCCTGGGTTCCGTCATGAATACATTTAGATGCTTTACAAAGTAAGCGGTCAATACGAAAGTGAAAAATAAACTTCCGAGAAAAATAGCATATGATTCGAGGTCCGATCTTATCCAAGAACGATGATTCCACTTCATTCACTATCCTTAACTAATTTTTGAGTTATAAGTCGACCGGTTCTGTTGTCGGGCAAATCTTTAAATCGTATTTATGATGTATTTTCATGGTGAATGTTATGGACTACGAGAAACCATCCGATATGGAGTTGAAGAAAAGACTAACACCTAAACAGTACAAGGTAACCCAACTGGAAGGTACAGAACCCGCCTTTAGAAATGAGTACTGGGATAACGAAGCGGAGGGTATCTATGTGGACGTAGTTTCGGGGGAAGTACTTTTCAGCTCAAAGGATAAGTATAGATCGGGGTCGGGATGGCCCAGCTTCACTAAGCCCTTGGAACCGGATAATATAGTCACCAAAAAAGGGCTGGTTGACAGGAGAACCGAGGTGAGAAGCAAGCACGCCGATTCACATCTAGGGCACCTTTTCAACGATGGACCGGTACCGACAGGAAAGAGGTACTGTATGAACTCGGCGGCCCTTAGATTTATACCCAAGGAAAAGATGGAAGAAGAGGGTTACTCAGAATATGTTAAAATCTTTGATTAAGAGAAGTGATCAGTCGGCGCATATATTGGGTACATGAAATATCAACTTTTCAAGTTTGTTGAGATGAAGATCAAAGCATAAGGTTTAAACCATTGTTATTGAATATCCCGGTATCATGAATTCTGATATCTGTGTTGATTCAAATAATGCATCTGACGATTTTGTAGATAGGCTGGATGAATTAGAATATTTAGAAGGTAAGATGGAAAGGGTGTTGGATAGTGAAGGGCAGGTCGTACTCCTCAAAGGTGAAGCTGGCATAGGAAAGAGCTACATGGCCGAAGCATTTCTCAAGCAGTGCTCGAAGCACGGATTCGAAGTGCTGAAAGGACGATGCCCTTACCATGGAAGCACCGATCCCTTTGTGCCTTTCATCGAAGCCATGGGCGAGTATCTGGATGACAAGACAATGGAAGATAGATCCGGTCGGGGCTTCGGGGTGGCTGTGGGCATGATACCTATGGGGGAAGAAGAAGAGTCTGCCGATATATCTATCTCCGATAAAAGAGAGTTGATGTTCGACAAATTGGCCAAGGTGATAATCCGTAGGTCTAAGGAAAGACCGATCATATTATTTATCGACGATCTGCAGTGGATCGACGAAGCCTCAGCCCAACTACTTCATTACTTGGCAAGGCATACATCGGATGACCGAGTTCTATTACACGGTGCGTACAGGCCCGAAGAACTGTGCATTGCCGAAAGCGATTCACCTTTGGTAAAGGTACTCGATCGGATGAAAGAGGAAAAACTGGTTGACGTGGTCGATGTAGAAAGGTTTGATCCCGAGGCCGCTACCGAGCTGATAAGTAAAAAACTCAACGCCGAAGATCTACCTGAGTCATTTTTATCCATGATATACAAGACTACCGAAGGTAATCCGTATTACATCATTGAGACCCTTAACTCCATGGTGGAAGAAGAGATCATCGATCCTTACTCATATAGATGGGATCCCAAAAGTGAACTGGCTGAGATATCCATACCAGAGTCGATAAAGGATATAACTTTACGGCGTATAGATAAACTATCCAAAAGCGAAAAAAACGTGTTGATGTTTGCTTCGGTGATAGGCACTAAGTTCGACTTCGAGGTACTGGAGATAAGCATGGATATGGATGTTATGGAGCTGCTCGATATAGTGGACAACATGAGGGCACTTGGATTGATCCAAGAGATTGAAGACGATGAAAACGAGATATACAGATTCGGTCACATCCAGACAAGGAAGACGATATACGAAAATATTGGAAAAAGTAGGAAAAGAGTGCTTCATGATAGAGTAGGGAAAGCCATCGAAAAGGTATATAAAGGCAAGCTTGAAGAACATTATTACCCGTTGAGTAGGCATTTTTATGAGGCTAATGATCACAAGAAATCTTATGAATTCTCGATGAAAGCCGGCCAGAAGGCCATGAGTAGTTATGCCATCGAATCGGCCATAGAATTTTTCGATAGAGCATTGATCTCCATCAAAAAAGCGAGAGATATAGAGTGTGTAGAAGAAAAAGAAGAAGAGTTACTGAATATTCTAGGTGACTTGAGGTACGATACCAGCGATTGGGATAAGGCCATAGAGACCTTCGAGATGCTGAGAGAACGGGGGAGGGAACTAGAGGACAAGATGATGGAAGAATGTTCACTAAGAAAGATAGGGCATGTTTATTGTGATATACAGAACTTTGACCGTGCAAAAGAGTACTTTGAAAAGGCAATTGAGATCTCACAGGAGCTTGGATACGACGAGGGGATAGCTGATGCTAACCGGGGTATCGGTTCGATACACTGGAGAGCGGGACGGTTCGAAAAGGCCATCGAACATTATGAATTGACCATCGAGAAGGCGAAGAACGTAAAGAACAAGAGGATACTCGCATATACATATATAGAGATGGGGAACGTGTATTCTACCATGGGTAATAACGGCCTAGCCATACAATACTACAAGCTATCACTCCCAACCCTCAACAGATACAAGGCTTACAAAGAGCTGGCGAGAGCATACAATAACATCGGAGACGGTTATTTGAAGATGGGTGATTGGGATAAGGCCATCGAGTTCTTTGATAATTGTGCTAAAAACGCCGAGATGATCAGCAATAAAAGGGCTATCGCTTGGAGTTATTTCAATCGCGCAGAGGCTTTGGCATTTAGAGGAGATACAAAAGAAGCCATGGAGTACGCCCAACGCGCCGAGAAGATACTCGACCGATTGAAAGACAATATAGGACTATCAAGTGTCTATAGGGTAATCGGTATATCTAACAGGCTCGAAGGCGACCTTAAGAGCGCTTTGGAGAATTCTGAAAGGGCCATGGAGATAATAGAAGGGCTAGACGTCCCGGTTATAGAAAGCGATACAAGATACACCATCGGAAGAGTTCATGAAGATATGGGTGATCTGGATACTGCCAAGGACTATTACATCCAGGCTAAGTCCATACTTGAAGATATCGGTGAAGGACAACTGCTGGGAAAGGTAAAGCAGCGATTGGAGAACCTTGATATGTAAAATGTTTTTTGCAAAGATTTATTATTCCATGGAGACCTGTGTATATCTATGGTATCTAATATGGGTCATATCGATTTCAAGCCTGATGATTTCGGAGAAAAGAGCATTACCCTCGAGATGGAACACCATGATGCTGTTGAACTGGTCAGAGAGGTGTGCAAAAAACACGGCTTCGGGATAGCTGTTGAATTTTCCCCATCCGAACTTTTAAACGAAAAGGTGGGAACAGATCGAACACCATATTACGTTCTAGGTGCGTGCAATCCCAAGATCGCAGACAGGGCCCTGAATATAACCGATAAGATCGGAGGGTTGTTCCCATGCAACATGGTGATTTGGGAGGAAAGGCCCGGTATCCAGACAGTCTATCACGTATCCATAATGAAGATAGCCATGCTTCTTGGTATGGCTCCGGATGATAAAGAGTGGCAGGGGATACTCGAAGAAACGGGAAATATAGTCGGTGCAGTATTCGACGAACTCGCATCTAGATCGTAGTGAAAATATCCATCTGTAGTTGTCGCTCCCAAAATGGTTATAAATCTAGTATGCTTGAAGTTTAAAGGAAACTATGTCATCTGGATTGTTGGAAAAAAAATTGGAAAGGTTGAAGGGTCATGATATATTGGTAGCTATGGACGACGACTTGCTGTTTCTAGGGAGCCTGGAAGAGTTCGATGAGAAGATATTGGTTTTAAAAGAGGTACTGCAAGCTCCGACTAAGGAGGTTGACTGGAAGAACATCTCACCCGAGTCTAAGGTTATCAAAAACGGTGGAAGTGAAAAGGTGGGCTTCATGAATTGGAGCGAGGTCAACCTGGAAGAAGTATATGTGATGATGGAACACATCACAAGGATATGGAGATGGGGTAGAAAGAAAAAGGTTAAGGAAAGCGATGGAAAGATAAGAAGACCCATCTACTATGAGAAAGAATACCTGTGAAGCTCAGGCTATCAATATGCTCAATATCCTGGCAAATATTACCATCCCTAAAAGTGCGAATGGATAAGTCGATCCATAACCCGCTCCCACGTCCTCGGTTCCAGTTGCCTTTATAGCGGCTCCGAGACCGGGGGTAGAGGTCATACCTCCAGTTATGGCACCCGACGTCACTATCCAATCCAATTTCCAAAATCCTCTCAATATAAGTACACCCGCCGATATGGTTCCGACGGCAACTAACAAGGTTATCAATATCAAAACGGGGCCTGCTGTAAATATCGCATCGACAAAACCAGCACCACCATCTATCCCAACAACGGCTAAGAATAATGCTAAGGTCAGTGACCTAATACTCGACAATACCTCGTGAGACATCCTAGTGTTTATCGGTCCGATCTTGCCTAGGTATCCAACAACGAGGGCCGCTGGAAGTATACCTCCGGTGATCCCCAATTTGACCGTGCCGAATGGCCCTAAGGGTATCGGTATTTCTCCTAAGAGCCCGCCTAAAAGAAGTGCTAGTGAAAAACCACCTACACTGAAGGTTACCGATCCTTTATCGATATTCTTGGGCGGATCAGTGTTTTGGATACTCTCCTTAAATCTACGTTTTTCTTCCTGAATATCTATGCCTCTGATCCTGGGCCATAGCTCTTGAAATAATATCACGGTGATGACTCCAAAGGGGTATGCGACGGAATATCCTATGGTTATGCGTGAGCCCACTGCATCCGTCACCCCTTCGAGCTGTGCACCTAATCCGGGTGAACTCGTCAATGCACCTGTGAACACTCCCTCGATGTATCTTGGATCTACCACTCCCGAAACTTGGGCACCTATATAAGTCAAAACAGCAGCCACCGTAGCCATGAAAAAACCGGCGATGATGAATTTAAAACCGTGGGCTTTTATGACACCCCCTATATCTCGTGCAGCCATGAGGCCAACGGAGGCTACGAACAAGGCGAGTGATATCAAAAAGTAAGTGCGCGGTACCGATACTCCAATATGTCCAAATGCTAACCCTGCAAAAAGGGCTCCTGATAAACCGAACCTGAACCCTTTATATTCAAGCCTCCCCAAAAGTATTCCCACGAACACTGTTAAGGACAATATCAACAGATCATTCTCTACCAAAGCTCCTATGAATGACACATTTTCACCTCTCCTACATCGTTTTTCGCGTTCATCAAAGTGATCTTATCTGTATTTTCTAGATCTGACATATGGGGTTCGAACCTCTTTTAAAGTGGTCCTTGCTTTTGATTACGGGCTTCTTTTTCCGGTGATGCTTAACCGGGGGCTCGGGTCTAGAATGAGCCTTATAAATAGTTTACCCTGCCATCGAAAAATTCTGCCTTATCCATGTATTGATCAAAAAGAATTATGTAAAAAGATCATTTTTCCAACCTCGCTCGTTCCAGGACCGTCTCGATGAAAGTTGTTTTTGCTTCGGTGTAAGTTATCCTATCTTCACGGTGTTTG
>PWKY01000003.1 GCA_003560595.1 Thermoplasmata archaeon | reverse complement strand
GAGGACATCTCATACGGGATGTTCGAATTTGGGTTCGGCAAGGAGGGTTAAGTCGTAACAAGGTATCTGTAGGGGAACCTGCAGATGGATCACCTCCTACGCAATGTAAATCTGAAGGGCAGGTAAACAAACACCAATTTCCCGTTGGTTCGTCGAACATCATATTTTCCAAAAGCATGATATAATCCTAACGTATTAGAGCGTACGATGAACGACCCTCTCAACGATGAATTGAATCTCAGATTACTTCGTTACCTAGTATCCGGTGAGGGTGTAAAAGTTAACATAAGTGCTTTGGCGAGAAGTCTAGATATACATCGTGCCACCGCAAAGAAAAAGCTAGAGTATCTTTATGAGCACGGTATATTGAATCCTCCTCTGTACCCATTTGATGCCCTTTTCAAAGAGTATCCTCTTTTGGTGATCGTTGAGGCGGACATGCCTAGAAGTCCAGAGATCACGGATTTCTATCGTGAGGATTCCCACATCTTTGCAGCTTTCTCCTGTATGGAGGGACCTTACAACACTCTTTTGATAGAATTTTTTAAAGATCTTGAATCCTATCATTCCTGGAGGGAAAAGATAGTGCAGGAAAGAAGGATCCCTGCTAGGGAATGGAGGGCACCTGCTAATGCATATATTTTCAGTAACAAACTTACATTCAAATATGATCCGAACTGCTTTATCAATGTTCTTGCAGAGGAGTTTAAAGAAAGACAGCAGGTTATACTGA
This sequence comes from Thermoplasmata archaeon, assembly GCA_003560595.1. GTDB lineage: Archaea > Thermoplasmatota > Thermoplasmata > Halarchaeoplasmatales > Halarchaeoplasmataceae > Halarchaeoplasma. The sequence continues at coordinate 30,105 of PWKY01000003.1, read as the reverse complement.
ACGATATAGTACTAGATCCTACTGAGTTCGAATTATTGAAGATGCTTATGAAAGGAGAGTGCATCAGAACCAACGAATCCCTGCTCGCTAGAAAACTTTCTTCTAATAGGAAGACCATAGGGAGACACATCGAATCTTTGATAGAAGCAGGTATAATCAATAAGCCAAGGTGTATATTCCCAAATCTGTTCATACCTCCGGGTTATAATTTAGTCGTATCTAAGATAGAAGTAAAATCCCATCGTAAGGAATTCAGAGAATTGATGATCAAGGATCACAAAGTTTCCAGGGCACTTTCCGCTAGTACCGGCAGATATAATTTTTTGGTGTTCACCGCCTTTAAAACTATCGAGGATTTTTTTGATTGGGGTGAAGGGCTATATTCTAGATTCCCAGATAGTATAGGTGCAGTTTCCAATACTATATTATCATCAAAAATGATACACACGATAATGCCTCAAAAAGTTTCCATAGGTATGATCGAACAACGTTTACGGGATCTAGAATGATATATCAGCGGACACTCATTCACATATTGGATAATTAATAGGGTAAAAATCACCCACATTGTACATTCAATCGATGGATTTCTGTAACCCAATTTTTTATATGAGTGATTGCTTTGGCCGATACACCGACATAAAGAGGTATTAAATATGGCAGAAAAAGGCTTCAATGCATACAAAATGGCCCAGGAACAGTTTGATACGGTAGCCGACAAGCTAGGACTGGACGAATCAACACGAGAATTGTTGAGAAGACCCATGAGGGAGTACCATTTCACCATACCGGTAAAGATGGACGATGGCTCAACGAAGGTCTTCCAGGGATTTAGAGTTCAGCATAATGATGCGAGGGGACCCTGCAAAGGAGGTATAAGATTCCATCCTCAAGAAACTGTGGATACCGTCAGAGCACTAGCGATGTGGATGACATGGAAATGTGCCGTGGCAGATATACCGTTAGGCGGTGGAAAGGGAGGAGTGATCTGTGATCCACACGATCTATCGGATAGAGAACAAGAAAGATTGTGTAGAGGATGGATAAGACAGATCTCAAAGAACATAGGCCCGGTCAACGATGTACCGGCTCCAGATGTTATGACCAGCGCACAGCATATGTTGTGGATGATGGATGAGTACGAGCATATCGCCGGAGGTAAATATCCTGGTGTGATAACAGGTAAGCCGGTAGGTCAGGGAGGATCTTTAGGACGTACCGAAGCCACCGGATACGGTGTAATATTTACTCTAAGAGAAACCTTAAAAGAATTAGATATCGATATCACCGAAACCACTGCTGCTGTTCAGGGTTTCGGAAACGTATCCCAGTACGCCGTTGAACTATTCACTGAATATGGTGGTAAAGTTGTCCTTGTGTCCTGTTGGGACCAAGATGATTCCAAGGCATACTCTTACTATAGGGAAAGCGGCATAGACCTTGAAGAATTAAGGAGCATCACCGACAGATATGGTACGGTAGATAAGGGTAAAGCGAAAGAACTGGGATATGAAAGACTTCCCGGTGACGATTGGTTAAAACAAGAAGTGGACATCCTCATACCTGCAGCACTTGAGAATGCCATAACCAAGGACAATGTTAATGAGATCAAATCTAGCGTTAAAGTGATCGCATCTGGTGCAAACGGTCCGATCACTCCTGAGGCTGACGAAGTGCTGGAAGGAAAAGATATGATGGTTATACCCGACTTCCTAGCTAACGCCGGCGGTGTAACCTGCAGCTACTTTGAACAGGTCCAGAACAACCAAAATTACTACTGGCCAAAGGAGGAAGTACTGGGTAAACTCGATGATCAAATGACCTCTGCATTCTACCAGGTGTTAGATCTTTCCAAGAGAAAGAATGTAACATTGAAGGAAGCTGCCTATATGATATCGATTGAAAGGGTCGCTGAAGCATGTAGGTTAAGAGGTTGGATCTAAAGGGGACCAAAATCAAGGTTTAGATGAGTTATAGAGAAGAAAAAATAGAAGATGTCGTTGAGGAGATCACCGGCATCCGCCCTGAAGCTGGGGAAGCAAAAACACACGCCGATGGGAATAGTACCCACTCTATACGCAGCGTGTTGATGGTTTCCCCAGCATATGACTTTTTTTTAGTTGAGGAAGAAGGAAGGCTTAACCGCCTCTTCAAAGAAACCTATCCCTCTGGACCGTACAGATCACCTCCCATGGTGTCCCACGTCGAGTCAGGTAAAGATTGCTTGGAACTACTTGAGAGAGACAATATCGATCTTGTGATCATCTTCAAAGAACCGGCTGATATGGCCGTGGAAGAACTTGCCAGGGCTATAAATAAGGTTAAACATGACCTTGTAGTTGTTGCAGTTGGAAACGAGGTTGATGGATTATTTTATGCCGAAGATATAGACCAGGTGTTCACTTGGAATGGAGATGGAAGAATATTTTTGAGCATTGTTCAATATATCGAGGATTGGCTTCAGTTAAAAATGGATCCTAAATTAAAAGATGAAAGCAGACTTATATTGTTGATCGAAGATTCGGTACAGCATTATTCTACATATATCCATCTGATTTACGAGGAGATCCGAAAGCTCCTTGATGTGATAATCTCCGAAGATTTGACCAGGGATCAGGTGGAAAGGAGGAACCTAAGAAGGCCAAGATTGATTATGGCCAACAACTTTGAGGATGGAAAAAAGCTAGCAGATGAAAATAGAAAAAACTTGATCGGTGTTATCAGTGACTTATCTGATGAAGAGGGAAAATACGCGGGATTTGAATTTGCCGATGAGTTAAATGGCCAGAGGGATATCCCAATAATCATTCAATCCTCTGAACCCATAGATGAAGTCCCTAAGAATGTTGATTTTCTCATGAAGAGTTCTTCAAAAATTGCTGACGATCTAAGAGAATTCCTGAGTGAAACCATCGGTCCTGTAGAGTTGAATTGGAAAACTAGCCAGGGGGTAAAAGAAAGAAGTTTAGTAGGTATAGATAGTTTAGAATATGCTATCGAGAAAACCGATGCTTCCCTTTTAGAGGAACAGATCAAAGGTAAGAACGTAATAAACTGGCTAAATGCTCGTGGAGAATTCGAACTTGCGGATCGTGTGAGCAAAATCAAAGATGAGAAGGCGTCTAATCTAAAAAACGAGCTAAAGAGGGCATTTGAATCCTACAAATACAAAGCATACAGGAATTCCATATTAGACTATCATCGTAAGAATTTTGGATCCCATGTGAATTTTAGCAGGATCGGTACTGGTGCATTGGGTGGGAAAGCACGTGGTCTTGCATTTATCACCAAATTGATATCACGATATATTACAACGGATATGCTGCCGGGTTTAACGATAACAGTTCCTAGAACTATCGTTCTATCCACCGAGGTGTTCGAGAAGTTTATTAAACAGAATCCGATCAACATCGACGAATTTGAGTATCTATCGGATGAAAGAATCGCTGCTAAATTTATCGAATCCAGCCTTCCAGCTACCGTTTTAGGTGATATCCGGTCCTTTGTCAGAAACACCCGGAATCCCTTGATAGTGAGATCTTCAGGAGTATTAGAAGATTCTCTTTCACAACCATTCGCAGGTATATATGCCTCCATGCTCCTTCCAAACGAGTCATGGGACACTGACTTTAGATTCCAGGATATTTGTAACGCTGTCAAATATGTTTACGCCTCGACATTTTTCGAATCCGCTAGAAATTACCTTCGCTCCACACCAAAAAACTTGGGTGATGAAAAGATGGCTGTTATACTGCAGGAAGTAGTCGGTAAGAAGCATGGAAAGTACTTCTATCCAACCATCTCAGGTGTAGCTCGGTCTTACAATCACTATCCATCAGGCACCTGTCGACCCGAATGCGGTGTTGCTTACTTGAGTCTGGGATTAGGGAAGAATATCGTTGAAGGAGGTCAATCACACTGCTTTTGTCCTGATCATCCTAGGAGACCTATGGTCGCGGACATAGACGATCGTATCAAACATTCACAGAATTCATTTTATGGATTGAATCTACAATCTATATACCGTATGCTTGATATGGATGAGGATACCTCACTTGTCAAATTAGATCTTGAAGTGGCTGAAAAGCACGGTGTACTAAGGTGTACCGCATCCACCTATTCCGATGGAAGACTGTACCCTGGTACCGCCTACGACGGAGCGCGTGTTATAGATTTTTCATCCATACTTATCCATGGCACCATTCCTCTACCCAAAGCGGTAAAGTTGATATTGAGGATGAGTGAGAAAGCCCTTGGCTATCCTGTGGAGATAGAATTTTCAGTTGAATTTGACAGTAAAGATTGCAGGGAAGCATCTTTGTACATACTTCAGATGAGGAGTATGGTTACCAAAGAAATTCACGCGGACGTGGATATAGGGGATTTTCAGGAAGATGATGTGCTGCTCTATAGTAATGATGCCCTGGGCAATGGAGTTGTTCAGGGCATACGTGATGTAGTTTACATCAAGCCTGGATCATTCGATGTTAGTAAAAGTAGAAAGGCGGCTGAGGAGATTCGAGATATTAACCGACAGGCTTTGGAGGAGGGGAAAAAATATTTACTCATCGGCCCAGGAAGATGGGGTTCTACCGAATCATGGATGGGAATACCAATTCAATGGGGAGATATAGTCGGTGCTTTAGCGATTGTAGAAACCCAACTTGAAGGGAGGTATATAGAGCCATCCCAGGGTTCACATTTTTTCCATGACTTAGTATCCTCTAATACGGGATATTTGATAGTCGGAAAAGATGACTTGAAAGTCGATTTCGATTGGTTAAATTCACAGGAAATAGTGGTTGAAGGGGAGTTCGTTCGCCGAGTAAGATTAGATACACCTTTAGAACTTAGACTAGATGGTAAAACGGGTAAGGGGATCGTGATCAAAGGGGAAACTTAAATAAAGGTCAAAAATAACATAGTAATACAATCGCTGGAGACATAAGATGAATCAAGATGGTATACCTGGATCCACATCAAAGGAAACTGAATTTAAGCGCAAAGAGGATGATGAATTAAAAGAGCGTGTCAAAGAGCTAAACTGCCTATATGGTATTTCAGAGATAGTTAAAGACAACGAAATATCCATAGACGAAGCGCTTCAGAATATAGTTGATCTACTGCCCCCAGCATGGAAGTACGATGAAGTATCCTATGCCCGTATCTTGATAAACGGTAATGAATTTACCACGGATAACTATAGTGATACTGATTGGAAATTAGTGAGTGATATATCAGTTTCAGGTAAGAAGATCGGTTCTGCTGAAGTAGGCTATCTAGAAGAACGACCTGAAGAAGATGATGGCCCCTTTCTAAAAGATGAAAAAAGGTTGTTGAATGCAATCACAGAACTATTGAGTTCTTTTGTGGAGGAAAAGAGGGTAAGGGAAGAATTAAAAAAAGAGCGTGAAAGTATCTCTACCAGTCGTACAATCCCCATATCAAGAGAGGGCCCCTCTGCAAAAGAGGACTGGGAAGTGATAATCGATTTACTTATGAAAACCGACCCAAGAACCTTGCTGCGGATCACACGTAAGATGGTTTACCACCTTTATCGGACCCAAAATAAACAGATCAACGAGTTGCTAAATTCTGTTTGTCCCATCGATGCTGGACCGGGTGATTCACAATGGTGCGGTATCAACATGCCCAATCCAAGGCAGGACTTAGAATCTTTAAAAATAGTGCAAGAGAAGGTGTTCGAAACCGCCCGTGATTGCTTACCTTCGACGGAGATCTCCGAACTCTTTCACCGCTGGTTGCGAGAGGACAAAGCACGGCCTCTATTACTCGCCTCTCAAAGGATCGGTATACCCCTGGTGGAGATAACCGATGAGTTGAATAGATTCTTTGAAACAACCGGAGCAAAGGGACTAGCACCCGAAGACAGCATGAGTATATGCACCGCTTTAACGAAAAGATTTTTTACCGATAGGCTCGAATTTATTAATATATCTAAAAAATATATGCTTGTTGAGGACTTCATACCTTTACTCAAACATATCATCGGTACTGCTCAGGGGGCTGGGAAGTTAGGTGGGAAAGCGTCGGGTGTGTTTTTAGCTCGTAAGATAATCGAAAGTGAGATGAAAAAAGACGATGTATTCGATTTTATCTCATTCCCTAAAAGCTGGCATATAACATCGGATACCATGATGGACTTGATCCAATACAACGACCTTGACGAGGTCATCCATCTGAAGTATCTTGATCCAAGTGAGATACGTCAAGAGCAGCCCTTCTTAGAGCAGATATTTAAAAACGCGGTTTTTACAGCAGAGATCGTCGATGGATTAAAAAGGATCCTTTCCGATCTAAAAGGCAAACCTATCATCGTCCGTTCTTCCAGTCTTTTAGAGGATAGTTTTGGTGCCGCTTTTTCTGGAAAATACAAAAGCTTGTTCTTAGCAAATACCGGAACAGAAGAAGAGAGATTGAACGATCTCATGAATGCTATTGCAGAAGTTTATGCATCTACCTTAGGGCCGGACCCCATAGAATATCGCCGAGAACGAGGTTTATTGGATGTGAACGAAGAGATGGGGATATTGATACAAGAGGTGGTTGGAGAAAGAGTGGGACCATACTTCTTCCCAGCATATGCAGGTGTAGCATTCAGTAGGAATGAATTTAGATGGTCTCCCCGGATCAGACGAGAAGATGGTATAATCAGGTTGGTTACCGGCCTTGGGACAAGAGCGGTAGATAGGATCGGTAACGATTATCCCATGTTGGTTTCACCAAACAGACCTGAGCTGAGGGTGAATACGTTGGTCGAAGAGAGGGTAAAGTACTCACAGAGATACATGGACGTTATCAATTTAGAGAAGGGTATAATCGAAACGGTTGACGCCTCCAAGATCATGACCGAGTATGAGGGAGAATTTCCCATGCTCAATAAGATCATCTCAGTATATGAAGACGGAGATATAAAGCCTCTTTCGGTACTCAGAGATCTTAAAAGGTCGGACAGTGTGATCACCTTTTCCGGCTTATTAAAGGATAAAAAATTCATGGACGGCATGCGTAGAATACTGAATCTTTTGGAGCAAAAGATGGGAATACCCGTGGATCTGGAATTTGCTTCAGACGGTGAACAACTATACATACTACAATGTCGGCCACAAAGTCAATCCCAGGAGATAGAAAGAAAGCCGATCCCTAAAAATATAAAAAATAACAGGAAGCTATTCTCAGCAAATAGATATGTGACCACAGGTTATGTAAGTGATATAGAATATATTGTTTATGTAGTTCCAGAATCTTACACTGAATTAGAGAGTAGGCAGAAGATGAAAGATGTGGCTAGAGTTGTCAGCGACCTGAATAAGATCCTACCTAGAAGAAGATTTATTTTGATGGGGCCTGGTAGATGGGGTAGTCGAGGAGACATAAAACTGGGTGTACCGGTAATATACCGAGATATAAATAATACATCTCTACTAGTAGAAATAGCCCGAGAAAAGGGAGATTACCTACCAGAACTATCCTTTGGAACTCATTTCTTCCAGGACCTAGTAGAGGCAAACATAAACTACCTGCCCCTGTATCCGGACGAGGAAGGAAATATCTACAACGAAGATCTTCTCACCATTTCTAAAAATAGATTGGGTGAGATGGTCCCTGAGTGGGAAGATATGGAAGGCGTAGTTAGATTGATCAAAGTTTCAGACCTACTGAAAGACGGAACTATTGAAATAGTGATGGACGGGGAGTTGAATGAAGCTCTTGCATATCTAAAACCACCGGACCATTGGGTCTGGAGGATGGAACAGGTCAAAAAGTTAGCAAAAGAAATGGATGCAGACTTATACGGTGTCGAGGCGGTGTACATCTGTGGAAGTACAAAAGAGGCGACCGCAGGACCACGGAGTGACATAGATCTGATCATCCATTTCGATGGTAACGAGGAACAGGAAGAAAAATTGTTGAACTGGCTAAAAAAGAAAAATCGTGATCTGATGCATGAAAATAAGGAGCGCACCGGTTACCACGTCGAAAACATTTTGGATGTGCATCTAGTAACTGACGAAGATTTAAACAAAAGAACCTCCTGGGCATGTCACATAAATTCACCATACAATTCAGCACGTGAGATCCCACTAGATTGATCAAACTTCTATTAGAATACGGTTGGCCCTTTCCACTGAGTCGGTATCGAATAAAACCACTGCTAGTTCCGGACCATCGTGAGCGGCTGAGAAAGCATACGTATCACCGATCATTTCTTTCCAACTGCCAGTTAAAGATGCGGATTCATGTATGTGCCCATGGAGGGTAAGAAAAGGCTTTTTCTTTTTTATGAAATTTTTTATAGCGATACTACCGACATGGGGGTCCACCGGAGCGTGATCCACCATCATACCTGCATTCCCCGTCAAGTCCAGGGCGGTATCGTATGGTGGAGAGTGGAAAAGATATATGGTTTCTTCCGGGTTACTTACTTGAGAAATATCCTCAAGGTCCTTTTCGATGGTTTCGAATCGTTCATCTTCTATTTTTACAGATCTCATCCCTTGGTCTGGATGGGTTGAACCAACGTCCACATAACGGGAAACATCATAGCGTTCCCAATCCTTTAACATGAACGGTGTTGGGGGTACGTAAGAATATCCTATGACGCAGCGATCGCCCAACCAGGTAGAACGATCATGGATGTATTCTATATCACCTTTTTTATCGGCCTCTAAAAAGAGGGATTCGTAGATACGGGGATCGTCGTTTCCCATTATCATAAAAAAACGAGTTGGAATCTCTCTAGCCTTTGATAAGATCTCATCTTCAAAAAAGGTCGGTATGTTCGTTCCCCGATGTGGTAGTAGATCTCCCCCCATAAAAACCGCACTAGGTTCTCTCTCATGGACGAGATCAAAAAGTGCTTTGTATCTTGCTGAATTACCGTGCAGATCGCTAACGAAAAAACATTCCATAAGACTCAACCCTGGGTCATATTATTTCCCAGCAGAACTACCCTACTGTCTTTCTTTTCATTCAATAGTTTCAATCCCAACAAGTCCGCTTCTCGTTTTGCAAAAGCTTTTACCGTGTCGTGTGAAGGCATGTTTTTAAGTCCCATACGACGCCTGGAATCTCCCACAAAAACGTAACCCTTTGCTTCAACATAATCCGGATCAGCTTTTTCCACCAGGTCAGCATATTCTTTCTCCCATCCTATATTCCATCCCTTCACAAGCGTGTGCCTGACAACAGTTCTAGTTTCCAAGGATGGGAACACATTCAGTGTCTTCATTAAATTATCCCATGAAGCACCGTCTTTAGGCACACACAATCGATCGTAAATATTTTTGTTCGGGGCTGCTAGTGTAACATATATCTGAGTAGGAAGTGGATTCAATTCTTCGATCACCTTTGGTAAGCTGCCGTTGGTAACCAGAAATGTAGTCATATCTCTCTTTCCATACTCCTCTATCAGGTCGCCTAGATATGGATACATAGTTGGCTCACCTGCTAAGCTGATAGCGACCTGATTCGGTTTTCTAGCCTCCTGCCACATCTTTTCACTGCATCTATCGTCCCCTCTAAATCCACTGACTAATTTTTTCTGGGCATCTATACTCTTTTGCACGATATCTTCTGGATCGTCGTATTTAATATTCACATCTAGAGGTTCAAAATCTTGATACCTCCAACAGAAAAGGCAGCTGTGATTACACACATCTGCAGCAGGGGACATCTGGATACATCGGTGGCTTTGGATACCATAAAAATCTTCTTTATAGCAGGATCTCCCAGATATCAGTTTCTCGCTTACCCAATGACAGAGTTTTACCGCGGATTCTTTACCGGTAAGAACGTATCCATGTTTTTTGAGTATTTTCTTTTTGCTTTCAAGCATACTTAGAACTCCAGTAGGGATTTCTGATCCTTCTTCTCTTTTTTTTCCTTTTTATCTTCTACCTTCGTTTCCACCATCGGTTCTTCTTGGTACAGGGAGATAACATCTTTTGAACTAGGGTCGGTGCTCAATAGAAATGCGGCTTCACCTCTATTTAATTCGAGCTCATCTACCATATTTCTTCTAAAATCGATATCGGTCACGAAGAGGTGCTGGAAATATGGTAGTACTTCCATAGTTATCCGATCAGTGGTTGCATGGGTGTATTTTGCTATCTTTTTAGATAAAGAATATCTTATGCTGCGTTTACTCTTGGATGCGGTCATCTTTCTTATCCATGTAGGGAACGCATACTTTCTAAAACCATGATGAGGATGTTTTTTGGCGAGTGTTACACCAGCGCTCATAAAGTCTGTTGCATAGGACCAGAACCGGTAGTACTGGGTGCTATAAACTCTACCCAAAAAAACATCGGCCTTGGAAAGACTATCAAATCCTTTGATCAGCTCTTCCGAACCGGTATATTCTCGTGGGATGTTTTCATCGATCCATGTGATAAGATTACGAGGCTCTTCGTTTATCTCAAACATAACCTCTCTAGAACTGTGAGGGTCTATCCCTTGAAGGATGGTCCTTAGGGATGGAAATATTTCGGCCTCACGGTTTCGATAACCAAGCACATCAAGATGCTCCATCTTTATATGTTCACTACCGATAGCTACACTCTGGAGATCTCGTATCGCAGATCTTACATCTCCATCGGACCTATCTGCGATAGCTTTCAGTGCATCGACATCATAACCGATCCTTTCTTCTTTACAGATGTCTCGAAGAAGAACTGCGATATCTGGTTTATTTAATGGTTTAAAATCAATCTTTTGAAGTTTATCACTCAGGTTTCTAGATCGCCTTCGAAGAGAATAGTAATCGTTAGCTATGAGTACGATCGGCTGCTCTGTTTGACTTATAACTTGGCTGATCTCTTGAACTCCTCCAAAGTCCTCCTTACCAAATATATTGTCCGCTTCGTCTAATATTATAAGTGTTCTTTTTCCCTCTCTGTATGGTATGAACTCTCCATCAGGCGAAAATGTATCTTCAGTGGAACTTCTTCCTACAACTTCTTGGATCGCTTCTCTATTACGCTGGTCCGATGCGTTCATCTCGATAACTTCCCATCCCATATCATTTGCAAGTGCCAAGGCTGCAGAGGTTTTTCCTATACCAGCTTTGCCGGCAAGTATCACCGCTTTCTTTTTTGGTTTTCCCTTCCCCCACTTATTTGCCCATCGAACGAGTTTTTTCTTTGCATCGCCGTTACCTACTACTTCATCTAAATTAGTAGGTCGGTACTTTTCAGTCCAATCCGTTGGTTCGTTTTCATCGTTATCGAAAGATGGCATCTACAAACCTATCTAAATGCATAATATTTTAACTTAGTGGATAAGAAGGCAATGTGATTCAAATAAAAGGTGCGGAGGAATGGTTCATCGCTATCAGTGAAAATGCATATATTGTTTCGAAATCGAATGTTTTCTCACGCTGTTCTATTATCTCATAACCCATATCTATTGTGTTGTATATCCTAGTTAATGGTGCCAAGTCTGAACAGCAAAAATATACTCTACCTTCCGGACATAGGTAGGAGTAAGATCGCTCAAGGAACTTAACTATAGTTTCATCGCCATCTATTCCTCCATCCCATCTTACGTCCATGGGATATCCCTCCACCTTTGGTAAGTAAGGTGGATTAAATATTATTGCATCCCACATCCCCTGTACCTCTGAAAACATATCACTAAAAAGGATATCTTTGAGATCAATATCGTTGATCTCAGCATTTTTACTGGTTAGTTCTACAGCTTTCTCGTTTACATCTACTGCGGTGACATTTGCACCATGATATGCGCAGTGGATCGAGATCATACCAGTTCCACAACCTATCTCTAGTATGTCCTCCCCTTCGTCTATCTGTATTAAATCTAAAAGCAAAAAAGTATCTTCATCAGGCGAATAGACATCCTTGTTTTCCTCAATAACTATATCAGATATTCTTTCCAAAGTCATTCCGCCATATTCTGCATCTCTTGTTTGTATTTCAATAAGTATCTTACATTTTTCTCCAGAATTTCCTCTTCTTCACTATCTTTGACCTGCTTTAACAGATAGATCGGTTTAGAAACGTTCTTACCGGATAATTTAGCCTCACGTAGTTCTTTTTGAGCCTCTTTCATCAATATTTTAAGATCTTTAGATATGTTAGTGATAAGTCTATCCTTCGCCTCTTGTGTTAATTCCGAAGCATCATCTAAAGAATCCTGCTCGATTTTCTCTATGGCTTGGTACAAAAGCTCTTTTGCTTCTTCTACATCTACGCCGATGGTTTTACAATCTTCTATAAGCTGTTCTATGGATTTAACACGATCCATGGACTTGATTTTAGGAGGTTTAGCTCCCTCAGCCGTCTGTAAGGCCTTAGAAACCTCTTGGAAAGCAGATCTATAATCTTCATCTTCCAAAAATTCTCTAGCATTACCGATATTCTTTTTTGCTTTATCTTTATCCGCCCCCTCTTCGGCATCGTTTATCAGTTCTTCCACATGGGCGATATCTTGGGAAATTTTTGTTTCTATTTCTGTTGTAATATGCTGCATTCCCTCATTTAAAAATTCTAGAGCTTCTTGGTAAGAACCATTGTTACCTGCGATCATAGCTTTATTGATGATCCCTCCTGCTTCATCTACTTCGAGATCATTGTTCCTTGCAATCACGATGTATTTTTTAAAATTATTTATGCCTTCTTTTATTTTTTCTTCGTCTACGTCATCAGGCATATTGATCTTTGAAACCTTTTTTATCGCTTCCTTAAAGTTTCCTTCCTCAGCTAGCTCTTGAACAAAGTTTAACTCTTCAGAGATCTCATCACTCAAACCACTATCTTCCGCCAACCTATCTTTAACCTCATCAAATCGAGCTTGTAATGACTCTTGATCTTTCATCATCTCAGTTATGTTTGTTAGTTTTTCTAAGGCTTCGGATATTTTTCCATCGGCCTGTAGTTCTTTTAACTTACTCAGTTTTTCATTTATGATCGATATACCCATCGCTTCATCGTCTAGATCCGAACATCTGTTTTCTAATTTATCTAATGTTTTGAAAAATTCGATCTCCTCTGGAGTGTACATCGTTTGTCGCATATCTTCTATCTCATCTTCAGCTAATACTATCGACTCTTCATATCTACCTTGATCCGCAAGGGTTTTTATCTCTTTTAATTTCTTTAGATGTGGTTTAAAGGCTAGATCCGAATCCTTCATCTTTAGGATCATCGCTTTTCCTTCTTTCAAAAGATCAAATATTTCGATGACTTTCTTTGAACCCTCTAGGACCTTTTCTAAATAATCATGTGTTTTACTAATATCATCTTCCTTCCTTGCCTTTAGTGCATCTCTAAGGTAACCTTTGATATCGTCTATGTTTATCTTGGTATCTCTAGCCTCGGCCAGGCTCTTCCTTGCTTCAGAAATAGATTCATCTAAACTTTCTTCGTCCACATGCTCTTCCACGGTTTCTTCAGTTTCAGACGGTATGCTTTCCTCTTGCGTCTCAACCTTTGGGATCTCCTCTTTTATCTCCACATGCTCTTCCACGGTTTCTTCAGTTTCAGACTGTATGCTTTCCTCTTGTGGCTGAAGCTTTTTTATATCTTCTAGAGAATCCTCTATATCTAACATCAATTTTTTTGCTAGAGTATGTGTTTCATGAAATTCGTCATTCTCGATATTATACATGATCTGTTGAAACCGGTTGTAATATTCTTCACATACTTCTTCATCATCATAGAATTCGGGTAATTTATCTTTTATATTATCTATATATGTTAACGTTTCTTTTAATCTCGAAGCTTTTTCGATCACCTCTTTAGCCAGTTTGACTGCATTCTCTCGATCATCTTCGATGCGAGCATTTGATGCCTCTCTAACTAACTGGCGTAGGTGTTCTATATTTACTCCCTTTCCGCTCAGCTTTGAAATCTTTGCCCTTGCTTTACTTATATTATTTTCGACTTCATGGACACCTATATCGTGTTCTTTCTGTGGGGGTTTAGGAGGTTCAGGTTTTTTATCGACGAACATATCTTTCATGGATTCCCCTCCTTCGATCCTGAAGTCAACTGCAACTTTGTAAGCCATAGCGGCTTCATCCATCTTTCCTAATTTCATGGCTAGACGTGCTTTTGCATTCCATATCTGATCGTAAAGCGGGTCAAATTCGATGACTTTATCATAGGAATCGTAAGCAGCTTCATATTCGCCCATACTTTCCAGTATTGCTGCTCTTCCATACCATATCTCCTCATCGGCTAAACCATCGGCGATCTTCAACTCGTATTCTGCAAGTGACTCCAGTGGATTATCAAGAAGTATACCGCCTGGTAGGAATACCTGTTCTTCGAGGGAAGAAAAGCGGGTCCGACACTCGGGGCAAATATCCAAAGAAGTAGGAACGATCACACTGCATGAAGGGCACCTGAACTCAGAAGTAACGTTAGGTGATTCCTTTCTTATACCTTCAAGTTCGTCGAATATTTTATCTCCTTTATCGTATCCGATCGAATCCAATTTACATATTATGTCCCGGCCGGCTTGTTCAATTTTATCCATATCGTCGAAACTTTCCTTAATCAAAAACCGGGCGGTTAACTCTCCTATCGATGGAACGGTCATCAGGGTGTTAACCTTATGTTTGTCTATATCTTGACTTTTATCTTTCATTAATAATTCCTCTTGGATACAAAAGCATTATGGATATGTATTTAGTAAAACCGGTATATATACTTTGGTACAATATTCGAACAATTCGATGCGTATCTGTGCAATATATAGTGAAAATCCTTCAGTTCTAACAAAAAATTAATTATACCAGGCGCTTTTTAAACCTTATAATTAGAGGAAAAAAGATGAAAATTAAATCAAAGTTGATCGTTCTAGCCGTTGCAGGCCTAGTATTGAGTTCGATATTGGTAGGCGGAATACTTTCAGTGGAAGCTATGGATCATCCATGGCCACATCACGGTCAGAATCTCAGAGGTACAAGGAGGAGTGAGTACGATACTAGTCATGTAGATGGTACTTTGAGATGGGAAACCAATGTACCATATCAGTTAAAATCTCCAGTTGTAGATTCCGCAGGCAACGTATATGTCAGCTCTAGTTACCTTTTTGCTTTCAATCCTGAAGGGGAGCGATTATGGAATTTTACTGCGGACTTATCTGTCAGTTCATCACCATCTTTGGGACCGGATGGTACTGTTTATGTGGGCGGTAGTGATGGTATCCTATATGCTGTCGATCCCATAACCGGTGAAGAAAAATGGAGGTTTGATGCCGGTTCAACTATCCGCTCGAATCCTACTATTTGTTCACGACATATCATATATTTTGGAACCGATGATGGGGTCCTTTATTCGTTAAATGGACTGACTAGAACGGTTGAATGGAACTATACCATACCAGAAGGGGATGAACGTACTGATATCGTTACTTCCCCTGCAATAGCCGATGATGGAACTGTCTATTTCGGTTCTTTAGACTATCATCTATATGCACTAGATAGTGACGGTAACTTTAAGTGGAATTTGTTTACAGGTGAGCAAGTGTGGTCTTCACCAGCCATCGGCGATGATGGAACAGTCTACTTCGGCTTTATAGAGGGTCTCTATGCAGTAAATCCTGATGGAACTAGAAGATGGATATATACTGTAAAGGATCTCGATGGTGATATAAGGGGTGTTAGGTCATCTCCTGCAATCGGAGAAGATGGCACCATCTATTTTGGTGCGATGGACAACAGCACCTACGCACTGTATCAAGACGGCAGTTTAAAATGGAACTTCATGACCGATTCATACATCTTTTCATCGTCTCCAGCGATAGGTGACGACGGCACGATCTACTTCGGGTCTATGGATACCGTTTTCTATGCTATCCAGGAAGAAGAAGACCATATTTTTCTTAAATGGTACTACAATACGACTACAGGGATAGATTCTTCTCCTGCCATAGGTCCGGATGGTACCGTCTACGTGGGTAACAACCATGGCAATTTATACGCCTTCACCGGTTCAGAGGATGAAACGGATATAAATTGGTATATAGTCGGGGCCGTAGTAGGTATCGCCGTAGCTGTAACAGTGTACTTTGTTTTCAAAAAGGAACCAAAATCCTAATCCCAAAATCTTTTGGTTCTGGCATATTGTATCTCAGCTTCAAGAAGGGCCTTTAGAAATTCATCCATACCCCTATGCTCTTTACCAAGTATCCTAGCTGCTTTGTCATGACCTACTCCTCTGGCGGACAAGGCAAGTGCCGCTCTGTGTTTGTAAACTCTAGCTAGGTCCGCTAGTTTATAGTACTCTCTAAGCCCTTTCTTTTCTTGAGATGATAATCTATCTGTAGATCTATCGACAATAGATGTATCGTGATATCGACTCAAAAGAGCGATCATAGAGGAGCCGCATACCACACAATGTGGTTTTTGTATATCTTTCACCAACTTTTTTCTTCCACTCCCACATTTCAAACATTTGAGGTACAGTTTTTCAGATTCCAGCCGATCTTTGAAGGAATCAAGTATCGCTCGACTAACGGTACTAGTGTCCATCAGATCCATATGTTTCTCCAATCCAGCTTCTCCGATAGGCGATAATCCAAGGTGAGAGGTTATGACTTCGATCTCCCCTGATTGGATCTTTTGTAATATATCCTCAGCTAGCTTTATGTCCATGTTGTCTCTGAACACCTTTTCTAAAGCTTCATCATACATGGGTGTGTTTTCGAAAGTTTCCATCAAGCGATCTAAAGACAATGAACGATAGTCTACATCCTTCCTAACCGCTCCGAATTTTTTGGCCACATGTAAGAACCTCCATCGGAAAAAAGACGAACGTTTTATTGATTTGCGTAGTATGCCTTCTAAATGTTCTGGAGCGGTTTCGGTGATCAGTTCTTTGATCATAGATGGTGAGACCCGTCGAGGTAGTTTCATCATAATTCGGTAGGGGTCATTATGGATGGCCACACTTTCGCCCAAACGAGCTGACAGCAAAGCCGTTATCAAACGACCGATAGTTTCATTGAGTTTACTTCCAAAACATGCATTGATTATCGCGGTATCCCCCTGCATCTCTATGACCAGCTGGTTTTCAGTAGCTGTTGGATTATCTTCTTGGGAATCCAGGTATTCTTGGAATCGTTCTCGAGAATATACCGTAACGAATTCATGGTCATCAAGGCCCCTTTCTCGCAATGCACCCACTTTTTGAGCGATCTCAAATGGAACAGGTATATCTTCACCTGACCAATCCGGTATCTGTCCCAGGTCTGCCACCGGTTGAGCAAGTACCGTTTCATCCTCAAGATCGATGACTCTCCATGCCTTCCCTTGAAGTGTGACCACACCGCCTATCTCTATATTGCTCGCAACAAAGCTTTCATCAAGAGTACCGACTATCGAGTTTTTTGACATATCTTTTAGAAGAAATGTTTTTTCGTCCGGGATCATGGATATGTTGTCGTAGAAATACCTCAAAGATGAACGGCGTTTTCCGACCACTTGATCATCTTTCCAGATCACCCTGATTTCAGCCAATTGTTCCACTGTCTCGTTATATTCATGCCAGGATAGGTTGCGAAATGGATATGCTCTTTTTGCGATATTATAGAACACACCCATTTCCCATTTTCGTTCTGAATGAACGGCGGATATCAATTGGTTGGTTAAAACACTCATGGGTTTATCTGGAATATCCGTAGGCTCTAATTCCCGTTGTAGTGTTCGTTCCGCTATAACTGCAGATTCCGCTATATCGTCTTCTGTGGTCGTCAGCACGATACCCTTAGATATCTTGTCTATACTGTGGCCTGAACGACCTATACGCTGTACCAATCTGGTCACCTGTCTTGGCGATTGGTATTGGATCACAAGGTCCGTTTCACCCAGGTCCAATCCGAGTTCCATGGAAGATGTACAAACTAATGCTTTTAGTTTCCCTTCTTTAAATCTTTCTTCCACGTCCATACGAGCTTCTTTTGAGAGAGACCCATGATGTACACCTATAGGAAACTCCGGTTCCCATAGATGAAAACAGGAGGTTATAGATTCTGCAGAATCGCGGGTGTTGACGAATATCAGGGTTGATACATGGGAGTCCACAAATTCTTTGATGACCCTTACAGCGGTGGCCTTTTCAATCTCACATCTCATGGTGTCCGCTAACTCTTTGTCTCCTTTTTCCGCTTCCGGAAAGATGATCTGGATTTCAGTATCCCCCTGCCCCTCTATCTCAACAATATCTCCTTCTCTACCCATACCAACCAGGAACCTTAGAACTTCTTTGGGACTGCCTACCGTTGCAGATAAACCGATCCGTTGAAACTCCTCTCCCTTCAATTCAACCAATCTTTCCATGGCTAAGGATAATTGTGTTCCTCTTTCATCGACGGCTAGTTCGTTAAGTTCGTCCACAACAACATATTTCACGTTACTAAGGGCATCTCTGAGTTTGTGACCGGTAAACATTATCTGGAGGGTTTCTGGAGTAGTTATCAGTACGTCTGGTGGATCATTTGACTGTTTCTGCCTTTCCTTCCTTGAAGTATCACCGTGTCGTACGGATACACTAAAATTCAATCTCTCGGCAAAAAACTCTATCCTCCCAACCATGTCCCTGTTCAATGCTCTTAGAGGAGTGATGTAAAGTAATTGGAACCCATCACCGTCATCTTTTATTTTCTCTAACAGTGGTAAAAGGGCCGCTTCAGTTTTTCCCACACCTGTAGGTGCGATGACCAGTGTATTTTTCCCTTCTAATATAGGTGGGATAGCTTCCTGCTGAGCCCTTGTTTCGGACTCTATACCCATCTCTTGTAAAACGTCTAGTATATCCTTGGAAAGTAGATTAAATGCACCCAAATCTTCATCACCAGTTAGTTTAAGGTAGGTTGTTTGTCAGTCGGGATCGGGATGCTTTTTATCTCAAGCAGAGATGCAAGCTTTTCTAGTAATTTCTTTTTATTTTCACCGATCAACGCGTTGTCAAGCACCTCACCGAGGTTATCTACAGGGATTATCTCGATCTTATCCTCGAAACGTTTTTCCAGCACAACATCCTTCATATTGGATCTAGGTATTATCACTCTTTTGACGCCTATCTCCGCAGCAGCTTCTATCTTGGCAGTGACCGCTCCTACTGGGAGCACCTGACCTCTTACGCTGAGTGAACCGGTCATAGCCACGTTCTGGTCTATGGGGATGCCTTCTAATGCCGAGATAACCGCAGTTGCAACGGATATCGATGCCGAATCACCTTCCACACCTTCCTGTGTCCCGATAAACTGTATGTGAACGTCGTATCGTGATATATCCTCGCCAGTATATTTTTTTATCAATGCAGACACATTTTGAACCGCTTCTTTGGCTATATCACCGAGTTTACCTGTTGCAACTATCTTACCTTCATCTCTAGAGTGTGCAGGCGTCACTTCAGCGGCTATAGGCAAGAGGATCCCCGAATACTCTGATATGCCTGCCTGGTCACCTCCTAAAGCGGCCAAACCATTGACAACCCCGACCACCGAACCTCTGGTTTGATAGGTGCTGTACTCTTTTCGTTTCTTTATGTATCGATCTGCTACCTGCTGCTCTAGTGATCTAGCTACATTCTTTGCATCCACTACGTCGTTATCGTAAACCAGATCGTGTTTTCGCTCTGATGCAAGATCACCAGAAACTCTGACCAGTCCTCCGAGTTCCCTCAACCTAAGTGTTAGTTCACCCCTTTTATTTGCCCTCCTTTGAGCTTCTCGAAGTATCTCGGCCATAGCCTCCTTTGTAAAGTGAGGTATCTTTTTTTTGTCTTTCTTTATCTCCTGCGCAATGAACCTTATGAGTTTCATCCTGTTTTCGTGTGTATCGTCCATGGTGTCGTTCACGTAAACTTCGTAACCGTAACCTCTGACCCTAGATCTTAGGGCTGGGTGCATACCGCCGTGTATCGCGCCACTATCGTCCCTTCCACCATATATAGAATCAAGATTACCTGCGGCCACCAATATGAAATCCGTCGGAACCGGTTCAGATTTAACCATGGCACCGCTGCTTCGTTCACTTTGACCCGTAATAGAGAACTTCCTTTCTTGCATCGCGGTCAGTAAACTCTGCTGGGAAGACATCTTTAACATGTTGATCTCGTCGATGAATAGTACGCCCTTGTGTGCATCGTGTATTGCCCCGATTTCAACCCTTTGATGTGATGGTGTCTCGAGACCACCGCTTTGGAACGGATCGTGCTTTACATCGCCTAATAGGGATCCAGCCTGACTTCCGGTTGCATCGATAAAGGGGGGTTTTTCACCATGTTCGTGACCGATGAGTAATTTAGGTACCTCTTTATCGGTGTCCCCGCCCATCCCTCCCATGGGTGAGGCTCTCATGGCTATCATCAGCATCGCTGCCGCGATTATTCCGAAGAACATTATCAGGAAGTTCTGTGTAATAAGGGATATCAGTATAGCTGCTCCAACAACCAAAGCTAAAATTATCAACATACCTTGGCTCTTTGCTTGATTTCTTTTAGAAGCCTCCCGTCGGTGTGCATCAACGATATCTTTACCCTTTCCAGATGGTACGGTACGTACCTTCGGATTATTTTCATCCTCTTCATTAGGGAAACATAGTACGTCCTCCATCTCACTGGTCGGTAAGAAATCTATCATAGACTGTGCCAACATAGATTTACCCGTGCCAGGAGGACCTATAAGCATAACATGACGATGCTGCTTCGCCGCTTTTTTTACAACACTTACGGCTTCATCCTGACCGATCACCTGGTCCGCTAATAATTCAGGTACATCTATATCCTCAGAGGTTTTGATATCAGTTTGTTCTATCCACTGATTAACTGGTGGTAACGCCTCTTTTTTAGAGACGGCTTCCTTATCTGTTGAATCATTTTTTTTCATCGGAGCACCGATAATCAACTTTCGATGGAACGCCGTCGTAAATAAAGTTTTGGTTTGAAATCTTTAATTTGGTCCTTTCTGAGCTTCCAATATCTCGTTCCAGACATCCATGGTTTCCTTTGCTTCCTCCGGGCTGAGTATCTGTATCGCATATCCTGCATGAACTATTATGTAATCTCCTACGGAAACGTCTACAAGAGAGATATTGGCTTTACGATTGATACCCCCAAAATCCACCTTGGCGTTGTCGCCATCTATTTCCAATATTTTCCCGGGAACTGCAAGGCACATAGTGGTTACTAAATAGGGTACCGATTTAAATGTTGTGGGGTTTTTCTCGATTAAATACAGGTGATCAGTGAGATAACTCTCTAGATCAATTTCTAACACATTGATATTAGGATAGCACATAATACCTGGCCATTCAGTAAATTACTTATAGAACCTCTAATCATGAATCATAGGGTAGGATAAGATGAAAGGCCAAAATCAGCCTATAATCGTGCTTAGTGAAGACGTAGAGAGGAAAAAGGGAAAGGACGCACAGGATGATAACATCAGAGCGGCGAAAGAACTAGCCGACAGTGTAAAGGCGACCTTGGGACCTAAAGGTATGGACAAGATGCTTGTTGACGGCATGGGGGATGTAGTTATAACAAACGACGGGGTGACCATGCTCAAAGAGATGGACATAGACCACCCAGCAGCACAGATGGTAGTCGAGGTGGCCGAGACACAGGAAGACGAGTGCGGCGATGGTACGACATCTGCCGTTGTGCTTGCAGGTGAACTTTTAAGCCAAGCTCAGGATATGATAGATAATAACATCCATCCCTCTACCATAGCTAGAGGGTACAGAATCGCTTCCGAAGTAGGTCGACAGGCACTAGATGAGCTAAAATCAGAGGTCTCCGTCCATGACCACGAGAAGCTGAAAAATATAGCCATCACCGCTATGACGGGAAAGGCCGTAGATATGGATAATGATCACCTGTGTGAGATAGCTGTAAAGGCAGTAAGAAAAATTGCTGACGACACGGACGGTGAGATCCACATAGATGTAGATGATATCAAGATCGTTAAAAAAGCAGGCGGTTCTGTAAAAGATACCGAGTTGGTACATGGAGTGGTCCTAGATAAAGAAAAACTGCTTGAAAACATGCCTCGAGAGAGAGAAAACGCGAATATCGCGTTACTTGGTATACCCCTTGAAGTCAAAGAGACCGAGGCAGACGCGGAAATCACCATAAATGATACTCGGCAGATGCAGCGATTCATCGATGAAGAAGAGAAGGCTATACGAGAGATGGTTACAAAAATAAAGGAAGTGGGAGCAAACGTAGTCCTTTGTCAGAAAGGTATCGACGACCTGGCACAGAACTATCTTGCTGATGAAGGGATATTTGCCATCAGACGTATAAAAAAATCGGATATGAAAAAGTTAGCCCGTGCTACTGGAGCGAACATCATCGCTAGCATCAACGATATGAGCGAAGCCGACCTAGGCCAAGCGGATTCGGTAAGTGAAAGGATGTTCAGCGGAAGTAGGATGACGGTTATCCAGGGTGCGAAGGAAGGTAAATCAGTCTCACTCCTACTCAGAGGTGGCAGCGAACATATAGTAGGTGAACTGGAGAGAGCCTTAGAAGATGCACTAAAGGTGGTTGCAGTCACTATGGAAGATGGATACATCGTTCCTGGTGGTGGAGCGTCGGAGATAGAGATACTCTCATCGGTTGAAAACTATGCAAGTCAGATCGAAGGACGTGAACAGATGGCTGTGAAGGCTTTCTCCAAAGCACTCACATCTATACCGAGAGTTTTGGCTAGCAACGCAGGTATGGACGGTATGGACGTGCTCATGGAACTCAGGGCGACGCATGAAAAAGATGGACTTCGGAATCACGGAGTAAACATAGACAACGGCAAGGTCGAAGATATGATGGAGATGAACATTTACGAACCCCTGCGGGTAAAAGAACAGGCGATCCGGTCCGCATCCGAGCTCGCCGAGATGGTTCTGATGATAGACGACGTGATAGCCGCAAAGGGCGGTGAGGATCAACCAGCGTCTGATGCACAGCCCCAAGGAACGGGTGGTATGCAACCCGGGATGATGTAAAACCCCTTCCTCTTACTTTTTTGTGATAACGATTTCAGTCGGAAAAATATTTAATATATATTATCAGATGAACAGATACAACAAAAGCGATGCATATAGAGGTTCATTTATAATGAGCAGAAATGGAAACGGAAAAAATAGCCGCTTCGACTGGTATGCTGGTATCGTCAGTGGTTCACCTAAAAAAGTTATAGTCGTCATAGTAATTTTTACTCTTTTCATGGGTTACTTCGCTTTGGGTATGGAGATGGATACCGATGAACGACATTTCGAACCGGATTCGGAAAAACATGAATACATGAAAACGGTGAGGGAAAGCTTTGGCAGGGAGGAGATAGAGAGAGATACGGTTCAGGTAGTATTTACAGGGTCGGAAGGAGATGTTTTCAATACAGATGTGATGGAGGATATGCTGGCATTCGAAAGAGCGATCCAGGAGGATGAAAAGGTAAATCGCACCCTTCTCCGTACTTTCGATATGCCTGACGCGGTAAGTACACTTGCCAGCACCTTTTTGACAGCTGACAGGATATGTATGCTTGAGAGTTCTGTGATCCGGCAGGCCATGGGGACTGACGAGATACATTCCATGGTTGAGAATCAGACGAGGATGTACGAGTACATGAACAGTTCCTTCAGCGCGAACATGGACCTGATGAGTACATTCATGGAATACGAGTCCTTAAAGGCTTTACAAGGCTCTAACATGACTTTCGCATCTATGGCTCAGATCATATCTGAACCCGCCTATTGGGGAGCCATGCAGCATCATCAAGAAGATTTTGTAAACCTAACCATGGTTCTCGCACATGACGAGATGGACCATACCCAGGTATCTTTATACATAGATGGTTGGCTTGAAAAGATGGAAGGTACCGTCATCCAACAAACCCCTTTCTACACCCTGGTTCAGGGAACGGACCTTATCTTAGAAGATGAGGTTGGTGCGGGATACAAGAGAACTGCAAGGATGATGACCGTCACTTTTTTCTCCATTCCAGAAACCATGGGTAATCTTCAGAACCCCGGTGATCCAGGTGGGAGATCACTCACACCCCAGATGAGTCATGAAGAAAAAGTGGAGAGGTTAGGTGAGCTCACTGATGACGATATAAAAGAAACTGTATCTCATCTGGTCGATTACGATAAAACTCCATTAAACGAAGCCATCGAGTTCGGAGAAAATAACCTTGAAAGTACTGTAATAGAAACAGAAATCGGTATGGATCATCTATCTAACTTGGATGATACCCTTGAGATCGCCATAGAGTTGAACGAACAGTTAGGAAACGATTGGACCATCAGGAAGATCAGTAACGCTCGCCAGGTGGTGTCAGAGAATAAAACCATGGTTGAGAGATCTAGTGAAGGATACCTTCAGATGAAAGTCATGATCCAAGAATCCGAGAGATTCGGTCAGATATTAGGTGGTATGGGAGGAGCGATAAATCGGACCGTCAGCAAGGACTTCTCACCAACAGATGACCCTGCATCGATCGTTGCTGAAAGCTCCATCGCCATAGTTTTCATGGATCCCGAGATCGATCGGGATGAACGATTAGATGCCCAAAGAAGGCTCATCGATATAGGAGAGGATATATCAGAACATTCGAAGGTAAGGGTTTTCGGCATACAGCTCATGATAGACGAAATAAACGCAAGCGCTGATAGGAGTATGAATGAGTTATTACCCATCGCTTTCGTTCTCGTTGTAGTGATCCTATTCATCATCTTTCGCTCATTGGTTGAAACCGTTCTTAGCATCGGAACCCTTGCGATAGCCATCGTTTGGGCCTTTGGCTTCGGCGTGATGTTGGGATATACATTCAATCCTATGATAGTAGCGGTACCCATCCTTATCACAGGTCTGGTCATCGATTACGGGATACACATGGTCATGAGGTATAGAGAAGAGAAGAGTAAAGGGAACACACCTAGTGTATCTAGTAAGACTACTATAATGACCGTTGGTGCTGCTCTTGCCCTTACCAGTTTTACTACAGCAGTCGGTTTCATATCCAACCGGTTGAGCGATCTACAGGCTATGCAGCAGTTCGGAACGTTGGCGGCTGTGGGTATAATTTCTAGTTTTATCCTGATGACCACATTCTTACCAGCAGTCATACATGTACTTGACGATAGGAACGGTAAGAAAAACAAGAAAAAAAAGGGTAAGACGCGAAAGTGGACCAAGGTCGCATCAAAACACGGTTCTGATTTGATAAGCAGCGTGCTTAGTAAGTCAACAGACGCTTCGGATAAACATCCCTGGATAGTTTTGTTTGTAGTCGTTCTGATAACCGGGGCCGCTGTACTTGGTGCCATGAATCTAGACACTACATTCAATCTGCAAGACTTTCTACCAGAAGATCAACCCCAGAGTCAGAATCTAGTATATATATCTAGAAACTTCGATGTGGCTGAATCACACGCATTCATCTTGATCGAAGATCAGGGTATAGATTCTAGTGAATATCTCTATGCTGTCAGAGATACCACTATAAACATAGGTGAAATCGAATTGGTTGGTAGGGACGGAGGAAGGGTACACTCACCTCTATCCGTGGTGCAAACTTACAGTATGGCTCCACGAGGTAGTTCGGAATACAACGAAACCATAGTTAATACTATTGAAGCCAGTGATACTAACGGAGATGGTGTACCTAATCAAAATGTAACTGAAATATACGATCTACTTTTTGAATTCCATGAGAGCAGGGATACGGCCATGAGCGTATTGAACCGTACAGAAGTCGCTCCGGGTGAATACAGATACCAGAAGGGTTTGATA
Organism: Thermoplasmata archaeon; assembly: GCA_003560595.1. Lineage (GTDB taxonomy): Archaea > Thermoplasmatota > Thermoplasmata > Halarchaeoplasmatales > Halarchaeoplasmataceae > Halarchaeoplasma. Next base: position 4,312 of record PWKY01000003.1, on the reverse strand, counting down.
CGCCTACTGGAGGATGCGGAAACCATATCTAGAGATATAGATAAAGCCGGTGTACTAGAGGAGGAGCTGAAGGTCGCAGTAGCACCACTGATTGAAGCTGGATTCCGTCCTAGAATAACGAGTTCTAATATTATCGCACAAGAGACCACGGCGGAACTGAACTCCACACAGAGACAGTCTTTGATAGCCACCATGATAATAGTTGCGATAACACTCACCATCGTATTCTACGTCAACGATAGATCACTAGTACTGGGAGTTATCACTACCCTCCCTGTAGTCATGATAACCATATGGGTCCTGGGAACGATGTACCTTTTCGGTATTCCTTTGAACGTCATGACAGTGACCATCACCGCTTTGACCGTTGGTATGGGCGTCGATTACAGTATCCACATATCGCATAGGTTCCTTGAGGAACGTTCAAAATCGGAAAATAATCTATACCAAGCCATGCACAATACGGTGCAGAACACAGGGGCGGGCATATTCGGTTCCGCCACCACAACCATAGCTGCCTTTGGAGTCATATGGACCTCGGATATACCGCCTATATCCCAGTTCGGAGGTATAACCGCACTAGCCATGCTTTACAGCTTCATCGCCGCGGTATTCATCCTTCCGGCTGCACTGATGGTCTGGGCTAAGTATCATCGTCCTAAGTCGTCTATAGTAAACAAAAAAAGGTCGGATCGATAGAGAACTGAATAGTTAATTTATGGATATTTTAATCCCAGCGATCTCACTTGGTCTGGAATAAGATCGATTAGTCTTGTAGCGTTCTATTTACTTATGTGAACTTTATCAAGCCACCCTTTAAGAAGAGTACATAACAGAGATAATTTTATAATCCCTTCCCCATGGGGTAGTGGTCGTCATACAGCTAATTGAAAGTGGAGAATAGAAACATGGCATCCGGCAAAGTGGTAAATCAGACACCTAAAAGGCACTATGTTTTACTGGATGTACTGCTTTTGATATTTTGGTTCTTGATGACTGGGTTCTTCTTTTCTACTCATAACGCACACATGATCTCGTACTATACATTGTTCATGGGCGTTATAGCAACGAGTGTAGTAACATATACTGCCCATGAGTTCGTTATACAGGGAGAAGATAGAGAAAAAACCTCTTTATGGGAGTATATTGTTGCATTAAAAAATGCAGTCATATTGATCTTAGATGTCATCATAAGTTTGATAGTCGCTAATGCAGTTTTGATCTATCAAACAGTAACTATGGCCATCGAACCTAAAGTGGTAAAGGTAAAAGTTGAACTAGAGTCAGAGTCAGAAGTAACTTTAATTTCCATGATGATAACCATGATCCCTGGTACGGTGGTGTTGGATGTAGAGGAAGAAAATGGATATGTGCTATATGTTCATTATTCTTACCTACTCAGCGAGGACCTTGAAGACAGTATGGAAAAAACCATCAAAAGGTGGGATAAGAAGATACGGGGGTTATTCAAATGAGCATCTTGTGGGTGATATCGATCATTTTGATATTTGCCGTCCTACTTTCATCATACAGGGTCTTCATGGGCCCTACGATATACGATAGATTGTTAGCCCTGAATCTTGTTGCGGTAGTAGTAACTATTATTTTCATACTAGTGAGTGTCGATACCGGGATGGGACATTACATGGATATAGCTGTTTCTTTTATCGTTCTCGATTTCGTAGGAACGATCGCATTTGCAAATTACCTTGAAGGAGGTGATTTCGAGTGATCATCAATTTAATATCGTTGATTTTGATGTGCTTAGGAACGGTGATCCTTTTCTTCGCATCGATCGCCATGATACGTTTTGAAGACACTTACATGCGCCTTCACGCCAGCTCCAAAGCAACTTCTGGAGGTGCTCTGGCGATTTTATTAGGTTTACTGATGAGAACTGGGTTCACCGAAACCTCCGGGAAGATAATTCTGGTCATTTTCTTCTCCGTACTCACCGCACCGATAGTCGGCCATGCCATAGGTAGAGCCGCATTTTTATCTAAAGGTGATAAGATCAAGATCGATATAGAGGAATATGGAGGGGATAAGTGATGTTAACTCAATTATTCCTTGTTCTTTTCCTAGGTTCATGTGTTTTGGTTATTGTCGAGGAAGACTTAGTAAGGTGCTTGATATTTTTGGGCCTATCCGCATTGTTCCTTATCATACTCACCTATCTTTATAGAGCACCGGATGTGGCCCTTACATTCGCCGTAGTGAATGCCACCGCTACCACCGTGTTGTTTTTAGCGATATTAAAAAAAGTTGGAGTGCTTCAAGGGGGGTTATTAGATGCGTAAGGACTTGCTGACTCTTCTACTTATTTTTATGATCGCCGCACTTTTGTTACAAGGTCTACAACTTTCTTACGAAGATAAGGCTGACTCCGAAATCGACGATTACTACAAGGAGCATCAATCGAGAACTGGGTCGGATAATCTAGTAGAAGCTATATTACTTGATTTCCGTGCCTACGATACATTCGGGGAGGTCATGGTGCTTTACGTAGCCATAGCCGGAGTGATCATACTGGGTAAAACATTGAAAAGGAGGGATGATAGATAACTTCCTTGATAGTTAAAACCGCAGGCCGTGCTTTAGCACCTTTTATACTATTATCTGGAGTATACGTCGCAAGTTTTGGTTTTCTTTCTCCTGGTGGAGGCTTCCAGGGAGGTATACTGCTAGCCTCCGGTGTTATACTTATATTAGTCACTCATGGGAGAAAAGAGGTCCACAGGTTAGCAGAAAACATAGATTGGTTCGAAACCTTCGGTGCCTTTTCATTTTTGGTCGTGGGATTAGCTGGACTAGTCCTTGGAGGATACTTCTTTTCTAACTTGATTCCTAACACACCACTTATGTGTATCATCCTGGACATGGTTATAGCTTTGAAAGTGTTCGCTGGAACGGTGGCCGTGTTCGTTTACTTCTTCGGTCTGGGGGTGAATGAGTGCTGAACGGTTTAAATGTTGGTATGTTGACCATATTGGTGGGCTTGTATGGGATGACTAGAACAAAAAACTCCGTAAAGATGATCATGTGCTTGGGGGTTATCGGTAGTGGCGTTATCCTGTTCTTCGTTTCCGTAGGATATGTTACCGGGGCAGGGGTGCCTATACTTGGACATCAAGCGGAGATGGTAGATCCGGTTCCTCACACCGTTATGCTCACCGCCATAGTGATCGATCTGGCAACGATGGCTCTAGGTCTGGCACTGGTGTATCATCTTTATGAAGAATACGGTACACTGGATGTAACGGATTACTTGGGAGGGGAAGATTGAGATGCTGTACCATGCACCCATGCTCATGGTGATAGCCCCTCTGACGGGTGCCCTGGTACTACGTATCTCCAACAGGTTCTTACCTAAACAGATATACAAGGATCTGATCACCTTAGTCAGCCTACTGATACCTGTCTTCCTTCTCTTGGTATCTTTACCCCGATTAAGAGGGGGTGCCATGGTGTACGAGATGGGAGGTTGGCCCCGACCTTATGGTATCTCCCTGGTACTCGACGGACTTTCTTCGTTGATGGTACTGATGGTAGGCACGGTCACCATATGTTCCTTCGTTTATTCTTTAGAGAAAAAGGAACTGATACCCAAGCCCGACGACTACTACTTCCTTTTCCTGTTCATGGCCACTGGATTGTACGGAGTTTTCCTCACCGGAGATATCGTAAATCGCTTTGTATTCTTCGAGATCACCATATTGACCACCTACGTGCTGATAACTTATACTGGAACAAGGTCTTCTTTGAGGGCGAGTTACTACTATCTTGTGGTCGGTAGTGTGGCTTCGGTGATGTTCCTCATGGGCATAGGACTGCTCTACTTTTTCACAGGGTTTTTGGACATGGGTGCTTTATCCGAGGCGATCCCAGGATTATCTACGAACATAAAAAATATCATCTTCGCCTTCTTCTTGGTTGCAGTAGGAGTCAAAGTGGCTATAGTCCCTTTCCATACATGGCTGCCCGATGCCCACGTTTCCGCCCCAACCCCGATGACCGCGGTACTGGCCGGTGTTACCGTAAAGACCGGTGCCTACATACTGTTCAAACTGTTTCAGATAGGCTTCGATACGTTGTTGATAAGATATCTTATAGTGGCCCTGGGTTTGATCACCGCGCTGAGCGCCGCGTTGGTGTCCATGAAGTACTACGACATGAAAAAGATCTTGGCCTGGCTGACCATAAGTCACATGGGTGTCATAACGGCGGTGGCGGCACTTTGGGATCCAGGTGGTGTTTCCGCCGCGATCCTATACCTCATAAATCACACACTCTACAAAACACTATTATTCCT
>PWKY01000011.1 GCA_003560595.1 Thermoplasmata archaeon | reverse complement strand
TATTCACGTATAGGTAAAGGAACCCTCTTTCCATATGCAGCTTATATTCTTCTATATCTAGACTAGGCTCGTCGAATCTAGTTATCGACGGTTCATGATATCCTCTTACACCTATCCAGTCATCAAAATCTCCGTCGATCTCTATCCTATCTTCTATCGTGAGATATAGTACATTAAAAATTACGGGTATGATAAGCAATAGGATCATGATCATGACTGTACCCATACCTTTTTTGAACCATTCAACCTTATTTGGTTTACGTTTAGGGAGTCCATTTTCTAATCTAGGACCTTCCAGTATGTAGGTATCCCTGATGTTATCCATCACACCGATACCATCCATCAATTTCATACCGACGATTCCGTTTACCAGCCCGTCTTCAGCAGGTAAACTGATTTCTTGTTTATTATCATCGAAATCGATTGGTGGTCCGTTTATACCTCCGATTCCGTTTATCAATCCATCATCGGCCTCTAGACTAGCTACACCTATCAATCCATTATCTGTAATTTCATCTTGAGTTGAAATGTCCGATGTCTTGTGATCATTTTTACCGTTTGTTTTTCCGTTAACTTTACCATTGACTAACCCATTTATCTTCCCGTTAACTTTTCCATTAGTTAACCCATTTGTTCTTCCTTTACCATTGACTAACCCATTTATCTTCCCGTTAACTTTACCATTAGTTAACCCATTTGTTCTTCCTTTACCATTGACTAACCCATTTATCTTCCCGTTAACTTTACCATTTTTATGTCCTTGATGATTTAGAATATCTTTATCTACTGATGATAGCTGTTCAGTGGACACGATGGTGTCGATAAGTTCATCAGTACTAACCATCTCATCGACGAATCTAACTCCCTTTCCTTCAATAACGACAGCGGTTGGGCTAACGTCATCGTAATTGATACCTAGCGATTCCACCTCTAAGTATGTAAGTTTGCCTTTTTTGGTTATCTTTAAAACTGCGTCTGAAATTGAGTTTAGAGCAGTCTGGATATCAGGCGATAAATTATCTTCAGTGTAATTGAATACTGCAAATTCGTTATTTTTCAATTTTTCAACGATCTTGCTGGTATATTCATTAACAGGGCCCCAATCAAAAAGATTGATAGCTTTATCGATAAAGTTTAAAACCGCGATCCTATCATTACCTTCCCTCATATTTCTTACAGCTTTATTGATGCTGATACTGAGGTTCAGAATATCGCTGCTTGATTTTATAACACCTTCTCCTTGCTGGATACCTATTATCCTCTCTTTATTCCATGAATACCAGTCAACGAGGAATAATCTTCCTTCTGATATGGCTTTGTCTGTATCCACTCCTCTTTCCGAGAGGTAGGAAAGATACTTTGACGGAGGCATTCGAGAAAGGATGACTAAAGCCGAACCACCACTCATCAATTTATCTATGGTTATCTCAAGTCCTATCTGTTCCCTCAGCCTAGTAGATGGACCTCTAATCAACAATGATGTTGAGGGGACGACACCCCCGATGAATTCTTCGATATCCTGGGATTTCTCCTCCATTTATCTCTTCACCTGATAATTTCATCTACTGATACATCGATCCCATCATCCATTATCAAGAACGGATGCTGATAAGGATCGTGTTTTGTAAATCTCATCTTGGTTATCTTGATGGTTCTTCTAAATTCCCCATTAAAATTCTCGTAGCCTAAGTTTAAAACAGAATCGGTAACAAACCCCTCTATACCTGACCCGGGTTTTTCGTTTTCGCTTATAAGTATAGTAACAACTTCTTTGTCCTTAAGAAATCTACAGAACTCGAATAAATTTTTACGTAATTTCTCTGGGGATGAATAATAAAGAGAAACTGCGCTTATAGAGTCGATCACCAACCTTTTTATATTTTCGGATTGGAGGAAGTTATCTAAGAATTCTTGCAGGTCTTTAAAGCTTATCAGTAGGTCTTCAGCTTCTCCTCTTCTTATCTCACCATAATCTATCATATAGGCCTGCCCATTATCGTATATGTTCTTATCTAAATCAAAGGATCTCACTGCACGTAGCATGTTTTCCCGCCCCTCTTCTATAGATAAAAATAGACCCCTTTCTGATTTTTTTACACCTTCCTCAATAAATTGTAATCCAAATAAACTTTTAGCACTTCCCGTAGGTCCTCTTATAAGATTAACGGTTTTTTTGGGAAAACCGCCTTGACTCATATCGTCGATTCCTTTTATTCCTGTAGCTATTCTTTCCATTTAATTCACCTCTAATCCTTCGGTGTATCTCTTCGGAATATCATCTAAAAGACCCATCCTTTCGATATCAGATCTATATTCATTTACCAACTCTTTTCCAGCACGATGGATCAATTTCGAAGTGGATTCCAAGCCGATCTTGTTTTCATTGTACTCGATAAGCTCTCGCAATGAATCGATAAAGTCTCTTTTTGTAGTTTCATCGAATTTAACTGTAGGTGGGATCTTATCCATACCCTTTGGTGTGAATCCGATCAAAACACGAGTACTTTCAAGGACCGAGTTGAACAATCTTCTATAAAAATTAACGACGATCTCCATATCTGATGTTCTTTTTGGTACCTGGGATACATCTATGGATAATTCGATCTTTGGATCCTTTAATCTGTATTCCATAACCTTTCCAGTCTTTCCCCAGCCCTCTCTTTTATCTACTAATCCGATTTCATTCAGCTCTTCCAGGTAACTTGAGGCCGTGGCGATATGTAAACCGCATTTTTTCGCAACAATACTAGATTTAGACCAACCATTATCATTTAGATATTTAATGACCTTAAGAGTATGCTCTTTTCCAAGAACGTATGCCTTTCTCCGGAATTTCTGCTGAGACATTTTTCCTCCTGATGGAAACTTTAAGTCAACTAAAGCTTACAAACACAACTTTAAACTATCTAAACCTTTAGCATTATTTATAATTTGTGTACCTTTTAGGATATATTGGTGAATGAAATACTCATTTTTGTACTCAGTTCCTACCAATATATTTAAGTATTCAGACTTTACCTGTCTAATGGTGATAACATGGAATTCGAGCTTTTGGAAAGAACGGAAAACAGTTTGAGGATAAAGATCCTCGGAGCTGATGCAAGTGTGATGTATCCCGTGGTAGAGAATCTTCTTTCGGATGATAGGGTATCCGATGTCAACTACTCTGTTGAGCATCAGGAATTGGATGATCCAGTTCTATCTATAATTAGCAAAGAGGGCTCAGATCCCAAGGACATATTGATTGAAAACGCCAAGATCATCAAAGATCAATTCGGCTCACTTTATGAGGATTTGTTCTCGGAAGAGGAGTAAAACGGGGAAACTGATGGAAAAGAAGGCTGGAATAGATTTCTTCATGCATGATTGTCCGGGTATCGGAGGAAAATTAAAGAAATATCCCGAAGATTTTAGGGTCGATGAAGAATTTGATATAAGTAAATGGGAAGGCGAAGGAGATTATGTTCTAGCTAAAGTATGGTCTCGTAACTGGGAAACCAATCGTTTGATACGTGAATTGTCCCGTGAACTTCATATAAGCAGACATAGGATCAGGTTTGCGGGAACCAAGGATAAAAGAGCTGTTACAACTCAATGGATGTCCTTCAAAATTGATCCTAGTGCATTATTGAAACTCAGCATCAAGGATGTAGAAATTAGAGACATAACAAAGTCTGATCGATCTTTGTTTATCGGTGCTCATAAGGGTAATTGGTTCGATATCGTTGTACGGGACCTTGATGTAGATATAGAAGAGGCCGAAACCTATTCAAATGAGGTCGGCTCCAATATAAAGGAAATCGGTGGATTTCCAAATTGGTTCGGTGTTCAAAGATTTGGCACAGTACGTCCAATCACTCATTTAACTGGAAAAGCCATCGTTAAAGGTGATTTTGAGCAAGCTGTAAAAACTTATATCGCTAATCCACTAGAAGGCGAAGGGAAAGGTTGTTATGAAGCTAGAAAAAATTTGGAAGATGGATGGGATTATGAAGATGCCCTTAAAGAATATCCCCATATTTTAACTTTTGAAAGGGCCATGATCCAGGAACTTGTTAAAGATCCTGAGGACTATGTTTCTTCACTAAAAGTGCTTCCAGATAATTTACTGCAGATGTTCGTTCATGCATATCAATCTTACATATTTAATCGGATCCTTAGTGAAAGGTTGAAAAGAGGTCTACCTTTTAACGATGTAATCGTTGGAGATGTTGTTCTTCCAACAGATAGGGAGGGATATCCCGTGTTAGCGAACTCGGTTCAGATCGAGGACCGAAATCTGAGCAGGGCTTCCAAACTAGTCAAAGAGGGTAAAGGCTACGTAAGTGCCCCTCTTTTTGGTTTGGATTCTAAGTTTTCAGGTGGGGAACAAGGTGAGATCGAGCGAAAGATCATCGAAGAAGAGGGGTTGGAGAATAAAGACTTCGTTGTCCCTAAGATGCGAAAGCTATCTTCTAGAGGAACTCGGCGCTCTATTTTTTCACCTGCTAAAGATTTGCAATGGAAATTGAAGTGTGGTGGTTTGAATATATCTTTCTTTTTGCAAAAAGGTAGCTACGCTACATGCCTACTACGGGAATTCATGAAATTACCTGATGAATTAGTTAACCGTTACAGTTAGAACATATCCTTGATTTTAAGTAAGTCCATAAATGGTGCATCCACCCGGATCTTTTTTCTAGCGTATGCCTCCATAGCTTTCATATCTCCTTCTATGAGAGCGTTCAAGGTGACGCTGTCTGTCGTTATGGTGATATCTGCACTTTTCGTTTTTCCTTCTTTTATTTTGCTAACTTCCCCGTCGGAGAGAGTAAAAGAATAGTCACCATCATCTTCAAACAGGATGGCGATATTTCTATTAAAATCTTCTAATCTTTTCTTTACTTTGTCATCCTTTTTGACTTTTTCTTTGAACGATTCAAGCAGGTCTTCTAGCATCTCTTTTACTTCTTCTTTGTCAGCCATTTTGAACAACTCTTATCCCAGCATAGTTTATACCATTTATAAGCTTTGTTTAGAAATCATCGAGTGTTTTGTTCTTTGTCCTGCTCAATATATTCTGTGAAGTTTTCCAGGACATTCTAGTATATTTTGGAAGTCTTCCGTGTTCTTTGACCCATCGCTCAAGAAAATCGATGGTCTTTTTATCAGAAGGATAACCGCTTCCTAGGTCATGATTCAAATCTTCGCTAATTTTTCTCACCCGTCGGTCCCGATCAACTTTAGCCAATATAGATGCTGCCGATACGATAGGAAACATGTCGTCGGCTCGATGTTTTGATACTATCTCTATAGGTCTGTTTAAATGCGATCGTATCTTTCTACTAAAATTATCTTCGTCGACATCTGCGGCATCGACATAGACTGTGGTGCCTTCTGGACAGAGTTCTTCGATCACTTTAGCGAAGAGTGATGCTTCTATATCGTTCAGTGATTCCTTTGATCTTAAATGATCTATCTCTTCTGCGGTAACTCGAGCGAAAACGTATTCACCTAAATTTATTATCTCTTCAAAGAGAACTTCTCTTTTATCAGGAGATAATCTTTTGGAATCTTTTACACCCATACCCTTCAACGCTTCCTCACTATCCATCATAAAGCCAGCGACTACCAGTGGCCCTATCACAGGACCTCTCCCAGCCTCGTCGATCCCACATATCATGGGCTTCTAATCATGGATTGACCATTAAACGATTTCGATGATATACTGGGTTCTATAACAAAAGATATAAATATGGGTTCACTTTAACTCTTTTAACGAGCAACATGACGGCCATAGCGGTAGGGTAACACCTGGTCCCATCCCGAACCCAGAAGTTAAGCCTACCCGCGTTCTCTGTTGTACTATGGAGCGCGAGCCCATGGGAAGCCTAGGTCCTTCGCGGATCCCTAGACCGTTGGGTTAGGTTCGAAGCCTCGCTCCCTACGGGGAGAAAGGTAAATCGAACTGTTTGAAGCCTATCTCGGCCTTTGGCCCGCTGTCAGTTGCTCACTTTTACTCTTATTTTTAAACAACAAAGATATTGCTATAGCTTAAACTAATCAAGTAAAAAAACGTTAAGATCTATAAGATCATTCTATTATCCCGTATCCTATCAGATGCCACTTTCCTTTGATCCTTCTGCTTATGGCTATCCTTTGTCCCGATTCAGCACAAACCGCCCTTTTGAGATTGACTGCGGCTTCTTCTCCTCTAGCTGAACTAACAACACCCACCGTTGTTGAGGTTCCAACTGTAAGCATCAGAGGTTCACGTGTCTTAATTTCTTCTACCTGAAGATCACGGTCCAAACCTACTACTTTATCTAATAGATGAATTTTCATCACGAAATCCTCTTTAATAGGCGGAAGTTCGTCTGGGTAACCTAATACATGTCCAACGAGTGAATCTGATTTGGTTAGTGATGGATCTAGGCCTGTACCGACGCCGATCAATCCACCAGGTCTTACTTTATCTAGTGATAAGGCTCCGCTAGTTAACGATCTTACTTCTGTGATTATACGATCCCATTTAGGTTCGCCAACGCTCTCATTTTTGAAACCAGGGCAAATCTCGATCTCATCCCCCTCATTTAGTTCACCTGTCTTGAGACTCCCTCCGATCACACCACCATTTAATTTACTTATCGGTGTACCTGGTTGGTTGATATCGAAGGAACGTGCAATGGACATCAAAGGAGGCGAGTCTATGTCCCTTTCAGGAGTGGGTATATGTTTTTCAATAGCCTCTATCAATATATCTATGTTCACATCGTGATGAGCGGATACAGGTATTATCGGGGCGTCTTCAGCCACCGTACCCTTTGTAAATTCTTTTATTTGCTGATAATTTTCTTTAGCCTTCTCAGAGGTCACCAAATCGACCTTGTTTTGAACGATGATGACGTTTTTTACATCAGATATGTCCAATCCCATCAGATGTTCTTGGGTTTGGGGTTGTGGACAATCTTCGTTGGCAGCGATCACTAAAACCGCGCCGTCCATCATAGATGCTCCTGAAAGCATGGTTGCCATAAGTGTTTCATGCCCCGGAGAATCTACAAAGGAAACTGCCCGAAGCAATACTCCTTCTCCACCACATTTTCTACATTTAGTTACTGGGGTATAGGATTCAGTGCCTTCACAAGATGGACATTTATAAAAAGAAGTATCAGCGTATCCTAATCTAATACTTATTCCTCTTTTAGTCTCTTCAGAGTGACGATCAGTCCATTCGCCACTCAAGGCCTCTGTTAAAGTAGTTTTACCATGATCTACATGGCCTACTAAACCGATATTCACTTCAGGTTGTTTTGGAACGTTCATCAGTCTTCTCCTTTATCTTCTTGAAGTAGTTCTGATACTTTTTTGGGACCATGTTCTACGACTTTCATATTGACCTGTGAAATATCCGTAGATATCCTGCTCCCTCTCAAAGTTTTCTTAAGTTTAACTTCCTTTGGATTTGACTTAAAACCGACGCCTTTCTTTCCTATTATCTTCTTACGTCCAGGGATGGGCATACCCTTTTTCATAGGGAACCCGTCTGAATCACTTCCACCTGTGATCCTGAGTTTATATCCTGGAAGGCCAACAAATATGCCGTCTACTTCATCACTTATACTCTTACCTATAAGTGAGTTGGCATGATGTCCTTCGACTTTAGTTTGGAAAGACTTTCCTTCTTTTGGATCTGCGATAGATACCTGAAACTCTACCATTTGGAAACACCTTTATCTTATTTGGGTGCACTATATTGTACTACTATAAAACTTTGATGGGTGCAAAGACCACTTAATTATAACATAATCTCCTAGATATAAATACACCTCTTCAAAAGCTTTATATATCAAATGGTTATACCTCCATTTAAATAAGGTGTCTGGATGGAAGAAACCCTGTGTTCAATAGAGATCGTCAAGGATAATTCGTCGTATCTGGCTAAGGTCCAAACTAGCCTAGGCCGCTACGTAGAATACGAGAATCAATTACTTGAAACCCTTTTACAACAGGTATATGAGGATATACAGGAAGAGATAGAAAATACCCTCTAATTTACGGCCCTAAATAAGGTGTGTTACAATAACAAAGAGTTGGTAATATGAGTGAAGAGAAAACCAATGACGAATACGAGGAAGTAATATCAAGCTACTACGAAGGACGTGGAGTAAGCTCCATTATTTCAATCAAAGTAGATACTAAAGAAGTCGATGTAGTTGCGGAAAAACTATCAGAATCAAACAATATCGAGGACGTTTTTTTAGTAACCGGCGATGTTGATCTAGTGATCAAAGCCCGTTTTAAAGACTACGACCATATGAAGAAATTCATACTTGATAAGACAGCTTCACTATCTGGTATCGAAGATATCAAGAGTATGATGGTGATAACTACTTACAAGGAGAGATTTAATATAATCGATGCAGAAAGCACCGAATAATCACTTTATCTCGTCCATCTCCCAATCAGCCCAATCAAGTTCCTTTCGACTTATAAGGAACTCCTGCGGGGTTAACATAGTTGTTTTAAATCTGATATTATCATCCAGTGCTAACCTTGGACATGCGGTGTTTATAGCCACTTCAAATCCCAGCGAATCTACTTTTTCAGGTATTATCTCATCCATATAAACGATCCTACATCTTTGACATCGTTCTTTTAAGCTATCTGCGAGTTTACCTCTATACTGCCCGATCTTATTGGAAACTAATATGGCGACGGAATTTTTCTCTTGCGAGATCGTGATAGCTGCAAATCTCTTTCTTAAAATCTTATCGTTAAGTCCCTCGGTAGTAAGGTATTTTTTGGTAACCGGATCTAGTACATGGATAGCCGTTTTTAGCGACATCGATAAGCCGATCGGGTGAAATCTACCAGTACCTACAAATACGTGTTCATCCGCTTTTACACTGGCTGAAAAGTTACAGCCTAAGACCTGACCAGGGTACTTGATACGATCGTCCCCTTCTCCCATCACAATGGTCACATCTTTCTCAGTCAATATCTTAGCCAACTCATCTCTCTGTTCTATGTATTGAACAGTAGAGTAAAGGGCAACAGTCTTACCTACAAATCTTTCAACAAAATCATCTGGTACCTCTAGTTCAACAGTACTATGCCCTTCGAGGTATATGACCGGGTATCTGGTTTCCATGTTGGGTATTTCGGAGTGACCTACGTGGATAAGTACATCGGCGTCACCTATAGAGTTCGGTAGATCACAGGCACCGTAACAGCTTCCACCCCATAATTCGATATGTACATCAAGAGCATCTATGAATACCTGGGATCTGTAACGCAAACCATCTGGAAGCTGCAGTATAGCTTTTTGTGCCCCCATCTTTTCCAGCAAACAATTTGCTTTATCCATGTCGAATCTGTAACCGCTGACTATCAAATACAATCCTCCAAGGCCGGAACCATCTTATAGATAGATCCTTCAGTTACATGTGGCATTATCACGAACCTCAAACCTCTGGGATTCACGGTTTGAGAAATATTCCATCCCTTTTTAGCCATCTTTTTTACAACTGAGTCGGGATCCTGATGATGGAATGAAACGATATTAAGAACCGGTTCAACGATGGGATCTAATCCTATGGACTTCCCTAGATCAAGTAGGACTCTTGTATTTTTCATACAACTTTCCACAATGGATGAATAGCCCTCAAATCCAATATACTTGATCACACTCCAAAATGCAGGTATAGAAGCACTCATCCTGGTACCGGTTATCGTTTTTTGATGTTTTCCCGTCAAATACGGAGCCTCTACAGATATAGGATGTTCGTCTATGGAATAATACAAACCCAGAGGGATTGTTGATAACCCCATCTTATGTGGGTCTAAAACCAGAGAATCAACCCCAGATATATTAAAATCAAATCTTGGTAATGTTTCATATTGTTTAAGGAAAGGGATCGTGAACCCGCCAAAGGCGGCATCTACGTGTAGATGTATATCACCCGCTATCTTTGCAATTTCCTCTATCGGTTCGACCAATCCTAATTCGGTGGTTCCAGCTATGCCAACTACAACAGCGGTATCATCATCTATTTTATCTTCCATGATATATAAGTCTGGCAGATGATCTTTATCCAATGGTATCTCAACAGACTCCATACCTAATAGATCGCAGGCTTTTTTAAATGAAAAGTGGGCGCTTTTGGGAAGTATTACCTTGTTTTTTCCACATTCATTGCGGGCCCTCCAAAGTGCAAGTATATTCCCTTCAGTCGCTCCACCCACGGATAAGGCTTCGTACCCTTCCGGAGCATTTATCAGAGAAGCAACAGCTTCGTGTACCTCCCGTTCCAACTCTATCGTACCCATGTAAAGTCCAGGATTACCTAGGTTTGATTCTAAGAACATACTGTGGACTTTTTTTGCTATCTCTAGAGGTGAAGTGCACATGGAACCGAAGACGGTACCGTCGGTAAAATCATTGTCTTCTCTTTTGGCTTTAAGGATACGCGCCATTATCTTACCTTCGGCAATACCTTTTTGTGGAAATCTTCTTTTCGATTTCATTGAAACTACATCCGGTATGTCACTTTTTTATCCAGTTCTTTAATCTTTCCCCTAACTAGCTTAAAAGAAATCAACGAGAACATCACAGCAGCCACCAAAGCGATTATGGGTATATCCCCATCGTAAAGCATACCTGCCGATGCTAAATAGTTGAAAGCGCCGTGCATCACAACCGCTACCAGATAATATGGTACCGCATAATGTTTTTTGGACATCAATCCTTTTGATATTCCATAACCAGCTACGGCACTTGCGCTCCCATGAAGTAAGGTACTGGCCACGCTGCGAACGACTATCAGAACGGCAAAGGTCTGAAATCCATATTGAAAGTAAGCACTGCTTCCGTACAAAAGATTTTCAGTAGCTGCGAACCCCAGTCCGGATGCAGCACCTAAAACAAGTCCATCTTCTAATTCAAATATACTAGATTTAAAGGAAACTACCCCCATCACTTTGGTGAACTCCTCGACTACCGGTGCTACAACACATACGATAAAAAGTGTTCTTATGGTAGGATCCTGAAGCCTTTGGAGGAAAACGTATTCTTCTTGTAGAGTTTCCAAAGAAAGGACTCCTATGAAGAGGAGAGAAAGTATTACAGCCATTATCACTGCAAAAACGGCACCCCATACGAACAGTACGATGACCTTACTCCAATCCATTTTACCTATCTTCTCTGAATTCCTAACCCACACAAGATATAAAATTGAAGGGATGAAGGCGGAACCGAGGAGTAATATCAATATCAACATCGTATTTCTATCCATCTGATCCGTATAGGTAAAAAGTAAGTATTAACTTTTCGGACCTTGACCTTTATTTAATCCTTCTATTACCCCTTTTACGTCTTCATCAACTTCTTGGTTTTTTCTTTCTGAAATAATATTCAATACCTTGTCTTTTCCCACCTCTGAAAAATCCCTCAAAGCCTTGATCGATTCTATCCGGACCCATTTGTCAGGATCATCTAACAACTCCGAAAGACCACTGATCAACTTCCTCCTTTCCTTTTTATTTAATGTATCTGGGGGTATCAACCTCACGGCTTCTATAGATCTCTGCCTAACCTTCCATCTTTCATCCTTTAGAGCTTCCAATATATCTTGCAAGCCTGTTCTATTACCCCCCCAAGCCAAAGCACAGGCAAGTAAGATCTTATCATCTCCTTGTGACCCTTCATATATATCTTTTAACAACTCAACACAACTATCATTTCTACCGATGGCTTCGGCCATAGACCATTTAACTCTGGGATTATCTTCTACCTGGAATGCGTCCATCATCTCTAAGCAATCCCCGTTAAAAAGGTACATGGTTCTGCTCCATTCTTCTCGAACGGATGGATCATTGTGCTCCTTCAAATGTCGAATTTCCTTTACTAACTTTTCGTCTCCAATATCTGCCAAGGAACGAAGAGCTTCGACTATTACATGTGATTTTTCATCTTTTAGAGCACCAATCAAAGCGTTTCTGGCTTCTTCTATTCCCCTTGCTCTCAAAGCGGCTTCTTCACGGACCCTCCACGAGTCATCTTTCAATGCTTTTGTGATAACATCCACATATTCCTGAGGCTCTTTTAAACCTTTGATGGCTTTGATCCTTATGTCCTGAGAGCCTGTGTTGAACAACCTTACTAAATTATCATAACTTTTGTTTTTAGAGAAGGCGTAGACTAGTTCCTCTCTGATATCTTCATCGTCGATATAACCCTCTAACACGTTTATACCCTTTCCTATATTACCCAAAGCCTTTACCGCCTGTTTTCTAACGTCGATAACTTCATCCTTAAGTAATTCGATCAATTTTTTTTCAGCTTGTTCTGCCTTTAACTCACCCAGGGCGATAGCGGCGTCATGCCTTACCACCCAGCTCTCGTCCTTCAAAAGACGTAACAGCGATCCAACCGTTTCTTTAGATCGATCCAGATGGCCAAGGGCCAATGCGGTATTAGCCCGCACCAAGGGATCGTCGTCCTTTAACGCTTCCATAAGGTGAGGTACTGCATCTTTATCACCTTTAACTCCCAGTTCCCTGGCACTTTCAGCTCTTACCTCTGGATCACCATCTTTTAGATCCTTCAACAATTTCTTCATGTTAGCTGCACCATTTTTCGATCTCTTCTTTCAGGATACCACTCAATTTTTTCCCATCGACCTTACCTCGGAATTCTTTCATCACTACCCCCATAAGGGGTCCCATAGCCCCCATACCACGTTCTTGAACAAAATCCTTTCTATTTTCAATGATCGTTTTGATCACATTTCTTACTTCATGATCATCTACAACTTCCAGCCCGGCTTTTGATATAGATTCATCAACCGAATTACCTTCTAGGATCAAACCCAAGACCTTAGGGATACCTTCCTTGGCAAATTCACCGTTTTTGACCCTGGTTAAAACCTCTTTTACAACCTCATCCAAAAGATCATCCGGTTCATATCCCTCTTTACTCAACTCGGGGTAAGTATGTAATAACATATTTGAGGCTATAGATGGGTCTATTCCTTCTTTCATCATATCTTCGAAGAGCAGGTCGTAACCCTTTCTGAATAACTGGCCGCTCTGCTGTTTATTCAATCCGTATTCCTTTTTAAACCGTTTGATCTTTTCGTCGGGTGTTTCCGGAAGTTCAAGTCCTTCTAGATATCCTGGATTTATGGGATAAGGTGGGATATCGGTCTCTGGATACATTCGCGCTCCACCGGAAATAGGTCTTAAGAAAACAGTGCTACCGTCTTCAACGGCATTTCTTGTTTCCTCTGGAACCCCTTTCATAGCCAAGATGGCCCTGATCTTGACCTGTTCTAAAGCATCTTTCGCCCTCTTCTCTTCATCTACAACTAAGACGAAGGCATCTTCCCCTTCCATATCTAGTTCGTTGACAACCGCTTCACATTCAACACTTTCTATGCCGTATGCAGGTAGTTCGTCGCTGTGGAATATACCTCCTACACCTGCTGTTTTTGCGTAGGCCGCTAGTTCCGGTCCTAAGAGTGCCTTTCCCTCCTCTCCACGTAGGGTTCCGTTGAATCCTTTCAGTTTTATCCCATAGACACCTTTCCCGTTTTTCAATGAAGATTTAACTATCTTGCTTGAGCACTCCTTGAATAGATCGGTAAGATGATATACTTTACCTGAAACCTTTGCTTCCCTATCTTTCAACGATCTCATTTTCTCTATAAGCATCAGTTGTCTTTCCACTTCGTTCTCTATGTACGTCGGAAGCATCTTTAGCTCCTGAACCCCCTTTATTTCGACCCTGGCACCTTCTGCGATAGATATGTTCACATCTTCTCTTATGGTGCCGATGCCTCTCTTCACACTTCTTGTAGCTCTAAGCAGTCCGCCGATATACTGGGCTACGTGCTTAGCCTCTTCAGGTGTTTTGATATCAGGGCCGGTAGCTAATTCAATCAGCGGTATCCCCAATCGATCCAGCCGGTATGTCTTTTCTTTACCTTTTGATTCGACCTTCCTCCCAGCGTCTTCCTCAAGACAGATCGGAGATATCCCGATGCGATTTCCATCTATCACCAGTTCCCCGTCTGTAGCTATCAGACCGGTGCGTTGGAATCCAGACGTATTCGATCCGTCTATCACTATCTTTCGCATGAAATGAACTTCATCCACCACCGATGCGTTCACCATCATTGCCATCTTAAGAGCTAACTCCATGGCATTGGGGTCGGGACCTTGGGGTGGTTCTTCGTCCATCTCCACCAAACATGAGGATTTCTGCGGACACTGGTACTTAAAATGTAGACCCTTTCGAGCCTCCATCAGTGCGGCTTTGTCTACTTCTCCCAATTCACTGGCCGTTGGTCTAAGGAAGCGTACTAATTCTTTTCCTATCTCATCGACCATCTCAGAAGGACAACTACAGAACAATTTATTTGTGTCCAGCTGCTGATGTATCTCAAGTCCCACTTTTAGCCCTAGTTCTTGATAATCCACCATGATTCACCACCTCCTCTCCGAAAACTCACCTGCTACGTTGGTTTCCATTATATCTTCCACTTTATCATCAAGAGTCAAAGCCCACATCAGTTTGACCAGTGCGGTTTCAGGGAGCATATCTTTACCGGGAATAACACCGACTTCAGCCAGCATCCGTCCGCTTGAATATACGTTGCAGTTTACCGTCCCGTGTAAACATTGACTTGTGACTACCACAGGTACACCTTCGTCTATCAATTCTTTAACCGTGGATATCACTCTTGTGGGTACGTGACCCAGACCGGTACCTACCAATACCACCCCCTCGCTGCCATTCAAGAGTAAGCCTTCATCCATCCCCGGATGAACGTATATCATGCTTACATCTCCGTTTATACAGCCTATCCTTTTCGGTTCCTTCTTATTTCTGCACGGAACACCTTCTACCTTTACTATTCTCTCCTCTGGGTCCACCCATCCAACAGGCTCTTTATTTACGGATTTGAAGGAGTCCCTTCTGCTTGTGTGCATCTTACGCACTTTGGTTCCCATATGTATGGAACATCTGTTATCGTCTAAGTTTTCGTGCATAACAACGTACACTCCTGATATATCGCTTTTAGCTACCTCAACAGCAGCCAATAGATTGAGGTTCGCATCACTCGACGGTCGATCACTGGAACGCTGTGACCCCACCAACACCACTGGACCGGGTAGATCATCCAATAAAAACGAGAGTGCGGCAGAAGTGTATCCCATGGTATCCGTACCGTGCGCTACGACCACTCCTTCCGCACCTGCCTGGAATTCTTTTATTATACTGTCAGCGATCAAAATCCATTCGTTTGGCTCTATATCCTCACTTAACTTACTGAACAATACTTCTACCGATGGAAAGCATCGCTGGGCAAGTTCCGGGTTAGAATATATCATATCATCTTCGGTCTGAGCGGGATGAACCGCTCCCGTTCGGTAGTCTACATAGCTTGCTATGGTACCTCCTGTGGCCAATATCGATATCTTAGGGAGGTCTTCGTTTATAGATGGTAGATCAACGGACTTACGCTCGATATCACCACCCTTTTCTAATAACACTACCCTTTCTTCATCAGTAACTTTCAAACCGATGTTATAACCGTTATCAAGCTTCAATGTGATGATCCTATCACCGCTAAATCGATGAGTAGGCATCAGAATACCTGTGTATTCACGTCCTTCTTTCTCGACCTTTATCTTGTCTCCGATGGATACATCCGTCAGTGGAACCTTTTGCATCATATCGGATTGGGATACTCGGAGGGGTTTAAAAATTGTTTGTGCCTCTAAAACATCTTTCCCCACGTGTGCTCAAAATTTGCACATGTTTTACCGAGATCTTCTTTTTTAACTATAAGAGTACCGTCTTTTTTCTCGAATTCAAAATCTAATAACGTAGCGGGGTATTCGTTGTAATAAAGGATAGACTTCATACCGTACTTTCGAGGCTGCTGGAATCTCCAATGTGCTCTAGAGTATGCTTTCAACACCATGCGGATCCGCTTCTCTTCATCATCTCCTGTAACTATGAAGACAGGTACATCGTCTTCAAAATGATGCTTCACCTTGACCGATTTTGTCCTAAAGTTAAACTCAGTATCGGTTTCCTTATGATAGAACAAGATCGACCCAGAAAGAGAGATATCTCCGAAATCCAGCTTGGACCTTTGTTTCTTTTTAGTTCTAAATATCTGAGGACCGATGAAAGGATTGAAATAATGGATGAAACTGCCGCTTTCGCAGTGAACTAGTCCCCAATACCAAGGTGCCGCAGGAGCGTTAACGTTCACCCTTTGAAAGTAACCCGTTCCCTTTACTTTCTCTCCCTCTATCACTCCTTTTAATTTCATACCGTATATCTTCATAATATTATAACTGTATTTTTTAGTGTAGTGATTTTCCTTGAATCGATGCTTCTGTAGAAAGTCGTTCCATGGCGTTAGTTCGAATCTGAAATCGTTATCTTCGTCGATTATGTTGACCCTGTATTTTTCAGGAGAACCGAAGAATCTATAGTCCGTTACCTTCTTTTTGGGAACAAGTTTTCCTTTTTTACCGTTTTTGATCACCTCGAAGTCCATCTCATCTAAGATTATCGGTTCATGCATCTTATTTCCATCGAACCACCATGCGGCCGTCATCCCGTTGAACTTCAACCTACCGTTCTCTATGGCCGGTAGTTTACTAACCGACCAATGCTTGTCGTTGATCAAAATATTATCGGTGTACTTTGTGGACCAGAGTATCATCAATTGTTTAGGCCTTTTTGGATCCTTTGGATTATCTATAAAGAATATCCACCACCACCAATACCATGAAAGGTCAGGGAGCATATTATCGTATTTAAGCGTCCATGGACTACTGTAATCTTTAGAATCGTTGTTAGACATCTAAGGTTCAAAAAGAGGTCGAGTAAAAAAGTTTATTGGTATCCTAGAATCATCCCCGTTGCGATAATTATAAATCACCAACCTTCAATTCACACAATAGATAAAGGTGGCATCAAAATGGATGAAAGGATAAGAAAACACGCTAAAATTCTTGTTGATTGGAGTACAGAGATAGAAGAAGGAGACAACGTTATCATACGAGCTCATCCTTCTGCTTATGAACTAGTATTAGCATTGTATAATGAGATCGGTGAAAGGAAGGCAAAGCCCATAACCTTGATGAGCTCTAACGAAGCGAACAGGGCTTACATGCTGGAACACGGTGAAGGATTTAAAACACCAGAACACCTTATCGAGCTAGTTAAGGCCTCCGACGTCTTCATATCTATAAGGGGTGACGATAATTTAGCATCTATGGCCGAGGTACCCGGTTCTTTAGTTTCTTCTCACGCTCTAGCTAATCAACCATTGATGGATCTTTTATCCGACATGCGAGTATCCCTGACCCAATTCCCGACGGCATCCCAGGCCCAGTTCGCCGGGATGTCCTTGGAAGAGTATCAGAATTTTGTCTGGAACAGTATAATCAGGGACTGGCAGGAGGTACACGATATGCAGGAATTACTGCGAGAAAAACTCGCCGATACCGATGAGGTATGCATAGAAGGTGCGGATACCGAGTTGTATCTGAGTGTAAAAGGGATGAATCCCATCAACTCCGACGGAAAACACAACTTACCTAGTGGGGAAGTTTACGTAGCACCTGTACCTGAAAAGACCGAAGGTAAGATATACTTCGATCTTCCTGTTGTGCAATCTGGAAGGGAGATACACGGAGTAAAACTAGAGTTCGAGGGTGGAGAAGTTGTGGATCATTCATCGGATTCCCATGAAGAATTGTTAGCAAGTATCTTAGATACAGATGACGGGGCCCGGAGATTGGGAGAGCTCGGAATAGGTACTAACAGAGATATAAACAGGTTCACACGTAACATGCTGTTCGATGAAAAGATGGGCGACACGGTACATCTGGCTTTAGGTTTTGCAGTACCAAAGTCTGTTGGTGAAGGACTTCAGGGCAACAAAAGTGCGATCCACGTTGATATCATAAAGGACATGAAGAAGGGTAAAATGACCTTCGACGGCGAAACTATCATGGAGAACGGTAGTTACTTCTGGGAGTAAAACAGCAAAGCTAAAACAACTCCGTTGAACTACCATAAAGGATCGATCAACTCAATCTTTTAGTTCCATTGTTATTTCGATGGAGGATACGTTTACCGTACGGTCACTATCTTTTTCATCTATCTTCTCAGTATCGGTCACGATATCAGTTATCTCAGCCTTCTCGATAAACCTGTGCCTGGTTATCTCCGCCACATCTACAGCCTTGCTGATAGATCTCCCCCTGGCCTTTATAACCACTTTTTTGTAGTCTTTATTGAAAAGGGTGACCGCGGCTAAAACATAAGCCATCGTTTCTTTCCTTCCGATAAACACCGTATTGTCATCTGCCATTGTTTTCACCAATAGTATTTTAGATACTTCTATTCTAGTATAACACCTTATAGTATAAATTCCTTAGGGTCGTTTAGCCTTTCTCTTTCCGCCCCATAGATGTTTGGTCAATCTGATGTGTGATGGGCAAACATAGGAACACAACCCACACTCGATACAGTCCATCACTTTGAGACGTCTTAATGCTTTAACATCTTTTTCTTTATCCTCCTTCATTATAAGTGAGGGATATATATCCACTGGGCAAACGCTATCGCAGTAACCGCATCTTATACACGGCAGTTGCTTTTCGTATGGTTTAGGATACTCGGGACTCAAAGCAGTCAGCCCGGCGGAGTACTTTAACAAGGGTGTTTCCGAGGAAGGTATAGACCATCCCATCATCAAAGAGCCTATGATCAAACGATCGAACTTTCTTATATCATAACCCAAACTACCTAGCACCTCACCGACCATGGTACCCGTTCTGAACCACACATTTTCTATGCCGTTTTTATCTGAATAGAAGCTCATCCCACGGGATATGACCGGTTCTTTGAGATGAGCGGCTTTGTAAAGTGCGTATGCAGTAGAAATGTTGTTAACAACGACACCTATGTATGGAGGAAATGTACCGCTTGGAACTTCCCTACCCAACAATTCCTCTACCAAAAGTTTTTCACTTCCAACTGAGTATGAAGGGCGCACTCTTTTCACTTCTATGCCCCCTTCTTTCATTATCTTTTCGAGCTCTGGAAGCTCCCCCTTGTGGGTTCGGGTTGCGAATACAATTCTACGGGCCCCTAGGGCTTTAGCCATGAGCTTTATCCCACTCACAACTTCTCTCGGCTTCTCGATCATCAACCTTACGTCACAAACTAAGTTCGGATCGCTCTCTTTAGCGTTCACTATAAATGTATCTACACCTTTACAGGCAAGTTTCACGTGTGTGGGGAATGCAGCACCACCCATGCCGACTATACCCGCCTCTCTAGTCAGTTCGATTATTTCATTTCTATCATTCAAGTCGAATGATGGTAGTGGCATCAATCCTTCTTCCCCTTCTTGTCTTATAATCACCGCTGTATCAGGACAGTTCAACACAGGATGATACACTTTTCTTATGCCCTCCACGACCCCTGTTATAGGGCTATGTACGGGAACCGTCATCTTCCCCTCTGCATCACCTATCTTTTGGCCTGTGATTACTTTTTCTCCTTCGTTTACCGTAGGTAAGTTGCACTTTCCAATATGCTGCTGCATAAAGACGATGGCTTTCTTAGGAGGTTTCAAGATCTTGAAGGGTTTTTTTTCAGCCCCCATCTTCATACTGATATCCATCTGGAATCTTCCCTTCTCTTCGAAGTGCTTTGGAGTCGTCATTTTTTCACCCCTTTGTGACCGTATGGTTTTTTGATCACGATCTTATCGAACTGGTCCGTGAATACATTCAGTATAACAAGTGCGATGATGGAACCTCCTAGGACATTTAAAAGCTGAAGCCCGAAGGTAAGCGATGCTAAAAAAAAACCGAACATGTACTGACCGTAGTTTGTCATAGGTGTACTCTGGGGTTCTGTCGCCATGAAGAATGCTAGGAAGATCAAACTACCGGTAAAAACGTGGAAAGCTATCCTGAGGATAGGATCACCGTTTAGGTATATGCCCATACCTGCAGCTAATATCGTCATGGTGACCAAAGTACTGACTATTATCCTCCATTTATATCTCAACCAATAGGCGGCGATAGCTCCCACTATCAACACCACTATGCTGGAAGCTCCTCCTATCCATCCGTGGGTCTGCCATAGGAATAGACTCTGGGCCGGTGATAAATCAAAGCCTATTATAGGCAGAGTTTCCCTACTGAATATCCACATAGAACTCTGGAGTCCTGTGGCGGTCATCAGATCTAAGTCAATATGATGTGTATGAAACAGTAAACCCTCATTCAAAGTTTTTAAAGATAAAACCAAAAGCAGTATAACTTTGGAAGCAGCCGCTGGATTCAAATACTTTCTTTTAAAGTACTTACCCTGCCCATATTTGAAACCCAATATTGTCAAAAGGGCGACCCCGGCGGTCACCTCGAATGGGGCTGCGATGGGCATGGCCAAACCGACGATCATACCGGCAACCATGGGTGATGCGGGAGATCTGTAGGTCGGTTCGATATCCTTCCACACTTGATAAGAGTATATGGTGCTGTGAACGATCAGCACAGTTCCCAAAGCGATCATTATGTGTATTAAAGCATCCAACCCCATGACTATGATCGAAGCTAAAGCAATTATACTCATCATCAAAAACGTTTTCAGCATGAGTTCGTTCTTATCGAACCCGATATGGATGTGTGGTGGCTCTTCTTTTTTTAGCTTGTCTTTTGTCATCTTATCTCCCTTTAACTACGTGTTAATCGAAGGCAGATATAAATTAATTACGTCGGATTTGCATAAACTCTTAAGTAGTGTATCAATCATACTTTTAACTGTGAATATCAAAAAACTATCTTGCGGTTCTGTATATACCGGTAAATTACCAAAAGGATGCGTTCATTGTGCTCGAGGTGCAAAGATGGTACTTTTGGTGACCGGTAAGTGCGCCGAAAATTGTTGGTACTGCCCCTTATCAGAAGAAAAGAAAGGAAAGGACGTAGTATTTGCCGACGAACTTAGAGTCGATAGAGAAGGAGATATATTAGAAGAAGCCAGGAATATAGATGCCGAAGGAACCGGCATCACCGGTGGAGACCCATTACTTTCCAATCTCACATCCAAATACATCGCTCTTTTAAAGAGTGAATTTGGTGAAGAACATCATATCCACCTATATACCTCTACTACTGAAATCGATAGAATAAGAAGGGTTGAAGAGGAGGGCTTAGACGAGATAAGATTTCATCCTCCAGTTGATTTTTGGAGTACCATAGAAGAGACCGAATTCCTCCCTCTGATGAAGAAATTAAAGGAACACGATCTGGACGTAGGTATAGAAGTGCCCTCCATACCTTTTATGGGAACGGAACTCAAGCACCTCATAACAACATTAGGACCACATGTAGATTTTGTTAACTTAAACGAACTCGAATTTTCTTCCACGAATTGGAAAAAGCTCACTGATAGAGGACTTCAACAGGAAGGATCCGGCTCCAGCGCGGCAGTGGGCTGTGGGGATATTGTTGATGCATTTTTTGATCTAGATGTATGCTTACATTACTGTACTTCTTCATTTAAAGACGCGGTCCAACTTCGCAACAGGATCAAACGACGGGCGAAGAACGTCGCTAAAAAAGGCGATATAGTCACCGAGGAAGGCATGCTGATCAGGGGGATCATCTTATGCGATGAACCAAAAAAGCTGGTATCTCGTATTAAAAAGGAATACTCTGTCCCCCCTGATCTAGTTTGGTACGATGCTGCTAAAAACAGAGTAGAGATATCCCTGGATGTCCTTGAGCATATATGCGAATATCTACCATACGAGTGTTTTGGTATAGAGGAATATCCTACAGCAGACCGTCTCGAAGTTGAAAGATGGCCTTTAGAATAGAATTAACTCATGTTTCATCTTTTTGAGCCCTTATAGTTTATATCCAAACGTGGGGGTGATTTTTTACCCCATCTCCTATACCAATGTAAAAACCAAAGGATAAGTAATGAAGCGATCATGATCGTGGGTAAGAAAAAGCAGTAAGTCAATGAGTAACTTGGAGTGGGCATGGCCCTCACACCCTCCGTTCGATCCCCTTCTCCGGCCTCGTTGACCGCACTGACGTAATAATAGTAATTGATCCGGTTGGTGACGTTTTCATCGATATATTCCTGTGCTGGAGCTTTAACGGAGTCTAGGTATGTTAGATCTTCGTCCTCCTCTTCTCGATATAGTCTGTAATACTGTATTTCCCCACCTCCATCGTTATCCGGCGGCTCCCATCTTAATTCTACCTTATTATCTCCTGGGGAGGCTTCCAGGTCCATAGGTGGATCAGGTAACACCGCCGCTGTTGCATTTACTATATCTGTTCTAGGCCCCTCACCAGCGGCATTAAGTGCGCTCAATCTGTAGTAGTATGTTTCTCCAATATCTACGTTGGAGTCAGAAAAATATCTAGTTTCCGGATCTACCTGTACTACCCATCTTAAACTATCTACGTCGCCTCCTTTATAGATCCTATATCCTGTTATGTCGTCCCCACCTTTATCTAACGAGGCGTTCCACCTGAGTATCAACTCTCCATCGTCAACCGTTATGGTTAGATTTTCAGGAGCTGATGGCACACCCATGAATGCATATAAAATACCGTTAGTAGAGGGAGCATACAACCTATCTTTACCTCCTATGGCTGGAGATGATATCACCGGTTCCCCTGTATCGGTTTTCCATCTTAAATTTCCATGTTCATCTAATGAATATATATGGCCATCGTTAGAACCAAAGTAGATCGACCCTTCGCTTCCCAGGGCGGCGGAAGATATGATCGGTCCGTCGGTGTCGAAACTCCATTTTAGTGTACCATCTTCATTTAATGCGTAAAAAGTGATATCTTCGGATCCGAAGTAAATTCCTCCATCCTGGTCTATGGCTGGTGAAGAACTGACAGCACCTTCGGTGTCGAAACTCCATTTGACCGTGCCCGCTGGGTCCACAGCGTATATGTGCCCATCACCAGAGCCGATGTATATGCTGCCATCCTTTCCTATAGCTGGTGAGGAGTTGACGGCACCTCCGGTCTCTAACCTCCATTTAACCATCCCATCTGGTTCTACAGCATATATGTGCCCATCACCTGAACCGATATATATGGTACCGTCATCTCCAATGGCCGGTGAGGACGTGACAGCACCGCCGGTTTCTACTCGCCATCTTTCCTCTCCATCTGGTTCGATAGCATATAGTCGTCCGTCGGAGGATCCTACATATACCGTACCATCGTATCCTATGGTTGGTGATGATCTTAC
Organism: Thermoplasmata archaeon; assembly: GCA_003560595.1. Lineage (GTDB taxonomy): Archaea > Thermoplasmatota > Thermoplasmata > Halarchaeoplasmatales > Halarchaeoplasmataceae > Halarchaeoplasma. Next base: position 8,053 of record PWKY01000011.1, on the reverse strand, counting down.
GATGTCATCGGTGTCAAAAGACCAATTCAACTGACCGTTTGGCATAAGTGAATAAAGTTTGTCATTATCTGAACCGATATATATATTGCCGTACCGATCGAGAGATGGACTAGAATGGACCACTCCGTAGGTCTCGAACCACCAGATAGTTCTGCCGTTTGGGTTCAGTGCATAGATAAAACCGTCGTCGGATCCAAAGTAAATAGAGCCATCTTCTGCTATGGCTGGTGAAGAATTGATCTTCCCCCTGGCCAATCTGCTCCATAGAACGGTTCCATCTACCTGTCTTGTAGAATGATGACTTAACCCCGTGTTTTTTTCGCCTCTTCTAAAACCGGGCCAGGGAGATGCATTTTCCCTTTGTTCCTCGGATGATATAGTATCCGAACCTGGAAAGGTAACGGTGAATAATAGAAATATTAAGAGAAGGGCGGCTATCTTTTTCATGTCGTCACCCTGATGTTTGTAGGTGAAGTATAAACTGACAATATCCACCTACTTGATGATTCACGTCTCTTTCTTTTCATCCATATATTCATCAAAAAACAATCATTTAACCTTTTTGGGCTAAAAGACCACTCGATGATTAGATTTCATTCTGTGTACATGGCGACCATAAATAATAATATCAACCCCTTTGTTTGGTCCAACATGAAGTTGTCCACGGGATGCAGCCCACTCGATGCCATACTTAATGGAGGTATGGAATCTGGCACTATTACTGAGTTATATGGAGGTGGTGGAACTGGAAAAACAAACCTATGTTTACAACTCACCCGCAACGCTGCATTGCAAGGAAAAAAGGTTCTCTACTTAGATACCGAAGGGGTTTCAACCGAACGTTTAAAGCAAATGTCCAGGGGTCGCTCGGATGAAGTGCTCCAGAACACCCTATTTTTCAGAGCCCATTCATTTGAAGAACAAGAGAAGCGTCTGGATGAGATAGAAAGGATAAGTTTTTCCGGTAATCTGGACCTAGGACTGATAGTTGTAGACAGCATGACTATTTTTTATAGAACTTTGCTCAACAGTAAAGACCATCAAAATGCTACATCTCGACTAGGTAGGCAGATGATCAAACTACTGAGGATCGCTAGAAAAATAGATGTTCCAGTATTGATCACAACGCAGGTTTATCAAAATCAAAGTGATGGAAGTGAACAACCTGTAGGAGGTCATATGCTTTATCATAATTCTAAGACTATCCTAAAGATCGAAAAGGGCCGGGGAAGGCACTCACGTAGGGTCTGTATAATCAAGCACCGTTCGGTACCTGAAAGGGAAAGTATAGAATGTCGTATCTGTGATGATGGTATAGTATCATTTGAGTGATCGGTCAAAACCATTAAATATTCTCACCAACTATCTCAAAATATGAAACGATTTAGGCCCGCCGATATGACAGAGATATACGCCCTGCGAGCCGATACGATAGATTATTTTTTTCCAGACCGAAAAGATGAGATCAAAAGCTGGGCCAAAATAGCAGAAAAATATGGAGACGATGTACTACATCTCATGTGTGGTACAGGTGAAATCTTGGTGGGACTAGCCAAAGAAGGTTTTAACGTCACTGGGATCGACTTGACCGAGTCCATGATCTATCAGGCTAGAGAAAAATTCGAAGAAGAAGATGTTGAACCTGAAGATCTGATAGTTGAAGATGCGAGATTCTTCAAACTAGGTAAAACCTTTGACTTCATCTTCGTTTCTACCGGTGATCTACACCATTTCCTTGATAAAGACGATATTGATAAGGTACTAGGAAAGATATTTGCTCACCTTCGACCGGGTGGTGGGGTAGCTCTAGAACTCTTCGAACCTCCAGAAAACGATTTTAAACGTCCCGAGAAGAGACATCGTCCCCTGAGAGATACACCAAAGGGGCTAAAGGTATGGAAGCTTAATAGGAGCAGTTATCATTCAGACAGCCAGATCCTAGAGATAGTGGAGAAATTACATGTTGACGAAGAAGGAGAGATCATAGAAAGTGAGTATGATATCCAGTTAAAACTTTATACAAAAAAACAGATAGAACTCATATTGGATAATTCTGGCTTTGAAAACATTCGACATCTGTATGATAAGGATCTATCCGGAAAAGGTCACGACTCTTGGATAGTTGTTGCAGAAAGATAACTACGGAGTTTCTCTTTTGTTCTTCAGATGATACACCATCCGAGTAGATATAAGTATCACTGGAACTAGGGCGAATAGATATTGATGATCGAAAGTTTCCTCTTCTTCTCCCTCTATCGTGAAACTTGCTAACTTCATTTGTGAAAAATCTCTGTCCCCAATATCTTCTGAATCGAACATTATTTCATAGTGCCCGGGAGAAAGCTCTCGACCAAAGAAAAGTATATCTGAAGAAGTGATTTGTAGTATATCCCTGCTCTCAACCTCGACCCTTTCACCATCTCGGTAAAGTGTAAAAGCTCGTTGAATAACGGAAAGACCTAACCATCCCTCAAAACGTAGATACACAAGAGTGAAATCATCTGCTTGCTCTATGGAAGAATCCAATAAGCGGGGCATGATCTCAAACATGTGACTGTCGTGATAAAATAAAGTGCCTTCATCATCCAGGACCTTTAATCTAATCATGCATTCAGAAGACATCTGGAAAGGAAAAGCGATATTAGCATATCCCCTATTCGCTTCTACCTCTCTTAAAGTACTCCAACTAGAACCGCCGTTGTAAGTGATATTTAGTCTTATATACTGCATATCTTCAGAGAGTTCTGGAGATTCCCAAGTGATATTAACGACTTCTCTAGAGTAATAGAACGTTGAATTCTCTATAAACTCCATGGAAAGAGGATTAGTTCGAAGAACATTGAGCGGAGGCGAATGTGACCAGGAAGTTACACCGAAGGAATCTGTTACGCTTACATTGACCAAAACTTCTCCAGGAGGTGTATCTACCTTCCATTCATACACACCGCTGTTGCTTATCATATTGGATATAGCCCGCCAATTCTGGCCTTTATCCGTTGATACGGAAATCAAAATAGGCTTTTCCGGTAGTGGTCTGTTATCTAAGGCTTCCCATTTGATAGTATACCTTTGATTACGGACTATGTATGAATTGGGATAGGGTCGAAGGACTTCAACTTCTGGTGGTATATTATCTCGAATCAAGATTTCGTTAGAATGTGCATAACCTAGATATCCGTTTATACTTCGGGCGGAAACGTTTATCACAGCGTTTACAGGGTAGTCGAAACTCATCATATTTGGGATGGTCCATTGAATTTTACCAATATCTTCTATTCCGCTGCGGATACTGTACCAGGTTTCCCCCCCATCAACGCTGTAAGATATATCGATCGAATTTTCCTTTAACAAGGAATCTCCGATAGACCATGTTATGTTTAATTTCTCCCCAACTAATATATCAACATCTGCCCTTGGTTCAGATATCGTGACAGAAGGTGCCCCTTCGACGATGATAAAATCAACAATTAAATCCTTGGTAATATTATTACCCGGTTTACTTATATCTCGTAATGTTCCATTCAAGACAAATGTATAATCCTCACCTAGTTCAAACTTACCCACAGGACAGTAACTTGCGATGAAATTTCCACCGACGGAACGATAATTAAAATTTCCACTCACATCTTCGTTATCTTTCAGAAGGTTAAAACTGGATGCAAAGTCGTCCCTATCTATCTCTTCACTAAAAACGAATTCTATACATTGGTCTGAGAATATTGTATCCCCTGATATAGGAGAATAAGAGATAAGCTTTGGAGAAGTGGAATCGATACCTATTTTAACCATCTTCCATGCCCTTTCATCAACTACTTCTGCTCTAAAAATAAGTAAAACATCGCCAGAATTTATCTCAGGGACATCCCATGTCAAATCAGTGATATTTCCCGATAAATTACTACCGATAGAGTGGGGGCCAGTATCATTGTAAACATACTCTATGTACACACTAACATCCGATAGATTATATGAGCTGTTGATATCCCAGGTTATATTCAAATTATGCCCTCCTGTTAAAACATCTCCTTCCTCTGGACTAACTATATCGATATGCAGATATGGTTCCTCTCCAGCACTAAAAGCCGGTAACAAAGAAATGTTGATGATTATAAGTGCGATCAGACAGGCATACCGTTTCATCAGATTAAAAGACTTAAGACCCATTAAAAACCTTTTTGTTGATTACATGAAATCTTGAAGAGTTAAGTCCTTGTTATCTTCTGTTCTTTTCTTCTTTTTGACCTTAGTAATCTTTTCTTCATCATCACCATTATTGAATGCAGATGAGAATAAACTAGACTGCTTGTTTCCCATGAGCAAACCTTTCTCATCCCAACCGAATACCTCTGTTACACGGGATAGCGTCTTTGCGACCCTTTGAGCGTAGTAGTCATAGTCTGGTTTTATTCTTTCACCGTTTTCGGATACCCAAGGTTCTACTTCCTGAGGAGATATTCTGGCATCGGTGACGATCCAGGATACCTTCATCCCCGGTGTAAATCTATATCCCCGTTCTTCCATCTTCCGGGCGGCTTGAACGTTGGGCATACTGTCTGGATTAACGTATGAGCTAAATTTTTTGCAGGAACGAGATATCACCAATTTTTCTTTTTCTACATCACCGCCCCTCAGCAGATCCACCCACTCTCGGGCTGTTTCTATAGCACCATCGATATCGCCATCTAGGATATGTTCGAAGACGTCCTCCAATGACTCGTTTTGTGCATCGAATGAATCGCTCCTCCTCAACTCGTATCCACGAACCAGCATATCCTCTTCAGGCCACACTACACGGGCTACGTAACGCTTCTTTCTACCGTGGCTGAATAAAGGGTTAAGGACTTTTTCAAACTCAAGAACTATATCTCCCTTGCTCTGCTCTTCAGCTATCCTTTCGCTCAGCTCGATAGTGCCTTCTAGATCTTCTACCGACGAACGAAAGAACACACTATCTGTATCGGAATATATGACCTTAAGTCCCTCGGATTCCAGATCGTGGATGACTTTTTTTATGTTCTCCCGGGCAAAGGCGGTTATGGTTTCACCGATCCTTGGGTCGGTAAATCGATAAAATGAAGAAGCGAAGACACCGTAGAAGGAATTCATGAGGATCTTGATCGCGTTCTGGAGCCCGTTGTAATAGCTCTTTTCTTTCCCTGTGGCTCCCTTCATCTTGGTTTTAACCTCGTCTCTTTCATCCATCAGGTCCGATAATAACTGTGGTAACAACCCTTTTTTTTGCTCTGGACTTAAAAAGTGATCTCCGGTCGGACTTACTATTTCCCCATCGTTTGAGAGAGTTGTAAAACATATGTTGTTTTCAATTATTATGCTCGGGTACATACTTTTAAAATCAAGCACACTGACCCAATAATATAATCCGGGTTCGATAGAGTGAACGTAACCCCCTTTGATCTTACCCCTACGCCCATGATGATGTGTTAGAGGGACTCCTATATCCCTCCTGTCAGCCTCTCTGATAAGTATTGAATCCACCAGGGTGGATGTGCGGCCGTTCAAACCTTCGTCCACTGGAAGGCGTGAAACGGTAGCCATATCCATGGCTTTGTCCATAACCTCCAATTCAAGAAGTATGTCTAGTGCCAATTCAGCATCCTTTAAACAGTACTCTTTTACCCTTTTTGGGTTTTCCGTCCATTCTTTGTCCATCTCAAGAGGATCTACATCGATCTTTTCTTCTCCTAACACCTCTAAAGATGCATCGTTCAGTGTTTCACGCTTCAGGTTCAGTTCTTTACGCACCGCCCACCACGCGTCAGCGATTATTCGTCCCGTAGCTCTCCACATACGGTTGCCGACGCTTTTTAGTTCGGATCTATCTCTACCAAAGTATAATGAATCCATACCAAGATGACTTGCTCGTTCCACTATGACCTGGAGGTCGTAGCCGTTGATGTTGTACCCGGTAATCACATCGGGGTCCTCTTGGAGTACGAATTCCTGGAACTGTTTTATGAGGGTGCTTTCGTCGCCATCGAAGCATCTTTTTTTCCTTCCAGTTTCATCGAAAGTAACGGCACAAATAGTATATATCGTATCTTCATCGATACTGTTCTCCAGATCAAAGCCGAGATATTTAAGATCGGGTTTGAAGGGTTCAGCGGGCATGAATGATTCTACTTTGAATACCTTCTCTGTGAGGTACTTTTCGTCATCTACCTCTTTACCTTCTATGGTTATAGTGGAGGGAAGATCTAAGTCGAATAAGAATCGCTGGATAAACGGTATGTCTGCTGCTAGTACGTCACAGTCATCTGATAACCTGTCTCTATAACCAGGCACTTTCCATGGATATGTACAAACTACCTTCTTACAGGGTCTTTGATCTCCGTCAACCCATAGCTCTATATCTTCTATCTTTTTGATCTCATCGTCGTGTTTTAAAGAGGAGAGGGCATCTTCCGGAGGATCGACCAGATTGAAGTAAGGCCTGAATCCGTCGTACAAGAGTGTGGCCGAGTATCCGCTCTCACTTTTACAGAATAGCTCGATCACCACTCCGTCTTCGATGCGTGAATAGCTTCCTGCGATCATCCTAAATCTTTCGCTCATGTTCACCTTGATGATACTATCTTTATTATGTCGCTGTTTTTAAGGATATGGTCTCTACCGATGACACGTTGTGTTCTCGCATCTACCGCACGTATGAATCCTTCTCCTATATCGGTATGTACGGCGTATGCAAGGTCCTCGGCAGTACTACCCCTGGGTAGAAGGTATGCATCCGGTAGAACTCTTCCTTCTTTATCGGTGTAGTTCTGTTCATTTTCAACAGGATAAACCACTATCCTATCCAACTGTTCATAGATCGATTTTTCCAATACCTGCTGCACCCCCAATCCGTCGTTTTCTTTCATGAATCCCCTTATCTTTTCAAGGGCTTTCTTCTGAGGCAGCGTTATGTCTTCTTTTAATATATCGAAGTCATGATCCCCGGGTAGATAATGCACTATATCTTTCTCAGCCGCCTTTCGAAGAGCAAGTTCGTATTCAGCAGAGGTGATCACCACGGGATAGTCAAGAGATCTGAGTGAATCTAAGTTTTCCTCCGGTGCTAGATCAGATTTATTAGCAGCTATGATAAGCGGCTTACATTTAAATCGTAGGTTCTTAGCTAGGCTGAACAAGGTATCATCCCCCCAATCCTTAGGGCTTAAGGGGATGTTGGTTTCTCTGATAGCCGAGGAAACCTTACCCTCGGTTACACCAAGACCGGACACCTGCTCATAGATCACCTTCTCCAATTTTCCACCGGTTAGTTCTAATCTTCTAGATACCTTCTCCCAATTGTTTTCTAGTATCCCCTTGATCCAGTGGTCTATTTCTTTTTCAAGAAACTTTACATCTTTAATCGGATCGTGATTTCCGATGGGACAAGGCTCTCCTTCGGCATTAGTGGAACCGCTTGCGTCCACGATATGTACTAGTACCGATGCCTGTCTGAGATCGTCTAGGAACTTGTTACCTAAACCTTTGCCTGTGTGTGCGTCGGGAACGAGCCCGGCCACATCTATGATCTTAACAGGTATCATCCTAGTACCTTCGATACACGGTGTATGATTCGGCTCACATTGAACGTCTAGATCCTCATGAGGGCATGGAGCTCTTACGTATCCAACTCCTTTGTTTGCATCTATGGTTGTGAAGGGATAGGATGCCATCTCTACATCCGCCCTTGTAGCTGCTGCGAAAAACGTGCTTTTTCCAACGTTGGGCTTTCCAACTAAACCTACTTCCATGTTTATGACCGAATCCCAATCGCTCACACTATAGATAATAATTGTCCCTCTAATTTACCATCATGCGGTCGATAAATTAAATTAGTAGTTTACCTTACGCAGCTTTAAACACACTGCCCGATTGGTGTAGTCTGGATATCATGGAGGCCTGCGGAGCCTCTTACCCGGGTTCGAATCCCGGATCGGGCATCGAGGAGCGAAGCGACGAAGTGACCTAAAGGGATGAGAACCGCAGGTTCGTGAGTGAATTTGTGTTTAAATTCACGAGCGTTTGGAATATGAAGGTAGTGAAT
>PWKY01000088.1 GCA_003560595.1 Thermoplasmata archaeon | reverse complement strand
CAGATCTTTGAAAATTCCTATCCTTTCAATATGAATATTATCTAACATCTCAACACATGTCTCCTAGATGACATCTATCGTAAGTTCTAACGATAAGTCTATCTGTTTTTTTCTATCTATGCACACGTTTTCTCCTGTTCGAACGATTTAAGAATATGTATAACAACACAACACTATGCAATATATCTTTCGAACGTATTCTAATTTTTATCTTTTACAACTCGCATAGTTGGTAATATATCCTTTGCCTATTTTTTCCTTTGTTTTCTTTATCTGTGATCTTAACACCTTTTATCTCCTTTGTATTTCTTACATGTGTTCCAGCGCATGGGCATATGTCATATCCATCTATATCGATAACCCTCAATTTCTGTATTGATTTAGGAATAAGAGATAGATTGACTCGATTCTCCTCTATCTCTTCCTCTAACACATTCCTTTCCTCGTTATATATCGTTACCGGCAGTTCTTCTTTTACCAACTTATTCACTAATTTTTCAATTTCTTTGATATCTGCATCGGTCAAATCTACCGGCTCAAAATCTACTCTTGAATAATCGGTATATATCTGATTTCCGACGGTTTCTCCATGGAACAGATCGTAAACTACTGCTGAAAAAAGATGCTGGGCTGTATGTAATTTCATATGTTCATATCTAGCTTTCCAATCGATGCATCCCTTCACAGACACACCCTCTTTTGGGAGTTCTCCCTCTAATCTATGGATAACCTTTCCCTTTTTCTCCACCTTGACCACTCTGGAACTTTTTCCACTCCAGTGTAAAAAACCAACGTCTGAAGGCTGACCCCCGCCTTCAGGATAGAACGCAGTTTTATCCAATACCACATGAGAATTCCCAGTACTTTTTACAATCGCCTCAAATTCTTGTATGTAGTTACTATCGATATCAGGCATATATAATAACTCAGTCATGAAACCATTATATCATACGTGTACTTTAGTTGTTTCGAATTATAGTCGATCATCCTTCCAGTTCGTCCTCAGCTATAGTATTTAAAAGTGAAACCATAGAAACTATATCTCTTTTGTTGTGTTCTATTATAGGGATTATAGGTCCAGCGTTCTTTTTCCGAAGGTAGAGTTCGTAGAAATGTGGGACCATCGCACTTGAAACATCCGAGCATCTTTCTTCTTCTAAAACACATCTTTCCAAAGTGACCAACCTGTTGTTAGGTACCTTCCACCTACCTCTACACATATGCAACAGATCAAAGTGTGGCATATCTTCGAACCCCTTCAGATCGTGCATGTCCATCCTCTCTTTGATAAATCTTGAATCAAAACTCCTCCCGTTAAAGCTTACAAGGATCGTATCTGCAGATAATCTGTTTAAAAACTCTTGTATCACCGCCATCTCTTCGGATGTATCTCTAGCAAAGAACTGCTCTACTACAAACTTTCCTTTGTCTAACCTTCCTATACCTATAAGGAATAAAGGTCGGAATCGTAAACCCATGGTTTCTATATCAAAGAACAACAGGTCTTCACTATCTGCGAATCCTGTTAACATATAACACAAAGGATGGCTCAAAGGATGCCACCTTTCTACTAGCGATTGTAACTCGATCAGATCCCCTTTCTCAACCACGTCGAGGATAGTTTCTACCTTTGAACACCAACGCTGATATTGTCTTAGATCCAACATATCGCAAATCCCTTGGTCGATGAATTTTTTAGTCGTTGCCGGACCTACTCCCGCTATAAGATCAAAGTCTTTTAGTATAGATTCCTCCGCCCTTTCCTTTGACGGCAAACTGACATTTTTTTCAAAAGAATTACTGAGATGATGAAAGGTGCCCAATTCATTACTCCTCTCTTTACCACCGATTATGTCCTCTAAATTTTTTCCTTTATTACGCTTGATCAAGTCCCATTTCATCTTTTCTATCTTATATAGGTCTTCCAAAGGTTCACCTCTTCTTCTTGATCAGTTTAACCACTCTATCAGGTTCTTTAACACCTTTGATAAACAAGAATTCTCCTCCTAATGGACCGAGCTTTATATCTCCAAAATCAAGTAATTCACCCATGTTCGATCTAACAGTTGAAACCTCTTTGATCTTTTTCCATGGCAAATAATCGACTTTGTGATCCAAGTAAGACCAATTTTTTACATATACTCCCTCGGTGTTGATCACATATTCTGAAAAATAAACTTTCAGAAAGATGACACATAGGGTGATAAGTCCAAAAATAAACAACAAAGGAAAGAAAAGCCCAAAGAAAACCCACAACATCGAAAAGATGATCCATATGAAATAGCTTCTCCAGCTTCTATTCCCACGGTAGAAAACCTTTTCATTTTTCTTCATTTTGATCGATCCTGGGTTATCCATAGTTCAAACACCTTATTCTAAGAATTCCGGAGGTAATTCATCAGCATCCTCCTCATAATCTATTTCGTCGTCTAATTCTTCTTTATTCTTCTCATGTATTATGAAAATCACTAATGCCATCATACCTGTTATAACCACAACAGCTGATGCTATTATCAATAACATATCATAACCGGAGGCCTCTACTTGATTCATGCTTATATCTCCAAGGTCAACTTCCTCACCAGCGATCACTTCTATTTCTAATTCTTTATCTTCATATCCCTCTTTAGTCAGTAATACGGTATGCCTTCCAGAATTAGTTTCTATCTTGAATTCTCCATATTGACCAGAAAACGTAACATTACCTTCCAAGGCTAGTTGTACTCCTGAGATAGGTTTACCAGCTTTATCGACTATATTACCATAAACACCTCCTCCTGTTATGGTTTTAAAAGACCAATCCATTCTAGTCAGATCGTTACCGGCTAGGTCGCTTCCATTAATATACACCTGATAAGCATATCCATAATTCAATGTCCCGTTGATATGAGCATGCAGAGTAGTTTCATTCACCCATTCATGCTCGATGTGTTCCACACCCTCTATGTCTATCTCTAAAGAATCCATATCCATGGGCTCTGAAAATATTACCTTGATGATCGTATCTACTGAGATGGATTGTCCGACTGGTTCGTAATATAATATATCTGGAGGAACTGTATCGATATTTATACTGAACAGTTGTGTTTCTACATTACCCGCATTATCGACTGCTCGTACACGGATATCATGCCTCCCATCTGTAAGATCGTAAAAGGTATAAGTTGTATTCCACCCGACATCTATCCATTCAATATCCCCTATTCTAACTTGAAAATGATCGATACCTGAGTTCAGATCCGATCCATTCCATTTTACTTGTATATCTCTTACATTATGGTATGAGTTATCAAGTGGTTTCTCTATATGTAATTCAGGTGGAGTACCATCTGGAACACCTTTAATTATCTGTGTCGACACACTTTCTCCGACTGAATTAACAGCTGATACTCTATAATAATAAGGGACCTCGTTATCTAGTTCGGTATCAATATAGTTGGTCTCATTAGCATCTATTTCCATCAATAGAGTCTGAGATTCGGGAAGTTCTCCCCTATATATCCTATAATTCCTGATATCAGAACCACCATCATTCAATGGAATATTCCAAACCAGATTTAGGGTAGAATTACCAGAAAGTATGGTCAGATTACGTGGTGGAGAGGGGATAACAGACATCGGAGGTTTTGTGAGCGGAAACCAGTCTTTACTATCGCTTCCACTGATATCATATGGATTATCAACTATCCCATCTCCATCTTCGTCCGGATCTGTCCAATCATTCCAGTAGTTACCTATCTCGTGATATGAGTTCCATCTATTTAGCCCAGTTTCATCTCTAGCCTGGATACGACTAGCATTGAAGGTATCCTGTGCTCGATTATTATATAATAATGCGTTATCATATATGATATTGTCATATGAACCCTGCTGCATCTTCAACCCTTCACCTATAGATCGATAGATGATATTATGTGTCAATAAATTGTTCCTTGACCGGTATATCGATATGGCGTTTTGAGATAGGGTGCTATTTGATATAACATTGTTATCTGACCCTGTGTCCAGACGGATACCGTCTTGTAGATTACCTCTAAAATAGTTATTATCTAGATTGTTAAAAGAAGATTCTATCATCCTTAGACCAAACTTATTAAAATTACTCTTGGAATTAACCAGATTTACATCGGAGGAATGATAGATCAATATACCCTCCTCCCGGTAACCGGTAACAACTATATTATCCATTTCAATCTTAGAAGAGTAAGCCACCAATATGTTCGAATCTTCAAGATTTAGATCTTGTATATTGACCCTTGAAACGTTTGCAATGATCAATTGGCCAACATCTTTTGAGACATGTGCCCAATTCATGTCTTCGTTATTATGGTATATTATCTGTTTTTCTCCTACTTGATTATCGATCATGGTCTGAGAGGTATATGTACTTCTAGGGCCTGTAAAATGGAATCCCCCATGATCGAATACGTTGTTTTTTGCGATGTTTTTTATCGAATCGTTAAAACAAACTCCATAACTATTATTTTTGAACTGGTTGTTATTTACCGTTATGTTGGAACTACGAGTGAGCAATATACCGTATCTATTGCCACCAAAATAGTTAGAATAGATATCTCCGTTGGATACATTATATAGTTCAAGACCGGCTCCTTTGTTCCATATTGTATCTTTTCTACTTCCTCCAAGAAAATAGCATTCAGTGATCACAAAATTAACAGTTGTATTGCCTATAAATAAACGGGTTCCGGGTCGATTTGATTCAAATGTATATCCACGTATTATGAACGGGTCGCCAACAGAACCATCACCATCCCAACCTCGATCTTCGGCCAATTGAATTAAATCATCATTTCCGTTTATCCGAAGTCTTTGAAAACTATCGTTCCCACTTGATGTTGAGGAAATAAAAAGGATGCTCAATAATGAAAGTACGATAGCGATAGCGATCATATTATTTTGGATCCTTCTAGCTCTTGATGTTTTTTCCATCTCAATACTTAATAAAAATTTCTTTCTTTTATATCTTGTGTACATTTGACCATTTTTTCACTAAATATTAAATATGATTTATCCTCATTGCGGGAGTAGGTTAAAAAATGGGATTCATAACAGACCTAGTTGAGTCGCTCAAAAAGAACCGACAAACATGGATGTACAGTTATATCTTCATGATATCAGGTATAATTGTGTTATTATCAGGATTTTTCTTAGAAGGGAATGATTCTCAATTGGTGATTTCTTTTGGTGTAGCTTTATCACTATCGACCTTCTTTGGAACACTTGGTTCTACTATGTATGAAAAAACTACTGGAGTTTTATTCGGACTTTTTGGTGGACTTTTCTTTGGAACCTATGTATCGTTCTATTTAGCAGGACCCAGGGCTGCTTTTTATACCTCCTTTTTTGCTCCGATCATAGGTGTGATCATGGGATATTCAATTTCAAGGATGGTCGAGATAAGAGATCCATTAGAATCGGATATCGATGAATAAATTTTTATCATGCCTTATGATTATACCTATTGTATCAAATGGCAGAAACGAAAAGATTTGGCGTTGAATCGGTAGATGTTAAAAATCGGCCTAAAGTGATGGCTTTAGGTATCGGCGGCGCAGGCCGTAATATCATCACAACTCTTGGTGAAGACAAATCTTTATCCAACATGAAGACATATGAAGTTGGTTGTTCTAACCGTCTACCTTCTCTTCCCTTCATAGAGATATCCAAAGAGGATATGAAAAATGCCTACCATAGTGATTCAGTTTATAAACTCAAAACGCCTAGCGAATCTGAAGAGAAAATACTTAGAAGGATAAAAAATACTGATATCCTCTTTTTGATAGCAGGCATGGGAGGTGAAATGGGAAGCTGGGCTACAACAACATGTAGTCGATTAGCCAGTCGTACAAATATATTCTCTATATCTTTAGTGGCGATGCCCTTTGACACTGAAAACATCGAAAGGCGAAAATTTGCTTTAGAAGCTAAGTCAAAAGTAAAACATAACTCAAATATTTTAGGGTGCTTTAGTAACAGCAAGTTATTGAAATTAAATCCACATTTACCTATGACAAAGGCCTTTGACGTTATGAACTCCATCATCCGCTTACCTATACAAGATTTTAACTCTGTAGTTACTATAGAAGATATTCCTCATCTCAAGAAGTTTTGTGATCGTGTTAGCGAGTTTCACATAGGAGCAGGATACGGCAAGGGTAGGGAGAGGGGAAAGTATGCTTCAAAAGATGCTCTTAGATCGCCCTGGCTAGAAAAATTAGAGGATTACGAAACAGTTTTGACCGTTGTAACTAGCGGAACTGGTTGTGCGGAGATAGAGGCCCAGGATGCACTTGAAACCATAAGAGGATCCGCTCCAAAAGCCGATATCATGTGGGGTTTGAAAAAGGATCGAGATATAGGAGATCGTACAAAAGTTACTTTATTAGCTGGAAAATAGAAAAGAAGAAAGGGTTTTTTATCTCTTTTTTTTATGGTAGTATATGGCTGCAGTACCGATAGCTATCACGGTAAACAAAAGTCCTGGATGCGGTATACCTTCTTCCTCTGCAGTCATCTCTATCCACTGTGTACTGAAGTGTTCTACGTGGAATACATACACTGCTCCATGCCCAGCACTTGCGTTAGAGTTATCTATCCCTTCGTAGTTCACCGCATCACTAGTAGATATATCCAGATCACCTTCTGAATCCGCCAGATATTCATCGGCGAATGCCTTGTTTATCAGTATGGATACGTGATTAGTGGAATTGCTGTCCGTTGCTTCGATCCTCAGCACATCATCTTCAAAGCTCACTGTAACTGCGTCTATACCTGCTGGATCTCCAGCATTCACTACAAGAGCAGCCCATGGTTCGTACCCTTCTACCTTTAGGAAGGTTGCAGCTCCTCGAGAGGCCGCATCTTCAGCATAGTCTATGAAATCTTCTGCTCCATCAACTGGGACTCCAACTGCACTATGTATCATCGAATGACCCAGTATCAATAGAATAGAGAGCGTCATCACAAGTACCATCTTTTTCAAGTCTGCTTTTCTCATTTTTATCACCTATACTTGCAATAGCAGTCCGTATTAAAATAGATTATGGTACGATGATGAAACAATTAAGAAAAGAAAAGGGTTTTAAATCAACCAAAGATAGTTCCTACACCTGCTGCAGCGTCCTCGTCAGCCTTTTTTATAGCTTGGTAGATCTCTTCATCGTCTTCGACAAATTCAACGTCGAGATCTTCAAACATATCTTTGGCCTTTTCAACGGCTTCATCGACCCCTTCAACGAGTACGTAGGTGATCCCCTCTTCAAAACCTAGACTATCTCCATCCCTAACACTGGTGCTTTGCCGACTGATCATCTCATCAGAGATAACCTTCGGTACTGTGCCTTTTTTGTCTCCTGAAACCTTAAATATGGCGTACATGTCAATCGATATTCCCGATTAAGTTCTTGCATAAAAATGTTACTATCCTGGTCGTCTGTATGCTATTTTACAAATCGTAAGACTTATAAAAAAGGCCTTCATCGGCCCAGTTCATATATCAAAGTTGATCATATGAAATGCGAATATGATTTAGAAACCAAAAACGATACAAGAAAGATAACTGTTAATTGTCTTGAATGTAAGGATCGATTCCATATGGAGGATTGTCTTCCGCACATAATATGTTTGATGAGTGATGAGTACAACGTAGATAATATCATCTTTTCAGAAGAAAAAGAAACCATGATGAAGGGGGAGGTGGTTGACATTTTTTCTAGATTGGGTATGTTAGATAAAGAATTGAAAAGGCTCTCAAATAGGAAAAGGGATAGCGGAGATTGTGATGGTTGTGAAGCTTCTCCTAACAAGTTATTCAGCAGTCTTCAAGATACACTTAGGAACGAAACAAAGTCTATCTTCGATGTTTACCGTGATGCAACATACATATTGATGAAGGCCGAGGGTTGTCGAGGGTGTCGTAAAAGTACAAAAGAGGATATGGAAAGGATCGGAAACGAATTGATCTCGATCTTTTATCATGTACGTCGTAAGGCTTATGGTATAATCGGGTGAATATATGGATGTCATCGAGATAATCAAAGAAACTAAGAAGATAAAGGGTGATCGATTTTATAACGGTTTAATCAAAATAGCGGATAGTGAAAACGAAATCCGGCCAAGTTTTTCATATACCTGGGTCAACCAAAAACTTCCCAGGAATTCAAAAAAGATCATGGAATATGGTATCAAATATACCGATATCACCCTCTTTAGAAATGATGATGAAACCGAAGATCATTATCACGTAAAGCCAAAAGAGTACTCTTTAGATACGAAATATTATACACTACTGAGTAAGGTGATGGACAAGTTATATCAGCAATCTACTGGGGAAGCTGATTTCTCATCTGCAGAAGGTGTTCGGCGTTACATCCAATCCGTAGGTAAATCCATGATAAGTAAGGAATCAGAAAACATCGGTATATCATTAGGAGATAATCAGGAAGAAGTATCGGAGAAACTTGATACCCTTGTTGACATACTAGCAAAATATACCGCCGGATTTGGAGTTATGGAAACTTTACTTAGAGACCCAAACGTCCAGGATATATATATCGACGCACCCTCTGAAGAGAATAATGTTTATGTTGAACTCGGAGGGGTACCGGGTATAAGAAGTAGGTGTAAGACGAACATATTCTTGACTGATGAGGAGGTAGAGAGCATACTCGCCCGTCTACGTTCTGAGAGTGGAAAGCCCTTCTCTGAAGCCTTTCCCGTCTTAGAAACTAATCTATCTGAGTTCGAGACACGGGTAACTGCGATCGGTAAACCACTGAGTCAAGACGGTATCGCACTCGCCCTGAGAAGGAGAAATAAAGAGCCTTGGACTTTACCCAAACTTATCCGCGTGGGAAGTATGACACCTCTAGCCACCGGTTTACTTTCTTTTTTAGTTGATGGGCGGAGTACGATGCTAGTTGCCGGTAGTAGAGGTGCCGGTAAAACCTCGATATTGAGTGCATTGATGATGGAATTTCCCAGAAGTCAGAGGATATTAACCATCGAAGATACCCGGGAACTACCGTCTAGAAGGATGCAGCAGTTAGGGTATAACATTCAGAGTTTAACTGTCGGCTCTTTACTGGAGAAAAAGGGGATGACGGCAGACGATGCTTTGAGAGTGTCCCTAAGGCTTGGAGAATCTTCCCTAGTTCTGGGAGAAGTTCGTGGGAAAGAGGCAAAAACACTTTATGAGGCCATGAGGGCGGGTACTGCCGGTAGTGCGGTGATGGGTACGATACACGGTGATTCACCTGATGCGGTTTATGAAAGGGTGGTTTATGATATGGGCATTCCAAAAGAAAGCTTTTCTGCTACTGACATAGTATTGATCGCAGGAGTAGTACGTCCAGGGGGGTCCCAAAGAAGAGAACGTAGATTGACACATATATCTGAATTTGAAGAAGGATCCTTTACCGACTTGATGCATTATGATACCGGTCTTCAGGCGACGGACACACTTAAAAGAAATTCTGAACGGATCGGAAAGATCGCACGTTCATGGTCCATGAGTTATGAACAGGCTATAGAAAATATCAATCTACGTGCTTTTATGCGGGAGAAGATGGTAGAAGTATCAAAAAATAAAGGAATGGAGTTGCTTGGTCCAGAATGGGTATCAGAAGTTAACGACAAATTTTGGAACCTTATCGAAGAATATCAAGGGACAGGGTCTCATCAGGATATCAAAAGAGACTGGTTAGAATGGTATGAAAAGAGGATCAGATATGTCTGATATCTATGTTTTTCTTTGTAAGGCTATAAATAAAAAGCTCGGTTCTTCTCGGCCTGAAATATACCGAAAAAGGGAAGAGCGAAAAGAGAAATATTTAACACATCGTCGCGAATTAAAAAATGCCGAGAGGAACATTGAGAAAGCTTTGATCATCCACGGCAAGGATTCTTCTGAATATGACGGTGCCATTAAAAGAAGAGACAGTGCGTTAAAAAAATTCAAATCCATAGAACGTTCTTATCTAAAAGCGGACTTCAAACGTACCACTGAGTTCATCGGTTACGATATCGAAGAAGAGGAGGTGATGCTTTTTTCAGTATTCTTTGCTCTTTTTGCGCTCTCCCTAGTAATGTTGGGTACTTTGGTATATCATCTCACCTATGGTTTGGATCTAGTGTCCATACTTATGTGGGTGATCCCATTATCATTGGTAGTTCCTATGGGGCTGTTGGTTTTTTTAGCTAATTATCCCGAGATAAAATCAAAAAAGATGAAAGCAAAAACCATCGGTTCTTCACCCGAAGGTATCAACTATATGACCATGTCCATGCGCGTTTCCCCCTCTCTACATAAGGCTATCCTTTTTTCAGCCAACAACACAGACGAACCTTTATCATCTCGGTTGAACAAGGCGATATGGCAGGTTTATACAAGACAAAAAAACAGTCTTGAAGAAGCTCTTATCGACCTTGCTGTAGAATGGGGTGAATGGAATGATGATCTTAAACGGTCCTTATATGTTATACGCTCTTCAGTATTAGAAAATACTAAGGAAGGCTTAGAAGCTACTTTGCAGAGAGCTAATGATATTATTATCAACGGCACAAAACAAAAGATTCGGGACTTTTCAAACTCCTTAAAAACCCCTACGACCGTTCTATTCGCCTTAGGTATACTCCTGCCTTTGATAATCGGTGCCATGCTCCCCATGTTAACATTAGGGGGATTAGATATGACTTCTATATATCAGGACCAACCTGTTGACGAAGGTGGGTTCCAATTGATCCATATCATATTGCTGATGAACGTCTTGATACCCTTCGGGGCCTTCGTTTATTCTTATAAAATACTGATCAATAGGCCGGGAACCACTTCTTTACCCTCAATAGATGCTGATACTGCTGTTGATTATACCATACCCACCCTCATAGTCGTTGTTGGATCATTGTCCGTTTATTTTTTCAGAAGCATCCTAGATCCTCTGATGCCTTTACCCTGGTTATGGTTCCCAGTCTTTGGTATAGCTTACTTTTTAATACGTGATTCTTGGGAACATAGGCAGGTAAGGGTCGGTGTGTTACAATTAGAAAGAGAATTTCCTGATGCACTATTTCAATTAGGCAGTCGGATGGGAGAAGGTAAATCTTTAGAGAAAGCCATCGAGGAGACCGGTTTTAGCATGAGTGGATCCAAAGTAGGCGAACTATTTCAAAATATAACTACACTCACTAAATTAAAAAGGATGCCTCTCAGAAAAGCACTATTCGGTAAAAACGGGATTTTATTTTCTCATCCTTCAAGAACTGTAAAAGCTAGTATGAAATCTGTCATATCAGTTTCCAAGAAGAGTCCTCAGGCCGCAGGCAGTATAATTTTGCAGAATGCAGAGTATCTGAAAGACATGCAGCAGATGGAACAGGATATCCGTTCCGAATTATCCCAATCAGTAGAGATGATGGAGGCGACTTCTATGTTCTTTGCTCCGGTGGTAATGGGTATAATAGTCGCACTCTATTCCATGCTATACGGTGTTTTTATGGACATATCGGGTCAAGGTTCCATAACTCCATATGCATTCACAATGGTGATAGCAACATACCTTCTTACCATGAGCGCGGTGATAACATACTTTTCAGTAGGGATAAAGTATCAATCAGATCCGACGGAATTTAAATTCGCATTGGGAACCGTACTTGTTGTATGTATGGTAATATTAACTGCAGTAGTCACCGTAGGTCAGATGTTCCTTGTATGGTGAGTTAGCCTTCTTCCACGTACCTTTTACCTTCTCGCAACGCTCGGATGTTCAAGTCGATAAATCGTTCAGGTACACTATCTTTCACCGATTCTTCAAGTGCCTCGTCTGGTACCAATTTGGCTGCCGCGTTGAAAGCTCCTATCATAACGATGTTGGCAACGATCTTATTTCCCATCTCTTCAGCTATACCAGTTGCCGGTACTTCAACGGCCCCTTCGTATTCAGCATAGGGGACTAAATTTGGATCTAAGACAACAACAGCATCGTCGGTTAGATCAAAGCTGTATTTATCGAATGCGGCCTGTGACATCACCATCATGTATTCCGTTTCCGTTAGACCAACGTAGCCTATCTCTTCATCGGCGATTATGACCTCTGAACGAGCGGCGCCACCCCTTGCCTCAGGACCATAGCTCTGTGTTTGTACCGATCGATAATCATGAAAAACACTTGCCGCTTTTCCAAGTATGTAACCTGCTGTCATTATACCCTGACCACCGCTACCGCACAATCTGATATTCTTTCTCATTTCAATTCCTCCAGAAGCTCTTGGTATCGTTGTTCGAGCGACTTCTTGGTCTCACGGTGGAATACACCTATCTTGATCTTGTCTTTCAGTGCTTTCCTCTCCTCTTGAGTGCCAAATTTTTCTATTTGATCGTGATCCTCCGCAAGGATAGTCTTTTCTTCATAATGTGCCCAAAGATCCTCGATCCGACGGAATTTGTTCCTTCTTCCGTAGGCTGTAGTACAGGGTGATAGCATCTCTATAAAGCTGAATCCTTTGTTCTGCAATCCTTCTCTTATGGAGTTGATAGGTTGATGTGGTTTGAAAACCGGCCATCGAGCAACGTATGTCGCCCCCGCTGCCTTGGCCATGTCGCTCATATTGAAGGGTGGCTCGATGTTACCATAAGGGGAGGTAGTTGCAAAATGACCTTCGGGGGTGGTCGGAGCTACTTGCCCGCCGGTCATCCCGTAGATGTAGTTATTGACGGCGATCACAGTTATATCCAAATTTCTTCTCACAGCGTGGATGAAGTGATTGCCGCCTATACCCATACAATCTCCGTCACCGGTGAACACTATCACATTCAAATCCGGATTCGCCATCTTAACACCCGTTGCAAAGGCCAGTGCCCTTCCGTGTGTGGTGTGAAGAGCGTCTGCATGTATGTATCCAGGTATCCTGGATGAACAACCGATCCCAGATAGGAATACCGTTTTGTCCATATCCAAGCCTTCTTTTTCTATGGCCCACAAGGCGTAATCGAGGACGTTACCCAGACCGCATCCATTACAGAATATATGTGGCATCATCTCGTCTCTAAGATATTTTTCCTGGATCTTTTTTCCACTTACGATGTTAACACTCTTTTTTTCCTTCATATTCACACCTCCGCTAAAATTTCGTTGGGTGTGTGTACTTCTCCACCGATCTTACTCGATAGTACAACTTCGCAATCGGCATACTCTTTTACTTTATGGTATATCTGGCCGGTGTTCATCTCGGCGACTATTATCTTATCAACTTTTTTTGACATCTCGTTTATAGCCTTTATAGGGAAGGGCCAGATGGTCTTCAGTCTAAAGTATCCTACTTTTTCACCCCTCTCTCTAGCAACACTGAGTGCACCTAGTGCACTTCTACTGGCCAAGCCATATGAAACCAGGGCTACGTCGGCGTCCTCCATATCTCGCTGCTCGATATCAGTGAGTTTTTCTCTGTCGTCGGTCACTTTCTCGATCTGACGGCGTATCAATCTGTCATGATCCTGCTGATCGTCCGTTGCCGGAAAACCAAATTCGTTATGAGTGAGTCCGGTAACGTATGTTTTATATCCGGTTCCGAAGGGTGCGAATTCTGGCACCTTCTCTTTACCATATTGTCCCTTTCCGAAGGGCACGTACTCTTCAGGTGGTACTTTTGGTTTCTTTCTTTCGAAGGTCTCGACTTCTTCCGGTATAGTCACCATCTCTCTCATGTGACCTATATCCGCACTTGTCATCACGAAAACCGGACATCTGTATTCTTCAGCCAAGTTGAATGCTTTAATTGTGAATTCCATTGTCTCCTGTATCGTGTTGGGTGATAGGGTTATGGATTGGTAATCTCCGTGGGAGCCGTACCTAGCTTGCATCATATCTCCTTCAGCCCCCAGAGTGGGCTGACCTGTGGATGGACCCGAACGCTGTACATTGGCTAGCACAACCGGGGTCTCGCTCATGAAAGCGAAACCTATGTTCTCCTGCATAAGTGAAAAACCTGGTCCACTGGTGGCAGTCATCGCTTTAGCACCGGTCCATGACGCACCGATTATAGACGCCATCCCGGCTAACTCGTCCTCCATCTGTATGACCACACCTCCGACTTTAGGAAGCAGTTTTGCCATCATCTCGGCTATCTCCGAAGCGGGAGTTATGGGATATCCTCCGAAGAAATTACACCCTGCTAGTAATGCACCGTAGCAAACTGCAGTATCTCCGTGGATGAATTGTTTCTTGGGCCCCAAGGCCTTTTTTACTTTTTCAAGGTAATCTGTCATCATATCACTTCTTTATCAAACGCAGCATTTTTTAGATTGCTGTTTTTTAGTCAATTTTTTGTCCTCTTCCTCCACCACTATAGCGAAATCTGGACAGATGAGTTCACATAATCTACATCCGTTACATCTATCATCTATCTCGATAGGGGGATGAACTCCCTTTTTGTTGAGAGTTTCACTCTCTTCGAGGGCATCCCGAGGACAAAAAAGGATACAAAGGTTGCATCCCTTGCAGTATTCTTCATTTACTTCTATCATGGTTTACACCTTACAGTGTCACCTGAACGTCCAGGTGCCTTTCTAATACTCTCTTACCTCTATATTCAGGTAGTAACATGGGAGATGGATTCTTCCTTTCGATCCCGGCATCTTTGAGTTCTTTATTATACTTGGTGAGGTGATCCAGAGTCAATTTAGACGGCTTCTGTCCCTTCCTGGCGTGCATTGCCGCAGTGATACCTGCTCTTCTACCGAACACATTGAAATCGAGTAGAGAATTGCCCATCAACCTGTTCTTACCGTGTACACCGCCTGAAACTTCTCCTGCTGCGAATAAACCGTCTACGGCGGTGGAAGAATCGGAGTTGATCATAAGACCTCCATTTTGATAGTGAAGTGTTGGGAACACCAGTATCGGATCCTTCGTCATGTCTATGTTGAACCTTTCGTACTGCCGTACCATGGCGGGTAATCTTTTTGCGACGGTACCTTCGCCCTCCTTGAAGTCTATGAGTGGACTATCCAACCATACTCCTCTCATCCCCGTGGGTGTGGTTATACCCTTCTCTCTACCATAACATTCACGGATGATGGCGGCGGCCTCGACATCCCTTGGTTCCAAGGGGTTGACGAACAACTCACCGTCTGCGTTGACCGGTTGGCCTCCAAGGCTTCGTACTTTTTCGGTAACCAACAGTCCTATGACCTGATCCGGGAAGGCTGCTCCGGTAGGATGGTATTGTACGCTGTCCATGTCTCTTAATGGGATGCCCACCCTGTAGCCCATGATCAGACCGTCGGCCGTTGCACCGTAATGATTGGATGTGGGGTAAGACTGAACGTGTAATCTTCCAAAACCACCGGTGGCCATTATAGTAGATTTTGCACGGACTACGTAGTACTCGTTGGTTTCTAAGTTCATTAGTAGGGCACCGCTCACGTTTCCCTTCTCATCCGTGAGCAGTTCCACAGCCGGTGCGAATTCGAGCACAGGAACACCTTTATTGCGGGATTCGTCCATCAACACACGCATCAGTTCCATACCGGTGTAATCACCTGCCGAATGAAGTCTGTAACGTGAAGTACCTCCGCCAGGTAGCTCTACGAACTCTCCTTTCTCATCCCTATCGTACATTATCCCCAGTTTCTCGTGCCATTTGATGATCTCAGGTGCATCTTTTGTCAGTGCTTTCAATAGATCCGGTTCGTTGGTATAGTGTCCTCCTCCGATGGCATCTAGGTAATGGGTCACCGGCGAATCGACCTCTTTATCCGCCGCCTGTATCCCTCCCTGTGCCATCATACTGTTGGAATCTCCGTGGCGCAGCTTTGTGGCGATCAATATATCTTTGGGATCGATACCTTCTTTTATCGCCCACAGAGCGGCTACCGTCCCTGCACCACCGCCACCGACTATCAATATCTCTACATCGTAATCCACTTGTGAGAGGTCAATCTCAGAAGGATCTATGATGCTGGGCGATTCCAGCAGTTCTGCCAGTTCTATGGGCGCTAGTTCTCCTTTACTAGGCCCGACTTTTAACTCGTGTTTTCCCTCCTTTCTGTAATCTGGGTGGAAATTATCTAAAGTCTCCTGAGATTCTTCAGGCTTCATACGTTCAAAATCGATATCCGCGCGATTTTCCCTGGTCGCTTCGACTTTTTCTATAGATCTCCTCATATATTCGGGATAACCGTCACTCATCTTTAGCCCTCCTTCTGGAATGTTCGTTCATCATACACTTTCTTCAACTCCTCTTTGGACATACTGCATAGTTTGTTTAGTTCCTCGTCATATTTTCCCTCTTGGAGCTCTTCCACCATCTTGGCCAATTCAGAGCTCTCCAGATCTATGTAGCGGCCTTTTATCCTCCGGGCCAATTGTGCAAGATGATAGTGTTTTATATCCGCAGGGCAACGTATGGAACACAATCCACATTGTATGCAGTCGAAGGATAGCTTCGCAGCCCTATCAACATCACCTCTAAGTGACGCTTGGACGTAGTCCATAACTTTGATGTCCTGTGGACATGCCTTGGTACAGGTGTTGCATGAGACGCATCTAGCTATCTCAGGATATTTTTCAAGTAAAACGTTGTCGTTCTGTTTTGGATCTACATCTTCTATCTCGAACCCCTTTCTTACCGCCGGAACGAAGGGTAGCTGAACAAGGAACATACCGTCTTCTACAGCGGTTTGACAAGCTAAGTCCATTTTCAACTTGTATTCGCCCTCTTTTCTGTATACGGTAGAACAGGCGCCACAAAAGCCCCCTCTGCATCCACAGCCTCTAACATACTTGTAACCTGAATATTCTAGGGCCGTCATGATGGTAAGTCCTTCAGGAACTTTGTATCGTCTTCCCATCACATAGATGTCTATCATCTTTTTATCTTCTTCATCGCTCATTCATCTCACTCCAGGATATCTTTTTCTTTAAGTTTTTTTATCGGATCTATCTTATGTTTTTTAAGGCCGACTTCTAGGCCGAAGGCGATCGCTAAAAGCTCTGTTAAGTAAAGTACGGGAACATCGAAATCGGTCACCCGTTGATGATATTCTAAGTTGAATTGACATAAGGGACAAGATAACACTATCATATCAACATCGTCTTCCACGGCCCGACCGACAATCTCTTTCACACGTTTTTCAACGATATCTCCACGATTTACGGTATGGTAGGAACCACAGCACTCGGTTTTCTTCGGGTTATCGATAACAGCCGCACCGGTGAGCCCTATTAGCTCTTCCATTATCTTCGGGTCTTCAGTATCATCGACAGCGATCTCAGTTGGCCGCAGTAACATGCAGCCGTAGTATGGTGCGATCTTCAAGGAACTAAGGTCTTTTACCACTTTTTTCTTTATCTCTTTTTTCATCTCTTTCAATACTTCGAATAGATGGTAAACCTCTACATCACCTAGGTAATCGGGATCCTCATCTTGGAACTCGTTGATAGTTTCAAGGTCGTCCGGGTTATCCTTTATTCTCTTATTTGCTTGTTTGAGAACGTTATAACACATATCGCAGAGGGTGACCAACTCGTTCTCACCCTCCTCCTGTGCACAGCACATTGTTCTGATAGGTGCTAATTGGTGCATCAGATCGTCGGTGGTCAGAGATTGTACCGCACCACAGCAGTACCAATCTTCCATCTCTACCAAGGGTTTACCCAAAGCATCCATGACCGCCATAGCACTCTCCTCGTAATCGCTTGCCTTTGTTTTTAACGTGCAACCGGGGTAATACAAATATCCGTCCATGGTGATCACGCCGTCTCCTTTCTAAAGCAGCCGACTACGGCTAACTGTGGTAAATCTTCTAAATTCTGTATGTGGTCTAGATCCACCTTATCTATATCTTCTCTCAGAACTATCTGCCTTACAGCTTCCATTATCTTTGCTATATCTATATCCCTAGGACAGCGTACGCTGCAGGTGAAGCATTCTGCACAGATCCACATGGTGTTTTGCTCAAGTATGCCTTCTTTATCCCCCAAAACTATCTTCTTAAATATACGTTCGGGAAGTACGTCCATGTCCTTCACGAAAGGACAACCGGCAGAACATGTACCGCATCTGATACATGCGTTCACTGACTGGCCGGATAGTTCTTCGACTTTATCCAAGAACTCCAGATCACGTTTTACTTTCATCTGTTATCACCAAGCCCTTGTGTTACCTTTTTATATTTACAATTTTTTGAGTCGTAGATGGTGACTTCAAGAGGGGTTTCGCCCATGGCGGAGTGTGTTGCACAAGCAAGGCATGGATCGTAGGCTCTGAAAGCCCTTTCAACGCTGTTGAGCATACCTGGTTTCACATCTCCACCGTCTACGTATTTACGTGCCGCATCGGTTACGCTCATGGATATCGGTGCTGCGTTATGGTTAGTAGCGACGATAAGATTAACATCTTCTATCAAGCCGCCTTCATCCACCACGTAATCGTGGATCAAAGTGCCTCTAGCCGCTTCTACTATACCCACACCTCTTCCGGGTTCACCAGTCTCTGCACGTATCTCATCGCTTTCTAAGGTATCGTCCTCAGCCAACTCTTTAACCAATTCGGCGGACTGGATCACTTCTATCAACCTGGCCCAATGGTATGCAAGGGTAGAGTGAACTGGTTTACCTAGGATGTCGAACATCTCTTCGAACTCCTTTTGAGCTATAGGTGTCTTCATACTCTTTGAAGCGTTAAGCCTACCAAGGGGTCCTACTCGGTAAACACCCGAGTCCTGGCCCTCAGTAAATCCCTTCCATCCCACTTCCTTGAGGTATGGGAATTTCATATAACTCCAGGGTTCGACGTGCTCACGTATCACATCAAGATAATCTGTACCTGAAAAGCTTGCAAAATATTTACCCGTTGGATCAACTATATTTACCTCTCCACCGGTGTGGCTCAACTTTCCGTCCTCTACAAGGCCCATGCTGTATACTTCTAAACGGTCCTCTTCGATAGGTTGAGAGTATTGCTTCAGCACTTTATCTTTGAATATATCCAATGTAAATTTAGAGAATTCGACCA
Organism: Thermoplasmata archaeon; assembly: GCA_003560595.1. Lineage (GTDB taxonomy): Archaea > Thermoplasmatota > Thermoplasmata > Halarchaeoplasmatales > Halarchaeoplasmataceae > Halarchaeoplasma. The sequence goes on along the minus strand of PWKY01000088.1, from coordinate 58,604 downwards.
TGCTCTCCGACATATCCAATATCATCTCACGCTCTTCGCGGTTGAGGGACTTAGTCACTCCACCGGGTATGCCGAAACATGGGTGTACCGCTTTACCACCCAAGGTACGTATTATCTTCTGTCCGTTCGCCCTTTGTTTGATAACGTCCTTTCCTATATCCAATCCTACCTTTTCTATCACTCCCAGTATGTTCCTCGACTCTCGGGGAGCGTCAACACCGACCAAAAAGTCCGGGCTGGCTAAAAAGTAGAAATGAAGTAGGTGATCTGCGTAGATATAACCATTATAGATCAATTCTCTTAACTTTAATGCAGGCTCTGGCGGAGTTACACCATAAGCGTCGTCAAGAGCTTTGGTAGAAGCCAGATGATGGGCTACCGGACAAACACCACATATCCTGCTGGTTATATTAGGCATATCTTCAGCTCTTCTACCGTTGCAGAACTTCTCGAATCCTTTGAACTCCGGTACCTGCAGGTAGGCGTTATCCACGTTCTTTTCTTCATCCAAGAATATGGTTATCTTTCCATGACCTTCTAATCTTGTTATCGGATCGATCTCGATTTTATTATCTTTATTCATGTAGATCCCTCCTCTTGTATCGGAGGTAACTCGTTGGTAGACTAAAACGGTAGAACGAGCCCGTAGGGTCTCTTACACTCTTTACGACCTCACTTATCTCATCTTCGTCCATCCTTTCTTCTCCTTCAGCACCCAGCACAGAGCCAAGTGCGGAAGCCATACGAGCCCCTTGATCTTTTACGCCCCTTACCGGACCGTTGCACCCTATACACGGATGCCCCACTTCTGGGCACGGTCCGTCGCACATTCCAGAAGTGGCGGGACCCATACAGAGCACTCCCTGATCTAGTATACACTCTTCAGCTTCCAATTTCTTCTCTTGTATAGGATACAGCCTGGGTATCTTCTTTTCCTCCCTCTCCAATGGGCATACGTCGCACACGCTCTTCTGAGAGATCAGGTCGTATTTTCCCACCTCTCCGGAAAGTAGAGCCGGGAATGCTTCCTCCAACTGGTTTGGTAGAGGTGGACATCCTGGTAGATATACATCGACGTCGATGACCTCGTCCAATGGTCTTACGTGATGAGTTAATCCAGGTAGATGTAGATCTCCTTCGGGCACCATATTGTCATCTAACGGCATAACACCGTCTTTATCGGTAGAGGGTGTGTTGTAACCGTATTCCATCAATTCATCGTTATCATACAAGTTGCCGAGGCCGAATAAACCACCTATGCTTGAACAAGAACCGTAGGCCACCACTTTTTTTGCCTTTTGTCTGAGCAGTTTGACCATCTCATGATTTTCATCGGACCGGATAGATCCGTTTACGAATACGATATCCATCTCCCCGTCATCCATCTTTTCTACATCTTCGTACTTGGGGTCCATAGCACAGGGCCAAAACACTATCTCGGCTTTTTCAACAACATCTAATATCATATCATCTATATCTAAAACACTGATCTCGCACCCGCCACAGGCGGCGCACCAGTAGAAACCTATCTTCAGTTTATCACTCATGTCATTCGACCTCCTCTTTTAAATCAAGGGGTCCCAATCCTCGTATCTGTTCCGTCATCTCCCTCATCACCTGAGCGAATTTTCCGCCCTCGGCGGAAGATATCCATTCTAACCTCAACCTCTTCGGGTTGATGCCGAGATCTTCCAGCATCTTAGATATAAGGCCTATCTTGCGGAACGTCTTATAATTTCCGTCTATGTAATGGCAGTCACCGGGATGGCATCCCGTTATGAGTACACCGTCGGCACCGTCGTTGAATGATTCCATGATATGTTCCGGAGATACCCGGGATGAACACATCACTTTGATACCTAGTACGTTGGTAGGGTACTGTTCACGGTTCACCCCTGCTAAGTCTCCACCACCGTAACTGCACCAGTTACACAGAAAGACGATGATCTTCGGTTCGAATCCATTGTCCGCCATCTATACCACCTCGTCCTCAAGCAGAGCGGCCTTTATCATGGCCATTATAGTGTCATTCTCGTAACCCTTCTGGTCGATAGCACCTATAGGGCAAACACTGGCACAGGAGCCGCAGCCCTTACAAAGTACATCAGTTATCACGGCAACGCCCTCTTCGGGATCGTGTTCTATAGCTCCGTAGGGGCAAACTGAAATGCACATCTTACATCCGCTGCAGAGTTCATCATCTACCACAGAGATTATACCTTCGCTCTTGGTGTAACCTCGCATCATGGGTACCATGGCCTTTGAAGCGGCACCTTCAGCTTGGGCCAGGGTGTCCGAGATATTCTTCGGATAGTGTGCTCCCCCTGCTAGATAAACACCTTCCGAGGGTAACTCCAGAGGTCTAAGTTTTGCATGTGCCTCCATGTAGAAACCTGCAGGGTCCGACGATATCTTCAACATCTTCTTCAATATAGGTGCGCTTTCGTCACCTTCAAGCTGCATGGCCAATACAACGTAATCTGCATCGATCTCTAGATCCTCATCCAGTAAATTATCGTGGACCTTCAACTGCAGTTTATCCTTACCGGTGACAACTTCTGGTTCCTGACCAGTGGAATAACGTAGGAATATCACACCATCATCACCCTCTACGTCCATGTAGTACTCTTCTTCACGTTTACCGAATACTCGCATATCTTTGTAGAGGATGTAAACGTTAGCATCGGGATATCTTTGTTTTATCTCCTTTGCGTTCTTCAACGAGTTACCACATCCCACTCTGCAACACCATGGACGCTCTTCTTCAAGAGCACCTACGCAGTTGATGAAAACAACGTTCTCAGGTTTGCCCAACCCTCCTCCAGATAATGCTTCGTCGAATTCCAATTGTGTCATCACACGTGGATCCTTGCCGTAACCGTGACGTTCTTCAGCTTCTATCTCTTTGAATCCTGTGGCTAGAACGATGGTATCTACTTCGATCTCCTCACCGTTTACCGTAGCAGTGTAGTTACCGATATATCCCTCGATATCTTCGATCTCAGCAGATAAGATAACTCGTATGTTCTTTTCGTCACCAACTTGATGAGCCATGGAATCTGCAAATTCACGAGCATCGATATCGGTTGGGAATAAAGTATTCAACCTTCTGAGTTTACCACCCAATTCTGCCTCTTTTTCAACTAACGTCACCTTCTGACCGCATCGTGAGAGAGAAAGAGCGGTTTCCATACCTGCAGGTCCTCCTCCAATAACCAGGGTACGGTCGCCGACATCTATCTCCTCTTCCGTCAAAGCGGATAATCGTTTTGCTTTAGCTACAGCCATCTTCGTCAACAGCTTTGCTTTTTCCGTAGCTTTTTCAGGATCATCGCTGTGTACCCAGCTACAGTGATTCCTTATATTCGACATCTCAAAGAGATAGCGGTTCAACCCTGCCTCTTCCAGAGTATCCTGGAAAAGGGGGGCGTGAGTACGTGGTGAACAAGCGGAGACGACTATCCTGTTAAGATGGTGCTCTTTGATCGCGTCTTTTATCACCGTTTGAGCATCTTCGGAACAGGCGAACATACTGTCGTCCACATGTACTACTCCCGGCATATTTTTCGTAGCCTCGGCCACCTCTTCAACATCAAGATAATTTGCGATATTCTTTCCGCAGTGACAGACGAAAACCCCGATCCTAGGTTCTTCCTTAGAAACGTCACGTTCGGGTTTCTTCTCAGCTCTACCCTTTCTCTTTCGATCTCTTAAAGGCATCAACGCTCTAGCCGCGGCACCGCTGGCTTGTGATACACTATCAGGTATATCTTTCGGAGATTGTGCACAACCGGCCAAGTATATGCCGTCGCGGGTAGAATCTACAGGTGCGGTAAGCATGTCTTTAGATTCAAAAAATCCATACTCGTCCAAGGATATATCTAAAATCTCTGATAGCTTATCGTTACCGGATGAAGGTAAGATGGCTGATGAGAGAACCACCATGTCTACGACGTCCGTTTTCACCTCTCCCTTTTCGGTATCCTCGTATTCTATAGCTAGTTTACCATCACTCTGTTCATATACCCTTGAAGGACGACCTCTAAGATACCTCACACCTTTGTCTTTCGCTTTATCGTAATACTGTTGGAAGTCCTTTCCATAGGCCCTTAGATCCATGTAATAAACCGCGGTATCCAAATCCGGATTTTCGCCCTTACTTATGGAAGCCTGTTTGGTAGAGTACATACAGCAGACTCTAGAACAGTAAGGCATGCCCTTCTGTTTACACCTCGAACCCACACACTGTATCCAGGCTACAGATTCTGGCGGTTTTCCATCGGAACGTTTCAACACCTTCCCACCGGTTGGCCCGGATGCTGAAAGGAGCCTCTCGTATTCCATGGCGTTGAGTACATCAGGATATTTTCCGTAACCGTACTCTTCCCTCCACTCGTCGGGCTGCATCATCTGATAGCCGGTTGCAACTATTATACTTCCAACTTCAAGGTCGATGACCTGTGATGTATCTAGAAAATTGATAGCACCAGCATCGCATACCCTCTCACATGCCGCACAACCTACACAATTATCATAATCTATAGTGTATGTTAACGGGACCGACTGTGGAAATTCTACGTATATACCTTTCCTGTCCGATAATTTCTGTTCAAATTCGCTAGGAACCTCTACGGGACAAGCGGTCTCACAATCACCACAACCGGTGCAGATGTCGGGATCCACATATTTCGTTCGCTTCCAAATCTTTACATCGAATCCGCCGGCGCTTCCGATCAAATCTTTTATTTCGGAATAAGTAAGTATAGTGATATTATCATTCCTGCTCGCTTCGACCATCTTAGGGGCCGATATACATATAGAACAGTCATTAGTTGGGAACGTTTTATCTAGTTTCACCATGTTCCCGCCTATACTTGGAGATCTATCAACCAGCACTACCTCGTATCCTTTTTCGGCTAGGTCAAGTGCGGACTGAACGCCAGAGATTCCGCCGCCGATTATTAAAACATCTTTTTTCATATGTACCTACCATCGGGGAATGGATATTCTGTTTTCGGGGAACAACAGGCTGTTTATAATACCTTCGGTGAATTTATGAAATTCACTACAGATTATGATCTCATCTTAGTAGATCCTATGTACTACATATACCATAGATTTATATCATACATTTCCATGTTCCAACGATAATATGAACCAAGGCGATCTTGAAGACGGTTTGGTAGAAGCGATCAGAAAAGCGGTCACCAGGGTAACTTCTGAAACGGAAGATGCTCTTCGTGATGCTGTAGATAAAGAAGGATCAGAAGGACCAAAGGTCCAATTGAATGCGATCCTTGAGAATATTGGTGTAGGAAAGGGAGAATGTGCTCCGATCTGCCAGGATACTGGCACCATCACTTTTTTTGTAGAAGTTGGTACTGATTTCCCCCATATCAAAATTCTAAAAGAGAGTATTCATAATGCAGTAAAACGAGCATCAAAAGAGGTACCTTTAAGACCGAATGCAGTTCACCCTATAGACCATACGAACACAGGGGATAACACAGGACGTTTCATACCACCGATACATTGGAATGTTGTAGAAGGCGATGGATTAAAGATAACCGTGATGCCCAAAGGCGGTGGCAGTGAAAACATGAGTAAATTGGTGATGATGACTCCTGGAAAGGGCTTGAAAGGTGTCAAAGAGATCGTCATCGATCAGGTCGCCGCTATGGAGGGTAAACCATGTCCACCTACCGTGGTAGGAGTCGGTATCGGCGGAGGTGCGGATGTTGCTTTGGAGTTGGCAAAGAAGGCCTTACTCCGACCTGTTGGTACCCGTCATCCGGAGGAGAAGATCGCCGTGATCGAAGAGGAATTATTAGATAAAGTCAATCAGTTGGGTATCGGACCTATGGGGGTAGGCGGTAAAACTACGGTACTAGACATAAAGATAGAATATGCACATAGGCATCCAGCATCTTTCCCCGTGGCAGTGGTTCCACAGTGTTGGGCCAACCGTCAAGCAGTACTTGAATTGAAGGATGGAAAACTGGAGGTGAAAGGATGAAGAAAGTTCTAACAACACCCATAGACGGTGAGGAAGTCAAAAAACTCAATATCGGAGATACATTCTACATATCTGGAACCATATTCACCGCCCGTGATTCAGCTCATGAGAAGTTACTGGGATTGAGTGACGAAGACCTGCCCTTCGATCCTTCGGAATATGCCATGTTCCACTGTGGACCTGCCATACACAAGGTAGATGGAAGATGGGAAGTCGTTTCCGCAGGACCTACAACCAGCATACGCATGGAGATCTTCGAAGACGAATTCATAGAAAGGTTCGGCACCAAGATCATCATCGGCAAAGGCGGTATGGGAGATAGGACCTTGAAAGCCTTGGAAGAACATGGTGCAGTTTATGTTCAGTACACCGGTGGTGCCGGTGCTCTCATGGCAAAGGCCATCGAAGAGGTGGAAGATGTTTACTTCCTTGAAGAGTTGGGTATCCCTGAGGCATTTTGGATGTTCAGAGTAAAAGAGGCAGGTCCTTTCTTAGTGACCATGGATTCTCACGGGAACAGTATACATAAGGATGTGGCTGCGAAGGTGAAAAAGAACTTGGAGCGCATAAAAGCAGATTTGTGATGATAGAAGAACTTGTACGGTTGATAGAGGACTCTGAACCCATAGTCGCACTCACCGGTGCCGGGATGTCGGTCGAGTGCGGCATAGCACCCTTCAGAGGAGAAGGTGGTTTATGGGATAAGTTCGACCCAGAAGAATACGCTCAAGCAACTGCTTTCAGGAATGATCCGTTAAAGAGCTGGGAATTATTTAAATTGCAAATCGAAGAAGTATTCCGAGCAGAACCGCATGCAGGGTACGATATTTTAGTGGATTTAGAAGAAATTGGTTTAAATTCGGTTATCACTCAAAACGTAGACGGGCTGCACTTAAGGGCTGGGTCGAGTGACGTGATCCAGCTACATGGTACCCTATCAACACTAAGGTGTGATAAATGCGGTTATCAACAGGATACTAAAGATCACATCGATGAGATATTGGAAAACCAAGTTCCCAAGTGTAACTGCGGCTCCTATCTTAGGCCTGATGTGGTCTTGTTCGGAGAGCCCTTACCCTTCGATACCATAGATAGAGCTCTAAAAAGTAGTAAAGACTGTGTTCTCATGCTGGTAATCGGAACTTCATCAGTTGTTTATCCCGCTGCATCTTTGCCGGTTTTAGCTAGAAACGAAGGTGCTACTGTTGTTGAGATAAATCCATCAAGAACTGCTTTAACAGGACATATCGCACACATAACAGTCCATAGAGGGGCTTTAGAAACACTTACACTGTTGAAGGATATGTTAAATTCGTAATATTTTAACTGCGGTCATTACATAATTTATAAATACTATTATTAACTTATACATTTTAAGGTGAGATCAAATGAAACCTAAAAATAGATTTGTAACGATTGGTTTAGTTCTAATTCTAGTACTGACCATGTTTATGGGCACAGTTTCGGGGATGGTAGGTTCTGATACAGAACAAAGCAATAGTATGTTTAGTTCTATAACTGAAAGATCTACATTGTCCGTTATGGATAGTGTCGAAGAGATATTTAATGACCTATGGGACACATTCTTAGAATACATACCAGGGCTAGTATTCTTTGTTGTCCTGATCATCATAGGTTATATAATATCTAAGATCGCCGGAGCCATAGTAACTAAAGTGTTGAAAAAAGTTGGCATAGAAAAGGCCATGCAGCGGATAGGATTGACCAAACAAGTCCGGAAGATGGGTATTGCTTCAGTATCTAAACTAATAGGACTTTTAGTGTTTTGGTTCATATTCGTCATATTCATACAGATCGGTCTTGATATGGCAGGTATACAGACACTCACAGAGGTATTAACACCTATCGTTCTGTTCATACCGCGGTTGATCGTAGCTGTCATCGTACTAGTTATAGGTCTATATGTCGCTGAATTGGTCGTAAAGTTCTTGAAACAACTCATTCGCAAGAGCCCCATGGCTAAAGATCTACTGAAGATCGACAAGATGACTCAAAAAGGCGGTTTTTCACTGATGAATATCATCTATATATTCGTCAAAGCCTTTATAATACTGATATTCGTTAACATCGCCCTTTCGATAATCGCGATCGATGTTCTTACCCAATTCATCAATCCAGTACTTCTAGTGATACCGTTGTTGATCGCTGCACTTGCAGTTATAGTCGTTGGTTTGATCGTAACCGAGTACGTGGTCAAACTTATAATGAAGTTACTGAAGGAGATGGATATAGACAAACTGATCGAACCAGTTGAAGCCATGATAGAACGCAAGGGTATCACACTTCAGGTAGTAGGTTATGTTCTAAAACTGTTCATCATGCTGATCTTCGTCCAGATAGCTGTTGGCATTTTAAACAGAGAAGGCATGTTCAATCAACTTGCTGAACTGGTAAATACAGTTATACTATGGATCCCCAACCTAATAGTTGCTCTTTTCATAGGCCTCATCGGCTTCTGGATAGCAACATGGGCACACGAAAAAGTAGTCAAACTTGGTAAAGAACTCGACCTTCCATTTGCATCCTTCATGGCGAAGGGGATACAGATATTGATCATCTACATCGCAGTGGTCATGGCCCTTGCCCAAATAGGCATCGAAGTGCCGATATTGTATATAGTATTCGCCATAGCAGTGGGTGCTGTATTCATCGGTCTTGGAGTCGGATTCGCCTATGGTTCAAAGGACGTCTTCTTGAACATGATGGGGTCAATACAATCCAGCCAGACACTCAAGCCCGGTAAGAAAATCAAGGTTGATGAATACGAAGGAGTGATAAAATCAATCGGACGATACTCCATCGAACTGGAAACCGATATGGGTAGAAAGATACACATACCTCATTCCAAACTAGCTGGAGCAGTGATCGAAGAAAACCAATAAACCCCCTTTTTTTCTTTTTTTATTCTCTAGATCAAAAAGTTTTTCGAAAATGTTTTTAGTGTCGAACACATATACCCATTGTGGACCCTACTACAAAAACACGGAGGTTTCTTCATCGCACCTTGAAGTCCTATTACACCAACACAGATTTCCAATTACCCCCACGATTTACACTGAGAGAGTTTGCATTTATCTACAGAGGTTCAAAAGGTATGCATCGACCAGTATCCTTTTCTAATTATCAGGACTTCAAAAAATTCATGATAAACAGACTTCCTATCCACACTTATTATTCTACAGCATATTACTCCGATCCAAGGGTGCCCATGAAAGATAAAGAATGGTTGGGTGCTGACCTTATTTTTGATCTAGATTCAGATCATCTGCCTGGTGGAGAAGGCCTACCATACCAAGAACAGCTTAAACTTGTAAAAAAGAAGACGAGATTGTTGCTGGAAGATTTTCTGATGGATGACTTTGGTTTTCAAGAAGAACATATAAAGTTGGTTTTTTCTGGAAATAGAGGTTACCATATCCATGTTCGGAAAAAAGAGGTTCTTTCATTACCCCGAAGTGCACGTAGAGAGATAGTTGATTACATAACCGGCACCGGTATAAGTTTGTCTTCTATCTTTCCCTTTGAAATGGTGACTGTATCCACATTCAAAGAATACAGTAAAAGTGAGTTATCATATCGCTTTCCACCGTCAGATAGAGGTGGTTGGAGCCGTAGAGTTATCGATCTAATCAAATATGCATTACGTCGTTGGAATACCATGCCAAAGGCGGAAGTCATCAAAGAGATCAGTGCTATACCTGGGATAGGAAAAAAAACCGCGGTAGGTTTTTATGATGAGCTTTATGAACAAGGGAAATGGAAACATCTGATAGAAAAAGGGCGGCTCGACGACTTGAGTGAAAGTGGCATGGTAAATCAAAAGCACTTTTTGATGATATTTGAAGAAGTTATAAAAGATCACAGTATTAATGAGCTTTCTCTTGAATTTGTAGGTACCACTGATGAGCCAGTCACCGGCGATACCAAAAGACTCATCCGATTACCTACCTCTATACATGCGGGTTCTTTTCTGGTAGTAAAACCGATAGAACTAGAAGACTTCTATTCTTTTGAACCCCTCGAAGATGCATTCATTAATACTTCAGAAGATAAGATCTACGAGATCAAGTTTGATTCATTGCCCGATGAAGGATCTGTGACGTTAAAGGGAAAAATTTACGAATTCGAGGAGAGAATGAACGTTCCCGAGTGCCTAGCACCCTTTTTTATTACCAAGTATCAAGCGAAAGTCCTATAAATATGTAAGTCCATATCCCTTTAGGAAAAATAAACACGGGTAAGAAAAATGGATAAAAGATTAAAGGAATATGACAAACTAGAAGGTACATACCAGATAACACGTATAAAAAGGTTAGAAAAGCTTGCATACATCCCTCAGGTGATCGGTATCATCCTTGTTTTTGCCTTTTTTACTTATCTTGGAGGTGCACAGCTAAAACCATTTTACTTACCTATATTCATATCATTTTTGGTCACAATCATATGGATACTAGTGATCGCCATAGAATTCTTTGTTTTTAGATTGATGGAGATCGGATTTAGAAAGAGTGCTAGTGCTAAATTTTTGATGGCGTCGAGATCCATGAAAAAGTCCTATTCAGCGATAGTTGTTTTTGGTGTGATATTTCTTTTACTATTCACACCGTACATGCCCCAACAGATAGAAGAACAGCTTTCGATCACCGGTGAAATAACTATAACCGAAGAAGAAGCGATATACTTTACTTCCCGGGACAGGTTCGATTTTACGATCGTAGATAGTATCTCCGTAGAAGTTTTAGATGGTGAAGGCAGAGTAGATGTATCGATATTAACTGAATCAAATTATGAAGATAGGTTATTCGGTATGAAAGTAAATCGAAATCCAGGTGATCCAAATGAGGCCTCCTACAACGACGTCTTCGAATATGACATGCCTGCTCTGAGGTTTGACGAATATAGACTAGTGCTACAGCCAGAGGAGCCGGTCACTGTGAGGTACACCATAGATAGTAACCTGCCGCCTAGTAGGACATATCCCTTTGCATTGCTTTCCCTGGGCTTCTTGATATCCTATTCGGTATTTGCTTTTCTTATGTTCCCCATAAAGAAAAAACATTCGGATGAGGCAATTTACAGGTGAGTCGCACAGCAGTATTCCATCACTTTAACATCGTAATTATCTCTAGCCCATCTTAATGTATCTTTAGCAGGAACAGCTATGCCAGAGACTCCGATCTCCAAGGCCTTTTTTTCAAGTGAAATCCTCCCACGTTCACGCATACATCCCAAATATACCCTAGCATCAGTTGTATCTAAGGCATATCTAAGAGTCTCTAGTATATCTGTTCTTTCAACGGTACGTCCTATATGAGAAGGGATCAATGAGTTCAATATCAACAAATTAGAATCTGAAGCCATATCTATAGCACGATATTCCCCTCTTAATTTACCCCCTTCTAAACCGATCGTGATGTGTGGTACAACGTTCAATGATTCTTCTTTTAGAAGTCGATAAGCATCGTAAAAATCCTCAGGAGATGCCTTTATCCCATAAACCTCTTCTATGGTCTTTTTTGAACCGACCAAGTCGAATGAAATTACATGTGGTGATACTTTTTTTAGGTCCTTGACGGTATCCGGATTCACGAGACCGGTATGTACATTGACCTTTAAGGAAGTTCTAGCGATCACCCTTTGGACAACTTCGAGGTGGTCGTCGATCGGGATTTTTCCATCAGTATCAGACCCACCGCTCAACAGGAACCCAAATCCTCCCTGATCTTCTAACTTTAATGCGGCTTGATATAGTGTTTTAGGTTCGCTAACATCAAGCATATTACGTAGATAGTGCCCCTCACAATGGGCGCAGTTCAAACTACACTTATCACCTGTAACAGACAAGGCTGGGAATTTTTTACCGGGAAAGTAGAATTCCATGTATGTTAATAATACTTTGATGATTTAGTATTGTCGGCGATGAAAAATATATTATACAGCACCCCTTCTTTACCGATGTAAATCCCATCTTGGAGGTAATTCATGTGGATGTAAAAGATGTATCGAATACGTGTAAAAACATAATAGACGAGGTCGGTCAAACTATCGTTGGAAAAAGGACGGTCATGCATAAAACTCTCATAGGTTTTTTAGCGAACGGTAATCTGTTGTTCGAAGATTTTCCAGGGTTGGCAAAAACCATGATGGCAAATTGTTTCGCAGATGCACTGGGCTGCGATTTTAAACGTATCCAGTTCACACCCGATCTTCTTCCAGCAGATATAACCGGATCATTTGTTTACGATAGAAATACCGGTGATTTCAAGATGCGAAAAGGTCCGATATTTACAAATATCCTTTTGGCTGACGAGATCAACAGAGCTCCTCCCAAGACTCAAGCAGCTCTTCTTGAAGCGATGCAAGAGAGACAAACCACTATCGAAGGTGAAACTCATCACATGAAGCCTCCATTTATCGTGATGGCTACTCAAAACCCTATCGAATATGAAGGAACATATCCGTTACCCGAGGCACAGGTAGACCGGTTTTTGATGAGACTTGAAGTAGGGTACCCATCTAAAAAAGAAGAAGTCGAGATACTTTTAAGGAGAAAGGAGCGTCGCACCGACGAGGTATTTACTAATAAGGTGATCGACGCCCCGGGATTGATAGAAATGCAAGAGGTAGTTGAAAACGTTCACCTCGACGATGATATTAAAAAATATATAGTTAACATAGTTCATCTTACCAGGGAACACGGTCAGGTCGAAGTCGGTTCAAGCCCTAGGGGAAGTCTCGCACTCATGAAACTAGGCATGGCTAATGCAGCCATACGGGGAAGAGATTACGTCGTCCCAGATGACGTCAAATTCATCGCAAAAGAAGCCTTGGCACATAGGTTGGTATTGAAGCCTGGGCCTGCGATAAAGGGTGTTAAAACTGAAGGCATCATATCGGAGATATTAAAGGAAGTACCTGTTCCAAAGGTTTCTAGAAAGAAATAAGGTCGCACATATGGCGGTTAAAAATGAAAGGCTCCGTTACATCGGTTTCGTACTGCAGGGATCTAGAACAGATAGAAGGAACATGATCAACGCAATACGTCGTTCTTTCCAAGATGAATATGATGAAATAAAACCCTGGCTTACTGTATTTGACGGAAAAAAGGGTATAATTCGGTGCAGGCATTTTGGTAAAGAGCGTACTATAGAGATACTCAATTCAATTGATATATGTGGAGGGAAAGTTAAAACATTGATAAGCAGCGGCACCATCAAGAAGGTGAAGAAAAGGTTGTTCGATGATGAGTGATACCGACGTGTTGATCATAGACGGCTACGTTGACGAACCGGCTCTGTTGGGTGTTCCTCCTTACTTATCTCCAGAACCACGAATACTGGCAGGTGTTTGTGAGGAATTGGGATTCGAGTGGAAATATATCACCATCGATTCCGTGAGAGATGAGGGTATTCCCAGAGCAAAGATCTTGTTGGTATATGGAGGAGTTACCGTTCCCGGTAATTATTTGAGTGGACGGCCCATGAGTATCAAAGAGGCGAACAATCTCTCCAGATCCTCTGCTGAATCCTATATCGGAGGCCCATTGGCTCGATATGGTATTGTTACCGGCTACGATCACGTAGTTAAAAAAGATCTCAGCGCCTATTTTTACGATAAAGTTCAGGGTTCACCAAAGGACCGCTGGAGCGATACGTCGGAGCTGAAACGATGGTCCACTTTGGGTGCAAAGGTTGTTGAGCAGCATCCCTGGTATAATCGACCTTTGATAGCAGAGATCGAGACATATCGAGGTTGTGTTAGATATTTTACTGGAGGGTGTAGTTTTTGCAGTGAACCCGACTACGGCAAACCGGTGTTTCGTTCTATAGAGTCCATCATCGAAGAGATAGAAGGACTGTATTCAGAGGGGGTAAGAAACTTTCGACTGGGTGGCCAATCATGTATAATCAGTTACGGAGCTAAAGGGGTGGGTAAAACAGAAGTTCCAGTTCCTTCTCCTGAGAAGATAAAGAAATTATTTCAAGGGATATGGGAACGGTGCCCCGACATAAAAGTCCTCCATGTTGACAACGCAAATCCTTCAGTGATCGCTGAACATGAAGAAGAATCTCGGGAGGTGATGGGCGTGCTGGTAAAGCATACTACATCGGGAAACGTACTGGCTCTAGGTATGGAATCCGCTGATCCTCATGTCATAGATAAAAACAACTTGAACGCTACACCCTTCGAAGTTTGTAAAGCTATAGAGATCATCAACGAACATGGTAGAGATAGGGGGTCAAACGGCATGCCCAAACTACTGCCAGGTTTGAACTTCATAGCCGGTTTACCTGGTGAGAGTAAGAAAACCTATGAATTGAACTATGCCTTCTTAGAAGATTTACTGAAAAGTGATATGCTTTTGAGAAGGATCAACATCCGTCAATTATCGCTTCATGGGAAAGAAAGAGACGCCTACGATGTGAGAGAATTCAAGGAGTTCAAATCCAGGGTTAGAAAAAACATAGATAGACCGATGTTGAAGAAGATGCTTCCAGTAGGAACTGTGCTAAAAAAAGTTTATACTGAGGTCAAAAAAGGGAAGACTACTTTCGGTCGGCAGGTGGGCACTTATCCCCTTTTGGTAGGGGTCAAATATCCTCTTGAGCACAACAGATTTTATGACATCGTGATAACCGAGTACGGTTTCAGAAGTGTCACTGGAGTTCACCATCCCTTCGTTTTAAATGAAGCTAGTTTTAAACAATTAGAGGCGATACCTGGAATAGGTAGTAAAAGGGCTGCAGATATTTTTAGAACTCAACCCAAAAACGTTTCTGAATTGCTTAATATCATACAAGACGAAAAAACCGTTGAGAAGATCCTTAAGATCGTTTCTTTTACCGAGTAAAGATCATAATGGCACTAATCCCTCTTTGTATCTTTTAGAGAAGGATCTATACTTTTTCTTTATCTCGATCCACCTCTCCTTGAACTCTTCATCTATCTTTCCTTTACTTTTAGCAGGTATTCCAACGACGATGGTACCTTCAGATATACGAGATTTACTGACCACTACCGCCCCCTCGGCGACTACGGCCCAGGGACCTACAGTCGCGTAATCGCTAACTACAGAACCCATGCCTATCACCGCCCAATCGTCGATTTTCGCTCCATGGATTATAGCTCCGTGACCAACAGAGACCCAATCTCCGATGATAGTGTATTCATCTGGCCTAGCATGTATAACACAATTTTCCTGCACATTAGAATAATCTCCGATCTCTATAGTCCCGTAATCTCCTTTAAGGCGAGCACCGGGTGCGATAAAGCACTCTTTACCGATGGTCACATCGCCTATGACGTCGGCGGATGGACTTACATAAGCGGTCTCATGTATCTTGGGTTTTCTTCCTTCAAAAGCATAGATTCCCATGTTTTGTGATTAGATAAAAGGAAGTATTTAAGTGATATGAAAAGTTTAACTCCTTGATAAGTTGAACGATAAACGCTCTAAATACGTATTAGACACCTCTGTGATATTATCTGGAAAAGATCTACCGATGGTAAATGAGATGTATATACCTCCCTCGGTGACGGATGAAATTAAAAAAGGAGGCAGATGGTATAACAAATTACAGCGGTTACTAGCAGGAGGATTAAAGGTAGTCACTCCACCAGGTCCGTACATACAAGAGGTAAAAGCACACGCCAAACGTACCGGAGATTATTTGCGATTATCGAATACAGACATAGAATTACTAGCTCTTGCACTTCATCTTGATGCAACTGTGATCACGGATGATTATTCCATCCAAAATCTTGCTAAGGCACTTGGAGTCGATTTCAGAGGATTGGCACTTGCTGAGATCAAGAAAGAATACAAATGGAGTCACAGATGCGTTAAATGCAAACGCTGGTACAAGGAACCTGTAGAAGATTGCATGGTTTGTGGTGGGGAAGTTAAAACGGCCCGTTTAAAGTGACGGTCATGAAAGATCTACCGTGGATTCGATACGTGAGATAAAATCATCGACGTTGATCTCCTCTGTAGTCAACTTGATCGCTTTTTCAGAACACACATAGACACAGCGACTGCATCCTCTGCATTCATCACTCACAGTTGCTTTTCCATCTATTATTTCGATGGCATCTACAAAGCAGATATCGGCGCACTTGCCACAGCCGACACAGCGAGGGTCGATAGAGACGGATACTCCAGGCATCCTTTTGATCTTAGCAGAGATATCAGGAGATAGATCGGGGATCATCCTCCATAGGCAGCAGCAAGAGCAGCAGTTACATATGGTTAAAAATTTATCATCGGGTCCTACACCTAACCAAACTGGATCTAACTTGTTTCGTCCTATAAGATGGACCAATCCAGCCTTTCTCGCTTTATCCACGTGTTCAAAGGCTTCTTTTTTGGTAACCGATCTCCCCATCAAAGGGTTGATATCTTTTGTTGCTTCTCCTAAAAAAAGGCAGCCTATATCACGAGGGTAATCCTCACACCCGGTAGATTCACGGCATATGCAATGATCCATTATCCAAAAATGCTCAGATCTTTCTATGAAATATTCGACGACCTGAGATGGGAGTACGATCTCCGACGGACGATGTATCTTGACTTCTCTTTGTATGGTTATATTTTTGTCCATCGGTAGGTATATCATATCATCATTTTCGAAGAACGCATCGTCTATGATATTACCAACCAGTGGTATGTTGGTCATCTTAGCGATCCAGAATCTGTATCTGAAAAGGCGCTTTAAGATCGAAACTGATGGTGGATCTCCTTGCATCTTTATGTCATCAATATGTTTGTTATATTAATCGATAGGTAGATTTATCATAACTTCTCAGCACGCTTTAACAGTTTATCGTTTTCATTTTTTGATAAATATGTGTCAACCTCTCGGCGTATGGTTTCGATGTGTGCTTCACGCCTTTTTTCATCAAGGGGTTTTTCACCCTGTAGTTTGTAACCCCCTTCATTAAAACCCTCTGGAAAGTACCAATCTTTGAACCAGGTGAAACCATGTTTGAACATGAGATATCCAAGTCTACTTATCGGTGGTGGAACACCTTCATTTAATTCTCGTTGAGTTTCTTCATCCTCTGAGTAGTCCACAAATAATCTTCCGCCGGGAGGTAATGTTTCCGAACATGATTTAATTAAAAATTCTTCTAATTCAAATCCAAAAAAGTATTCTTTATCCGGATATGGTTCGATACCAAATAATTCTATCCACGGAAAATAATATGGAGGTGAACCATCGTATATACCCACATACATCAGGAAATCGTTTTCCATATATAATTTAACGTAAGAGTGACCTTTGATACGCCCAGGAGCTTCCTCCTTGAATCTTAGGCCTTTATCTTTTAGCACACTTTCTAATCTACTTAAAATATCTTTTTTCATTTCATCACCAGATAATATAGTCGATTGTAAGCATCGTGTTCAGGATAATGAACCCTTTTTTCTTCTTCAATATAGAAGTATTCTTCCAGTAGTCGTCGGGCTTCTTCATCTGTTAGATCCCATAGGTAAAGACCTGTTTGCTCAAAGTACAAACCGTTGGATATCTCTTCTGCACCCATCTCTTCCATGTCCGATGGTTCAATGTAATCGTTCAATTTTACTATCATCCTGCCATCTGGTTTTAATATCCGTTTGAAGTTTTTCATCACCGCATGTGAATCATCAGGTAATAGATTATCCACTATATTGAATAGTATTCCACTGTCGAATTCAGAGTCTGGAATGTCCTTTAAGGCATATACACCTCCTTTGACGAACTCATGTGGAACTCCGCATCCTTCAGCGTTTTTCTCACAAAATTCTATGGCATTAGAACTTATGTCTATACCCTTGATGGAAGCTGCGCCTTTCGCCGCTGCACGAAGTAATAATTTACCGCTGCCACATCCAAAGTCTATAACTCGAAATCCTGGTTCTATTATCCAATCGAGAGCATCCTCCATCCATTCATAATGAAGTGGTTCATATGCATCGAATCCAGGAGTTCTTTGTGAGAAGACGCCGTCCCAAAACACCTCTGTATCGCCATATTCACTCATGTTAGTTTCATAGTATCTGTTATCTTATAAAATTCTCGGTGAAACAGACCGTAATATTCTTATCCTGCATGTTGATAGAGTTTCACAGGGGATAAAAAAATGACTGTAAAAGTAGGAATAAACGGATATGGTACGGTAGGGAAAAGGGTCGCGGACGCCGTGGCCCAGCAGAGCGATATGGAAGTCGTTGGAGTATCCAAAAGGAGTCCGACTTATGAGGCACGATTGGCTAATGAACTCGGATATCCATTCTATGCGGCTTCAAAAGACCATCTAGACGCCTTCGATGAGAAGGGGATAGAGGTTCAGGGCATGCTGTATGACCTCTTAGCTGCCGCCGATATAATAGTTGATTGTACGCCAAAAAAAGCGGGATACAAACCGATATACGAGAAGGCGGGTGTCAAAGCTATGTGGCAGGGTGGTGAGAAGCATTCTTTAACTGGACTGTCCTTTAACTCATTGGCAAACTACGACGAAGCATATGGTGCGGATTACGTACGAGTGGTCTCTTGTAATACCACCGGTCTACTGAGGACATTGTATCCTATACATACAGATATAGGGATTGATAGAGTGAACGCAGTGATGATACGGAGAAGCGCGGATCCATGGGATACCAAAAGAGGACCGATAAACTCGATAAACCCAGTACTCAACATACCATCACATCACGGGCCAGATGTCCAAAGTGTAGTTCCTGAGATCAACATACAAACCACCGCGGTAAAAGTTCCTACGACGATAATGCATCTTCACAGCGTGATCGTCGATCTTAAAGAAGATGTGGACACCGAGCACATATTGGATCTATGGGAAAGGACACCAAGGGTCAAGTTCTTTGAGGCTTCACAGGGAGTAGATTCCACCGCTAAAATCATGGAATGGGCTAAAGACAGGGGTAACGTTAGAGGAGATATAAACGAGATAGCGGTCTGGAAGGACGGTACCCAGGTGGAGGACGGTACATTGTACTATTACCAAGCGATCCATCAAGAGAGCGATATCGTTCCTGAAAATATCGACGCTATCCGAGCCATGATGGAGATGGAAGAGGACAACATGAAGAGTATCGAGAAAACCAATGCCGGTATGGGTATCGAGTAGTGATTCAGTATGATAGTGTGTCCCCTCGATTACAGATACGGCCGTGAACGGATGAAGACGATCTTCAGTAAGGAAAACCACGTACAGAAATTACTGGACGTCGAGGCAGCTCTTGCTAAGGCACACGCCGAAGTGGGAAATATACCCAAAGGGGCTGCCGAGGTGATAGTTCAGAACGCAAACTCCGAAAAGGTCGATTGGCGTGAAGTGGAGCGCGTCGAGAAGGAGGAAACAAAACACGATATCATGGCCTTGGTCAGAGTTCTCGGCCGTTTCTGTGGGGATGCTGAGAAATACATCCACCTCGGTGCAACTTCCAATGACATCATCGATACGGCTTCCGCTTTGATCTTGAAGGAAGCTGTTGAATTGATACGGGAAGATCTAGTATCACTTCACAATACGTTGGTGGAAAAAGCAAAAGAGCACAGAGATACGGTTATGGTCGGTAGGACCCATGCACAGCATGCAGTCCCTATAACGTTTGGTTTAAAGATATCTGTCTATGTTAAGGAGATAGAACGTTACATAGAACGCTTGGATGAGATGAAGGGACGTATTGCCGTCGGTAAGATGAGCGGTGCCGTCGGAACCGGGGCTGCTCTCGGTGAGCATGCCGAACAGTTACAGCGTTCAGTCATGGATGAATTGGATCTAGGAGTGGAAGAGATCGCGTGTCAGGTCGTTGGAAGAGATAGATATACGGAGCTGATATGCTTTGCAGCCTCACTTTCCGGTTCATTGCAAAAATACTCTACAGAAGTGAGGAACCTACAGAGACCTGAGATCATGGAGGCCGCCGAGGCTTTCGACGTAAAGAAACAGGTAGGCAGTTCCACCATGGCCCACAAGAAGAACCCCATAGTCGCTGAAAACATATGCGGTTTGGCGAAAACCCTCCGAGGATTCGTCCTACCCACCTTCGAAAACTTGATCACATGGCACGAGAGAGACCTGACCAATTCATCGTCTGAACGTTTTACATTAGGACACACTCTGATATTGCTGGATGATATCCTGGCAAAATCTGAGAAAGTGTTCAAGAATCTAGAGGTATTCCCGGAGAACATGATGAAGAACATCGAACTGAGCAAGGGTTTGATAATGGCCGAATCGGTGATGATGGGATTAACTAAGAAGGGCATGAGTAGGCAGGAAGCCCACGAATTGATCCGGCAGGCGTCCATGGTAGCTCGCGCGGAGGATAAACACTTCAAAGATATACTGCTGGGTAATAGTGAGGTCATGGAACTGCTGGATGAGCATGAACTCGAAGAGATGATGGATCCGGTGAATTATACCGGAAGATCACAAGAGATGGTGGACTCTTTAGAACTATGGTGATCTAAGGGACTACCTTACCTTCACGCAGTATCCTAACAGCTCTTTCAGGAAAACCCATTCTTTCCATTTTTTCTATCGTTCTATCGATATCGTATTCGATCCTTTGAAAAATTAGTTCACCGTCCTCTAATATGGCGTAGGAGCCTCTCCAATCACCGTCTCTGGGCTGTCCTAGACTCCCAGGATTGATGTATCTTTTTCCATTTATCGTTCTGTCCATGGGTATATGTGTGTGTCCTAATAGGACGATATCTTCTTCTACATCCGAAAAGGATCGAAATTCTTCTTCTGGAGTTTCCGGTTTGAGATATTTGAATAGATCGTTCAATGACGCATGAGTGAGTAGTTTTCCATGGGTTGATACGTACATGGGAAGGTCTGCCAGAAACCGTTTCCCTTTTTGGTCGATCTGTTCTATGGAATACTTTCTTACTTCCTGTGATAGTTCCTTCATCTCGTATCCACAGCCACAGTCCATCCCGGTGACGACTGCGTTGTCGTGATTACCTTTCACCGTGATCGCTTTTTCTCTTATCACTCCTATACATTCCTGGGGTGAGGGACCGTAATCAACGATATCTCCCATGCAG
This sequence comes from Thermoplasmata archaeon, assembly GCA_003560595.1. Taxonomy (GTDB): domain Archaea; phylum Thermoplasmatota; class Thermoplasmata; order Halarchaeoplasmatales; family Halarchaeoplasmataceae; genus Halarchaeoplasma. The sequence continues at coordinate 37,499 of PWKY01000088.1, read as the reverse complement.
TATATATTATCCCAACGTTCGAGCCTGAGAACTTCATCGAGTGCTTCAAGGTTACCATGCACGTCGGAGATCAATAATTCCTTCATTCCATCTCCTCCCTCGAGATCGCTGGGAACCAGTGTTGGGTCCTTAAACATATATGCACTATGACGAGCATGATCGGTACCTCGATGAGTAATCCAGTAACTGCGGCCAGGGTTGCATATGAATCGATGCCGAAGAGTGTTACTGACATAGCGATAGTTACTTCGAAATGATTACTTGTAGCGATCTGAGCTGTGGGTGCTGCATCTTCATATGGAAGTCCTATCTTTTTTGCAGTCCAATAGGATATGATGAACATGATCAGGAACTGTACGAGAAGAGGGATGGCTATCAGTAGAACTATCAAAGGTCGATCCATTATAGTACCTGAATGAGGGGATACTATCACCACGATGGTGATCAACAGGGCGGTGATCGAAACATAGTGTAATCTATTTACAAACCCTTCGAACCATTCCTCTCCTTTTTTGTCCAGTATGATCTTTCTGGTGATATAACCTGCTACTAGAGGACCTCCGATATATGCTAAAACCCCGAAGGCTATCTTTCCGAATGGAACTCCTATATCAGTTCCACTAGCTCCGGCTATCGGTAATAGGATTATCGCCAGTGGTGCGTAAAAAACTAGCATGGATAAGGAATTGATGGCGGTCACGACTATGGTGTGGCCCATGTTTCCCTTTGACAGATACGACCAGACAAGGACCATGGCGGTACACGGTGCTATACCGAGTAATATCATACCTCCGATCAACTCACTGGTCATTTCAGGCGTCAGATATCTTGCCCATATCACCGCAAAAAAGAGCCAGGCTAAACCAGCTTTTAAGAACGGTTTTACTCCCCAATTAAGACCCAAAGTGGCCATGATCGGTTTGGCTGTTTTTCCGGCCTGTAATATCTTCTGGAATGGGGTTTGGACCATTATGGGATAGATCATAAGAAATAAAACGATGACCACCGGTATCGAGTAACCGGATATCTCAAAGGCTTCAAAAGAATCGGTGATCCCGGGGTAAAGATATCCGATAACCATGGCGAGAACGATACATATAGCTACCCATAATGTAAGGTATCTTTCAAAAAAACCCAGCCCGTGTTCTTCAGTCACTTTTACACACCTTCAACGAATCTCCAAGCTCTTTTGCACTCTCTAAGAGAGCTATAACCTGCTTTTGTGAAACTCTGTAATAGTTCTTCTTTCCTCTTCTCTCTCTCGTGACAAGTCCACAGGTGTACAACTCTTTTAGATGATGGCTCACCAGGGATTGTTCAAGTTCCAAGCATTCCGAAATAGAGTTAACACACATCTCCTGTCTGCCTATACAGTATAGAATCCTTCTCCTGTTCAGATCTGAGAGGCACTTGAATAAATCTTCGTTCATATGAACAGCTATTCATATTTAGTATAAGTAATTACCGGTGATGATATTCCAAAAAGCTTTTAACTGTTTTAAACCGATACAATTCCGAATGGGCGAAGAATGGATTTCCGCAGGTGACATAGAAAAATTTGGCTACTGTCCTTTGAGTTGGTGGTTGAGTCTAGAGGAGGAAGAGGTGCTAAACGAAAGTCTGGAGAGGGGGGTTAAAGAGCATGAAAAGATGGGGGAAGCCCTTGAGGAAGTCAAGATCAAAGAAGAAGAATCAGGTAAAGTAGAAAATATGGTCTTATGGTTAGCGGTCGCCGCTACGATACTATCTATTGGTGGGTTCACATTACTACGACCTGAAGGATATTTTAGGCAAATATTACTGATCACATCATTGATATGGCTACTCGCCGCTACCTTTTTCTTGTACATGAGTGAAACAAATTTGTTAAAAGATTCCGTTCGCAAAGTGGAAAAGATAGTATTAACATTCGCTATGATCGCAACTATATTGACTTTCTTCGCCTTCACTATAGGTTTAACCGATCCACAGATCGCTAGGATAACTCAATTAGTTTCATTATCATGGTTGGTTGGTGCAAGCTATTGGCTAAAGATATCTTTGAGTTTACAAAAGGATGCCGAATACAAAAGAAGCGAATATAAAGTAAGTGAGGGGGATATAGAATACGTTGATAAATTGGATAAAAAAACCAATATGCTTCGCTCACAGAAATATAAGATCAGAGGGAGGCCAGATTATATAATCAAAAAAAATGGGGACCAAATCCCCATCGAAGTTAAATCCGGCCGAGTTCCAAAAGGACCATTTTTTTCTCACGTGCTTCAGTCGGCAGCTTACTGTATGTTGATAGAAGAAGATCTGGGTTCTAGACCCCCTTATGGAATAGTAAAGTATGGAGATAATGAATTCAAGATAGATTATGACGACGATCTAAAAGATCTACTTATAAATAAAACAGAAGAGATGAGGGGATTTCTAGAAACTGGAGAGGTTCATCGAAATCATAATCGTCCTGGAAAGTGCGCAAATTGCTCCAGGAGAGAACTATGTAAAGAATCTCTTGTTTAATTCTCATCTTTTTTTTCTAGTTTATCTCGTATTATCTCTATATCGTTTTTCATCTCTAACATCTCTTCCTCAAATGATGTGAATTCTCTTGATGAGAAAACTCTATGGGAGATGAACATACCTAAAAATATAGCACCGATTATGGCCATTATGGAGATAACTACTAGGGCAAACACAAATACATAGAAATCAGTAAGGATATCGCCGACTGGGAATATACCTGTCATCATGGCAAGGGAAAACAATCCGAATACGATGACCACAAAACCGACAATCAACAATGGATATGGTATCTTTTTTTTCACTCTTCTTCCTCCTGTACACGATTCATCCTACGGATAAATGGTAAATTACCTCTTTTTATCTCCTGTATATCTTTATCCTGTTCAGAGAGTTCAAAGATGATATCTTCAACGTTTATAACATCAACTTGAGCTTCATAATAAAATCGCGCTTCTTCTCGATCTGCGTAAACGGTGATATTAAAGCTTTTTAGTTCCGTTTGGTATTCTATTGCATACGATTCATTTTTTCTAATCACCAATTCATCATCAATATAAAGTGACATATTCGCATATCTCGTCATTTCCACTCCGGAGATATATATGATGGTAACTTCTTCGGTCTCTGTTTCAAGATAGTCTAAAACCAACCGCGGGTATTTTGTAGCAGGAGGGGATATACCTTCATCTGTACATCCTGCCAAAAGAACGGAAACGATGATAGCCAATATTACTAACGATGCTAGCTTTTTCATTATGGTAATATGAATCACACATCTCTATTAAGCTTTATCGTTTTATTTTATGCATATCCATCTATCTCGATAACACGTGAGCGTCTGAAATTACATTCCTTCTTGTATCGGATTATATCTTTTATAGTGTTCTTTAAGAGTGCCGGGTATATCTCACCGATCATCTCACCGATTTCTTGTTCTTTACAGTAAAATTTGAAGGTGGGTAGATCTTTTACACCATGCTTTAAACTTGTTTGCTGCTTCATCAATACATTAACTCTGCCAAAGTTTGCATCGACTTCATCAGAAATCGAATTAAATACCGGTATCATAGATCGACAGTGTGAACATTTTGGTGAATAAAACATTACCACACTAAGTTTATCTCCAGCTATCAGATCTTCGAGTCGTTTAGAATCCAACTCTTCAACTGCTGTTTTTCCATAATATAGTTAAGGACATATGCTTTCTGTAATTTAGATATGTCCTTAACTAGCAGTGGAGGACATAACGAATTAGTCATGAGTTATGTCTTCCACTATAATATTTAACAAGTAAGTGCAATTTTAAAATACCGATGGATACATAAGCGCGGCTTAGTAGAATCAACCAAAATGTAAGCATTTTCGTAACCACATTTAGATCGGCGAGTTAAAATGGGTTCAACCAGAAAACTACCGTTTTCTAGTAACACCATTTTTTAAAAGAAATGGGCTCTCAAGAATGCATACACATTCTCTTACCCCACTAAAATCTGTCGATTTAAGTGGGCTCATCAGAATCAAAGATTCTAACTACCCACTTTTATGAAAAAAGTGGGCTCTCAAGAATGCATACACATTCTCTTACCCCACTAAAATATGACGATTTATAGTGGGCTCAGCCGGATTCGAACCGGCGATCTCCGCCGTGTGAAGGCGACGTCATAACCAACTAGACTATGAGCCCTGTGCGAATAGTTCTAGACTACGAGCAAAGCTATGCTTTGCGAACGTTTGGAACCACAGTTCCGAACAGTGAGCCCGTTTGCGAAAGAAACTGTTTGGCAACAGAGTTATCGATGATTATTTATCTCTTTCGCCAAGAAAATTTTTATATCTTTTTTGAATAGCATATCAATATGAAGAAGGTCAGCTACGAACCCATCGGAACCATCCATTCTCCATTCAATGATATAAAAGGAATGCCTATACAACCGACGGGTGCCGAAGGTATAGAAGGAGTTTTAGAAATTAAACCTGAATTTACCGAGGGACTAAAGGATCTCGATGGTTTCTCACATATAATATTGATCTATCATTTTCACAAGTCTGAGAATTACTCTTTGACCGTTGAACCCTTTTTAGATAAAAAAAGAAGGGGTGTTTTTTCTACCAGAGCCCCAAAACGGCCGAATCCCATCGGCTTTTCCATAGTCAGATTGATCGATGTCGATGGAAGCAGGATCAACATAAAAGACATCGATGTGCTCGATGGAACACCTATACTAGATATCAAGCCGTATGTTCCCGAATTTGACCATAGAGAGGTGACTAGTACGGGTTGGCTCAACAAAAGGGCAAAAGAAGTTAACGAAAAGAAATCGGACGATCGATTTCGTTGAGATCACTCTTGTAAAAAACTAACGCATCTTTCACTCCACAATTTCATACCCATAGCATCGAACTGAGACAAAGCTTCCTGTATTTTTTTACGAGCTTCCACTTCATCTCCCATGGCCCTCAGAAGTAAACCATATTCGTGATCCAACATCGCCATCTGTTTTTTATCTCCAACTTCTTCCATTATTTCTTTTGTAATTTCAAGCTCGGTTTGGGCTTTATTTAAATCACCATCCTCACGGTAGATCATACTCATCACCTTACGACTTAATCCCTCCTCCGCTTTAGCACCGATCTCTAAAGAGATATCTAGAGACTGTTCGACTAATTCCATGGCACGCTGAATATTACCGACCCCTAAGTTCGCATGGGCTAGCCCACATAATGTGTGAACGGTATATCTTTTATCGCCTATGTTTTTATCTATATCTAGACTGCGTTTAAAAACCTTCAGCGCTTCATCAAATTCGTTTCTGATTATATATAAATTACCGATATTATCTAGAGCTCGTGCTACCCCCCACCAGTCTCCGATCTTTTTTCTGATCTTTAAGCTCTTTTCAAAGTGATCCAAAGCTTCATCCATCACACCTTTATGATACAGTACTAAACCCACATTATCATTTGACAATGCAACACCTTTTTTATCACCTATGCTTTCCTTGATATCTAAACTACGCTTATGGAAATTTAAAGCCTTATCTAGCTCCCCTTTATCGAGATATATGTTACCTATATCGGTGACCGATGTTGCTATACCCGGTTTGTCTCCTATCTTTTCTTTGATCTTAAGGCTGTTCTCGAAGTATTCTAGTGCCTTATCTAGCTCACACTTATTCCTCAATATCGATCCTATGTGGTTGAGTGATTGAGCAATCCCCCATTCGTTATCTAAATCCTTTCTTACCTTTAAACAGCGCTGGTGGAATTCCAATGCTTGTTCCATCTCACCTGTATCGAACAACAATTCCCCTATATTATTGAGGGAGGTTGACACACCCTGTATATTGCTTATTACTTCATAGATACTCAAACTCTTACGATAAAGTTCGAGGGCCTTTTTTAAATCCCCTTTAGAGCGATGGACACGGCCGATATTGTTAAGAGAATCTGCTATACCCTGTCTATCGCCTATTTTTTCCTTTATGCTCAAACTGCGACCGTAGAGTTCCAACGCTCTGTCATATTCTCCTTTATTACGTAAGACTATACCTATATTATTTAGAGATCGAGCCATCCCCCATTTGTTTCCTATTTTTTCCTCGATCTCCAAGCTCCCTTGGTATAATTCTAACGCACTTTCCCAATCACTAGTATTTAGGCTTATTATCCCGATATTGTTCAGTGCTGCAGCGATGCCCGCCATATCTCCGATATTTTTCATAACGGTCAAACTCTTTTCATACTGCTCTAGTGCCTTATCATCCTCTCCTCTGTAGAGGTGTATGTTTCCTGCGGTACGTAGTGCGTTACCCATATCTTTATCTCCTCCTACTTCGTTAAATATATCGATGGATTCGGAAAGTAGTTTCATAGCTCTATCCAAGTTACCTTTTCTATAATTGATATCTCCTTCGAGAACGGATATCCTTCCGAGTTCCGCAGCACGGTTAGTAACGAAAAAACTTTTGATCTTTTTGATCACATCTTCAGACTGAGTTATGTCTCCCATCTTATGATATACCTCGGCGGTCTTCCTAAGGTTCCTTGCTTTAGTCTCTATATCTTTTGTGAGTTCCGCAGCACGTTGGAAAAGATCGATAGCATCATCGTAAAAACCCATCAGCTCTTTAACATCCCCTATACTTTCTGAGACCATAACGACCTTTTTGTCATCTTCAAAGATATCTAAAGCGAGCTCGTATAAATGTAAAGCCTCCGCGTTTGCATAACTTTCTTTTGCCCTATCACCTGCTTGTATCAAGTACTGTGGCGCCTTTTCATCACTTGCCTTGTAATAATGGTGGGCCAATTCGTTAACTACCTCTTCGATGCTCTCTTGGTAGATATCTTCTATGGTATCGCCCACGAGTCTATGATATTCTTGTCTTAATTCCTCCATCATACCGTTGTAAAGTACCTCCGATATCTTAGCATGATCGAAGTGGTACTTTTTACCCATAGAATGGATCAGTTTATGCTTATTTTCTATTTCACTTAGATCTTTGAGAAGCTTCAAACGATTTAATTCTAACACCCTGCCGACGACTTCGGATCGAAATACATCCCCTTCTATGCTACCGCACTCCAGTATATCTATTTGTTCCTCTTTTAAACGGTTCAAACGTCGTTTGATGACGTCGTATACTTTTGACGGTATGTTCAGATCGCCGATGTGTTCAGAGCACGTGAATCCATCCTCCGAGTTAATGGATATGGATCCATCTTCAGATAATAGTTTCATAACTTCAAGGATAAAAAAAGGATTTCCACCTGTTTCCTCGTGTATTTTTTCCACGAATTCTAGATCGGATATTTTACTACCCAAAGCAGATCTGATCACTTTGCCCGTGTGTTCAACACCTAGGCGTTGAAGATTTATGTTTTCGAGCAAATCTTCTCTGCTCATATTCTGCATGGTTAGTTCAAGCATATGCGAGCGACCGTTTGGAAGCTTCAGAACATCCTCGGGACGATACGTACCTAGGATAAGAACCCTATTTTCACGAGTGTTCCTGGCGAGATAATGGAGTAAATTAAGAGTCGTTTGATCCGCCCACTGAAGATCGTCTATGAACAGTATCAAAGGATTCTCAGTCGCCGCTCTTTGTATTCCCATCAACACGTTGTCGAACAGGTTTTCCTGTTTCAGCTTTGGATCATCTACGAGGAATTCACCGTCATATTTTTTAGACGAGATGAACCATGATACGCTTTCTTCTAGGTCCTCTACCTTCGAGGTATCGCCATCCCAATCATCCAATCGACTTCCTATCTCTCTTAACATCCGCTGCATGTCATCGATTAAAAACTCATTCTGAGTTCCTTCGATAACGCAGGCTAATGATGTACTTTCTAAAGTCTCTATCAATATGGTGTACTTCCCATATCCTATCTCGTTCAAACCTGTTCCCCCTTTACCCATCATGGAAAGTGAGTCTGTTACGAAGTTACCGACGGCATCCAGCATAGAGGCGAATATATCACCATCAAGTTCGGATGTTTTCCGTTCTGCCTTGGAAACCAATATACCTCCGGCATGTATTAGATAGGCAGAGATAACTCTAGGCGGTGGCTTTCCGGAGACTAGATGATAAAGCCCCGCGTTCCGTAAGGCCTCTCTAACCGGCATCAAGGGCTCTAAATTCCCTGCAAGACACCAACCCTTTATCGCCTGTGCCCCTTCTTTTTCAGCATGACCGATAAGCTCAGAAACTAATCTAGTCTTACCGATACCCGCTTCCCCGGCGATGAATACCGTGTTACCCCGTTCTTTTAAAGTAGACTGGAACTTGTCATTCAGAACTGACAGTTCGTGGCCCCTCCCTATCATCTCTGGTTCTTCTAGGGCGTTTATCATCAAGCATCGTATTGTTCGGGATATTAAAAAGGATTTTGTAATATGATCGGATAGACTAAAAGAGACTAAATAAAAAGAAATCATTAGAAGGCTGATAAAATGGTCAGAGATAAGAAACGCTTAAAAAACTTCAAAGTAGTGGTCGGGAAGAAATCCGGATTTGAATGCGAAGCGAAGATGAGGGATTTCTCAATAACCATCGATGAACCAGAGGCGATGGGAGGGACGAACAAAGGGCCTAATCCCATCGAAGTACTGCTGGCATCTCTTGGAGGTTGTTTGGATTTCACCGGAACTATAGTCGCCAAAGAGATGGGCTTTGAATTAGAAGATTTTCAACTAGAGATCAACGCAGGACTTGACCCTAGGGGTGTCGGTGGAGATATTGATGTGATGCCGGGCCTTCAGAAGGTAGAGGTGGAAATAAAAGATATAAAGGGCATCCCCGAAGATAAGATACCTGAGTTCGTCGCGCAGGTGCAAAGAAGGTGTCCTGTGGACGATACTTTTGGAAGGAGTGTAGATGTAGAGGTCAAACCGATCTAAATTGCTTAGAAAGATATAGAGAATAATATGTTATGGATCGGTATCCTACATCTTAAATTATAAATCGGATATATCACCAAAAGTTCCAAATACTGCTATAGCTTCACCCATAAGGGGATCCACTTGGCATGGAGTACAAAGAAAACAGATACGGATAAGAGAAAAAGGACTTTTAAGAAAAAAGATTCTAGCGACATAGGGATTAAAAGGATACCAACCGAAGTAAAAGGATTGGATCCGAAAATGGAAGGCGGAGTTCCAGAAGGTTTCATAGTGTTGGTTGCCGGGAACAGCGGTTCCATGAAAACATCTCTCTCATTCAGCATACTCTACAACGCTTATAAAAAACATAAGATAAAGGGTATGTATATCTCGTTAGAACAGGGTAAAGAGAGCATAATTACACACATCGGACATCTAGGTATGCCTTTGAAAGGCATGTCTAATCCTGTTATAATCGACCTGGCAAAGGTAAGAAAAGATACAGGTAAAGCCGGTAAAGAAGAGGATATAGATTGGCTCGGATCGATATTAAAAGTGATCAAGAAGTACAAAGACGCCTTTGGCTGCGAAATACTCGCTTTCGATTCCTTGGCCGCACTTTATGCAGTGAACGAATTTGATACACCGAGGAAGGATCTTTTTTACTTCTTCGAAGGTCTTAGGGACATAGGTCTAACTACCTTCCTTATATCCGAGATACCAAAGGGTAAAGACGTTTATGGTATCTATGGTGTAGAAGACTTCCTTTCAGATGGTATCTTACACCTAAAAGCAGAAGAGATGGAATCCGGCACAAACATTTACCTAAAAGTGGTAAAGATGCGACAGACCGACCATAAAAGAGGTTTCATGCCTTTGATATTTGATAACGGTCGTTTCGAGGTATTGAAGAGGTGAGATCATGGATGTTAAAAATGATCTAAAGAAAATCAGAGGTATCGGCGAGAAACGTGCACAGACCCTAGTAGATTCCGGCATAAGTTCTATGAATGATCTTGCCGAGCTAAAGAAAAAAGATCTTGTAGCACTCGGTCTAAGTAAAGATGCGATAAATGGTGTGTTTGAATATTTCGAAGATTTTGATACCGTTGAAATATCGAGTAGTGGAAAAGACGACAAAATCGAGTCTCAGGTCCTTGAATGGGCTGCCGAAGGTTATCATATTAAACCATTAGAGAAGGAACTAGATAAAGCTAAAAATAGAAAGGCAATTATCGATAAGTATCAAAAATGGATTACTGAATCTAGAGCTATACGAGACGATATCATATGCCAAAATGTAGCGGAATACGTCGATGAAGCAGAAGAACTTCTTGATCTATCATTCAACTTGGAAAAAAGAGACAGATGGCAAAAACGCTACCAAGAATTTTTGAACAAATTGAAAGCACGTGATCTAAGATATGAACTTGAGGATATGAGGATCGAACCGCTGGAAGATAGTATCAATGAACTACTAGAACAAATAAATGAGGCAGATGATCTTGATCCGATAATAGTGGAAGTTGAGGACCTAAAAAGGGTATATCAAGAAGAGTTCTTCGTTTCAGAATTCGTTAAGGATGCCTCGGATAAAGTCGAAAGGAAGAGTGTAAAGGTTTCTCGTCCAGTGGAAAAGACTATGTCAAAGGTGATGCCGATAGATGATCTATTTTTATTCCATGGTAAAGGGATGCTTTTGATGAAGTGGTATAAGCATAAATATTCACCTAAAAGAGGAGTGATCTCTGCTAGAAATATAGTCAGTGAAATACGTGATCACATTAGAAGTGGTAAGAAACTCAAGCCGAACACACCTAAATTGATAAAAACATCGGACGGGACCGAAATCTTATTGGTCCGTGGAAAGATACTGCTCATAGCGGCTATCGTTTCGGATAAGATTTCTGATTACGGTAAAAAGGTCATAATCAATTCCATAAATCTTATAGAAGGTGTCGATGGAGATCGGCTTAAAGCTTGGGATCGGAAAGAAGGCGAACCGGTTTATACTAAGAAAGTGATGAAAGCTTTACTTTTGCTTTCGATCCGAAACCGCACTGATATGGGAGGGAGTAAAACATAGACATAGTCAAAAGTAAGGACATCGGTAATATACTAGATTCCCTCGCCAAACAGAAGAGAAGGCAAATTTATTTCTGCGAACTTCCTTCCGGAAAAAGAACGGATATATTAACAACAGGCGGGCAAGGAAAGTGCATACGATATCGCATACCTACTTCAGAAGAGATCGGAGATATTGCACTGATACCTACTATCCTTTCAGCACTATCACACTCTAAACATGGGGATGTAAGGATATCTAAACGTGACTATAGGATCAAAGTCAAAAGGAAGAAGATATCCACGCATACCCTCATCATACTAGATACTAGCAGCTCTATGATGGAAGGCGGTAAACTGGCCGTTGCTAAAAGATGTTTAGACGAGATATTCTTAGATACCTATAAGAAACGTGATAAGATCGCCGTTATCACCGCTGGAGGCGAAAATGCGAGTTATCTTCTTCCATTTACATCAAATATTGAAAAGGGTAGAACACTCATAGATTCAATAGGTTTTGGAGGTACCTCACCTCTTTCTTCAGGAATCAAAACCGGACTTCACATTCTCGAAGATATAATGAGAAAGGAGCCCTGGCTTGTCCCCATCATCGTGATCATAACAGATGGAGGGGCAAATGTTCCTCTTTTTTTGGGAGGTAAGATCGAGGAAGAATTTTCTAGACTATCCGACGAGATGGATCACCTGGGTATACGTCCCCTTATAATCGACGTTGGTGAACGATCCACAATATGTGAGGATATCGTACGGAGGACTGATGGTAAGTACCTCCCCATCGGTTTTAACGAAGAGGGTTCACATATAGACCTTGAAATGGAAGCGGACATCGAGAAGATCCTTGATACCGCACTGGCTTCATTGGCTTCTCAAGAACCGATCTTTACCGTATTCTCAGGTTACAATTCGAATGCAATAGAGCATGTGAACGCTCTTTTAAGTGAAACCCCAATAGAAGTTGACGTGAAAAACAACTGTCATTACGGCTGTTCTCCTGATAGCGATACTCTATGTAAAGAATGTAGATACACTCAAAACGATACCTTTGGTACCTCAAAAAAACCTTTGGGGTATGGAGTTATCTCAGAGGACCACAGTGAAAAAGATTTAAACGGTGAATTATTTGTTAGATATATAGTGGACCCGGGCTTGTTGATGCGTGCAGATAATGGTTTACTCTTCGTGGAAAACGATAATGCTTATACTAAATTTTCAGATCTGTTGGAAGAATGTATTAGATCACAGCGATGTCAGGTATCTAACGAGGAATACACCGAATATTATCGTTTTAAACCAAGGGGCGTTTTCCTTTTCCTTGATGATATCAACACGAACGTACCTGTAAAATATCGTAGAATGATAAAAAAAGAAGATATCCAGGGTAAGATGTGGAAAGTGATGGCACAAAAGAAAATGAAGTCTGATCCATCACGTTTCAAGATATGGTTGGAAGAAAGAAGGATTGAAAAGATTAATGCGGTAAATGATTTTATAAATGGTAAAATTTCAATCGAAATACCAGAATATATCACCGAGATCATCTCAGACGAATTAGATGAGGAGGCCTCAAAACGCCTATTTAGTTTGATGAGAGCAGAAGCATTGATAAAGGATATGGACACGGTAAACTTAGGTGTACTTCAAGATTCATTGGAATATTTCGTTATCGATAAATCAGATGATAACGAAACGTTATCTCAATATCTCTTTACAAAACTAGCATTATCCCTTGTAAACAAGAAAAATATCAAATTGACCCTTGTAAAAGGATATTCTCTTGAGACTTTTAGACAAGCTGTAGATATGCTTTCTTCCCTACCTATAAACATCCAAGTACCTATTGGATGCAGTATGAATTGTCACCCTTCGGATATCGATCTGTGTCCCGAATGTTCATTAAAATATAAGGGAAAAACCATCAGCACTGAGACGGTTGGGTTACCCTGGGTATGCATAAGAGGAGATGAAAGCTTAGAAGAGATCAGAGGTGAACTTTTAGTTAAATACTGTTTGACTTCTGACACTCTGGTAAAGGCGAATCGAGGTATATTTGTAATCGAATCGATCAAGGATATGAAAGACGAAGTGGCTGAATTTATTTCCGATATCCTGAAAACAGGCACTTTCACTGTAAAAAACAATGAGTATTCCAGAGATATAGATGTAAGGATATCGATCATCGCTCGGAATGAAGGTGAAAATTTCAATAGGTTGATACAAGATCACCTGGGATATGTGATAAATAAACAGGGATACGAATCATTACTACCTTCATTCATAGACACAGATAACTATGATGTAAAAAATAAAGAGATCGTAGAGAAAATAAAGTATGCAGGTAATCTGATAAATCAAATGGATATAACGGATTCCCATATAGACCTTATCGCCAGAACATGTGCGGAATTAGGTTTACATAGGTACGACGCTGAAATAAAGATCGAACAATTAGCCAAGTTATTTTCTGCTTGGGAGGGATGTGATTTGGATCCAGAAATGATCACTAACAGTTTTGATTCTATTGCCCCCGTACTCAGTGAAACAAATGCAAATATGTTTTGAGAGGTTTTAATATGGTAGATGTAACTGAACTAAAGGTGGATTATTTTCCCTTTAACGCCGTAGTTGGGCAAGATATGTTGAAAAGATTTTTGACCATGTTTGCGATATGTCCAGGTTTAGGTGATGTGTTGATATCTGGACCAAAATATACCATGAAAGAACGTACGGTCAAGACGATTTGCATCATAGCAGACCACATCTCCGATGATAGAGATAAGCTCTTTCTTTTTTTGAATAGTTATAACGATGAAAACCTTAGGGATAAGATCAGGACCATAACAAATGAAAAGCGGCTGCAATACTTGATTATACCTTCGATAGAAAATTATGACATCGAGATGATAAAGGATATATTATCCATCTGGCGTTCGGAGAAGGGAGTAGATCAATCGCTGATCCTGATAAAGAATGTAGAGTCACCCGAGGATGATATCTTAGATGTCGATTTCAAAGTCGATGTAAGACCGATAAAAGACATAGAGCAAAGGATCGAGATGATAAAGAGGGAGCGGGAATTTCAATGGGACTTTAAAGAATTTTTAGCAGAATTCAGAGATGTAGAAAAGAACTACTCCGATAAGATAAAAAAAGCACGAAAGATGATCAGTGAGGTAAATATTGCTGAAACTTTGTCTGTTGAGTTAAAAGATAAGATCATGACAAAATTTTCAGACGACCCTACACAAAAATTCGATCGCTCAAGAATGTACGCAAAGGCGGAAGCGGCCTATCAAGGCCGTAGATGGGTTTCTAGGGAGGATATTGAGGCCGCCCTGAGATATATAAAATAAGAACATCAGGATTCTTTATACTTACCAAATAACTTTTTTTCTTTACGTATCAAGCTTAGTTCAACTCTATCCAACTCTTCTCTCCGTTTTATCATACCAGACATCGTTTGCTCGATATCCAGCTGTTTATTCTTTAATTCCTCTAACTTATTTTGATATTCAGTTTCTTTTCTCTTTAGCTCTATCTCCCTCTTAGTCAATTCATCGCTCCTGGCATCGATGGTTTTCTGCATCTCTTCCATCTTGGATCCCTGTTTCTCTATCTCAGCATCCATCTTTTTTACCTTATCTTCATAATCTGTCAATTTATTTTCCAGTTCCTGTTCTCTCTGAGATATTATCTTCTCCCTTGAATCAACTTCCTTCGACGTTATCTCTAATTTGAGTTCTTTTTCTTTGAGTTCGTCACTTTCCTCCTGCAGGTTTTCACTCCTTCGTTCCAGAGTATCTTTGAGTTCGTTCAAACCCCTTTCCCTTTTTTCGATGCCCTTTCTTTTTTCTTCTAGCAAGCGTTCTTCATGATTTATCTTATCTTCTTTCTCGATGATCGTATAAACCCTCTTGTCCAAGGTGTTCTCCCTTTTTGTCATCTCCTCTCTAAGCTTCTCCAGGCGCTCTCTGAGCTTAGAGTTGTTTTCGATCTCTTCTTCACTTTCTTTTTTGATTTCAAGGGCTTGCCTCTCCATCTCTTTTGCAGCACTCTCCCGTTCAACGAGTTGCTTTTCCTTATCTTGTAGTTCAACCCTTTGTTCATCTATAATTTTACTTTCTTCTTGTAATTTACTTTCTCTATTTTGTATCATCGAAAGACGCTTGTTAAGAGCCTCTTCCTTGTGTAAGATCTCTTTTTCCCTTATGTTCAACTCTTGTTCTTTCTTTTTCAATGATTCCTTTATAGTTTGTGATGTTTTGGTTAAATTGGTTATCTTACTCTTCACGAAAGGAACAATCTTTTTCTCTTCCATCGATAACAGAAGGGACGCATCCCGATTTATAATTTCTGCCTTTAACTTCCGTTATTTTTATTTACTTGTGTACTGTATCCGTATCGATACCGAATAAAAGGTTTGAATATGAAAACTGGACTAAATTATCTTCTATACGAAGAAAGAGCCGATACGAGCTTTAAAATGCTAGAAAAACTGGTGAAAGACCATCCAGTACTCTGCATAACCACCATAT
Source organism: Thermoplasmata archaeon (assembly GCA_003560595.1). Lineage (GTDB taxonomy): Archaea > Thermoplasmatota > Thermoplasmata > Halarchaeoplasmatales > Halarchaeoplasmataceae > Halarchaeoplasma. The sequence goes on along the minus strand of PWKY01000088.1, from coordinate 21,983 downwards.
ATCCGAAAAAAGTGGAGAATTTGTACAACTTGACCGACGCAGCGATCATATGGCTTACCGACTCAGAAGGTGGTGAAGGCACCGTTCGACCGGAAAGGTTGGATTTTGAACTATCTAGAGGTGTGACAAATTTCATCTCTGAGAATGATAACGCTGTGGTCATGTTCGAAGGTTGTGAATACCTTTTACTTGAAAACGACTTCAAGAGCGTGAAAAAATTCTTCAAGCGAGTAAACGACCATGGTTCAATGAATGGAGCGACCATGATCGTATCTGTTAATCCAGCGGCCTTTGATTCCGAGACCATAGCCGCCCTTTCTAAGGACTTCGATCTTTCCGGTGAACCTGATAAATTTTTAGAGATAAAGAGCGAGCAGCCCCCCAAGAAGGAAGCACCGGTAGAAATTAATCATGATAAAACAGAAGCTCCGGGCGTAGAAGATATAGATGAACTATTCCAGAAAGCATCTACCCATATGAAAAAAAGGCAATATAGAAGAGCCGTAGACACTTACGATAGTATAATAAAAAATGAACCGACCAACACAAAAGCACTTTTCAACAAAGCCGTATCCTTACAGATGTCCAACAGATTGAACGAATCTGTTCAAGCCTATGATGAATTACTCGAGCTCAATCCCAATGACATCGACAGTTTGATAAACAAGGGGCTGGCCCTGCGAAAGCTTGGACGGATGGATGAAGCCGTATCAGCCTATAGAAAGGCAGGGGAAATCAATCCATACGACTCAACTGTTTGGAACAACCTTGGGATCGCTCTTAAAAACATGGGTCGTTTAGCCGAAGCTATAGAGACCTATGATAAAGGTTTAGAAGCACGTCCCGATGATGCTGGGTTGTGGAATAACAAAGGGGTGGCATTGAAGGAAGCTGGTAAGGCCCAAGAAGCTTTAGAATGCTACAACAAGGCTTTATCTATAGATCCTTCTCGAGAGAATACCAGGAGAAATAAGATGTTACTCGAGAAAGAGATCGGTCATTAGTGCTACTTCCATGTAAGACTTTCCAATATCAGAGTTTTTTCCAGCAGAGAATGTTTTCTCTTTTCGTTTGTGTCTAGAGTGATAGCTTGATTATAGAATTCAGTAGCCCTATCGATATCGAACTTGCGTAGTAATTCGTCACCAGCATCGATGGAATATTTCACAGCTTTTTTTCTTATTATCCTTTTACTATCTGCGTAAGGAAGTAAAAGTTCAGCTATGCGTATGTTGTTACTTTCGTCTCTTATCTTTATCATCGCCGCCGCGATCCTTAGATCTATCATCTTTTGCTCCTTTCTAGAGATATATTCCATGGCTCGAGTTCTCAAACGGGAGTTGGCGAATCTATCGTTCTTCACTATACCGACGTTTTCAAGATTGTTAACTACCTTGTTGATTTTTTTAGGTTTAGATTTTAGAGCCCTTGTCAATACTTCAGTATCAAATGAATCTGCTACAGCAGCGTATTTGAGCAGTTTTAATGAATCCTCGTCTACTCCTTTTAGTTTGGAACGTATAAGTTCCTCTATATCTACATTAGAACGGATGGATATCTTTCTGCACCTGCCTGTATCCTCTATCAGTTTTTTAAACCCCTCATTTTCAAGATCCTCCTCCAGCAAGTCGATCTCATATTGGCAGATGATCAAGGCGGTTGTATTGTGTAAAAGATGTGAAAGTAGTTCAAGAGATAAAGGGTCGATATACTGGATATCATCAAATAAGAACACAAATTCTCCTGTTTGTTCATTCACTTTTTCAACAAGGTTATCTTTTATCTCCTCTTTATTTTCCATCAGTGTTTCCATATCAAATTTTCCATCATATCTGCCTGACTCTAGAAAAGTACGATATAAATAACGTTTGATTTCATATAAAAAATCCGCATCTGTATCACCGTCCCAATTTTTTAGTTCTCCGCTGTGATGTTCTTCTACCCAATCCACTGTTTCTTGAATATCCCTTTCTATATCTTTAGATATATCACCTTTGTAAGTGACTATGAGAACTCCAAAAGAACCCCTGCATATCCTTATGGTCAAGTTACCGAGCTTGTCGTCTTTGTAGGAAAGCGCATCTAAACCGCCGCTGCCCTGTTCTTCCGACTTTCCACTCCACTGCTGTATCGAATCGTTTACAAAATTGCTGACGGCACTCAACATACCTGAAAATATATCTGGATCCAAGTCAGATTTATCACGTGTAGCGACACAGAACAACATTCCTGACATATCCGAAAGGTAGGCAGTTATTATCTTCGGAGGGGTTCTGATCTTAAAGATATTTGAATGTTTGTGCATGGCTCTGCTGAATATATTATCACGAGTGCTTGCAGCGGAGGACTCGAAAATTTTACGATCTTCCAATAGCCGTCTTACATCAGTTAATCCCCCCTCTGCACCAACCTCCTTTTCTATCAAGATCAACCCGCCTGAGTCTCTAAAATCTTGGATCATCTTTTCTACAGAGTTAGTATCGAGCATTGGAAGCTATATTTCATACGACCTTTATATTATTTACCAAAGTTAGACTATAAGATGTTGAATGTGTCGGGATGGATTTTGATGTCCGATAACATCATGGATGAGGGTAACCCCAACGTTCGTAAACCAATTCGCTTAGTTGTTCCTTACTAAATTCTCCAACTTCAAAGGGCTGTTTTCGCATACGGTGGGGAAGAGCCATTTCAGCGGATTGGATTATATCTTCAACGGTCACTTTATTTCTACCGTGATATGAAGCATTGGTAATCGCACTCCTAGCGATGATTATATCTCCACGATGTCCATCTATGTCGAATTCCCTACAGATCTTACAGATAAGATTTAACATCTCATCGGGGAGTTCGACTGACTCCAAACGTTTTTGTGATCTATCTATCCTCTTTTTCAAAGCTAGATCCTGTTTTTTGTAGTGCCTAGCCATACCCGAGGGATCTTCAAAATATTCCCTGTTCTTCTTTATTATCTCTAGCCGATCCTTTGTATCGGTTGATGTCCTGGTTTCTACTTGTAAAGAAAAACGGTCCAACAATTGTGGACGTAGGAACCCTTCTTCAGGGTTCATGCTTGCTACCAACATAAAATCCGACATGTAATTAGTGGAGATCCCCTCACGTTCCACGGTGACAACTTTCATAGCCGCTACATCCAGTAAAAGATCCACTATATGATGATCAAGAAGATTGATCTGATCTATGTATAGGATATTATTATTGGCTTTTGCAAGTACTCCTGGTTCAAATGATTTTACCCCTTCTTGTAGTACTTTTTCTACATCGATGGTACCGATGAGTCTATCTTCAGTTATGTTCAAAGGTATCTCTACAACGTCCATCCTTTTAACGGTGGTTTTCAAATTACCTTCCTTTACTTTTTCTTTGCACTCTAAACACAACCGGTCTGCTTCGCTAGCTAAACAGTTGAACTTACATCCTTCTACCACCTTTATGAAGGGAAGGATATTCTTGAAGGAATTTACAGTAAGTGATTTTCCCGTACCCTTATCACCTTTTATGAGCACACCGCCGATATCTTTATTGACAATATTCAATATCAATGCTTTCTTGAGGAGTGGAAGGCCTACCACCGCTGAAAAAGGAAATATATCATCCTTTATCGTCATCAAGTCAGCTCCCTAGATTCGAACCATTCTTCAAGCACATCTTCTGTAAATTCTTCCTCCTCTAGAGGCCTCCTTTTTACCCTGTGTGGTAGAGCCATCTTTGATGCGATCATTATGTCGTCGATGGTAGTTTCCAACCGGCCGTTGAACGCAGCGTTCGCCCTAGCGGCCCGCTCTATAGCGATATCTCCCCGGTGACCTGCGATACCAAAATCCATGCAAAGGTCTGCGATCAACTTGAGCATGCTTGTAGACGTATTAACTCGATGCATGATCTCTCTAGCTTTTTCTATCTTACGTTTCAACTCATCCTGTGAACCTGCATACTTAGATCTAAATACTTCCGGGTCCAGTGTGAAATCTTGTCTATTTTTAATGATACTCATACGTTCTTTTATGTCGTCGATGCCTTTCATGTTCACCATCAAGGAGATCCTATCTAGTATCTGTGGCCTAAGTTCTCCCTCTTCAGGATTCATGCTTCCTACTATGATAAAATCTGAGCTATACGATGCACTGATACCTTCTCGTTCCACTATGACTCTTTTTGAAGATGCAGCGTCTAATAGCACATCGACTATGTAATCATCAAGAAGATTTATCTCATCAACGTAAAGGATACCTCTATTAACTTCAGCTAAGATACCCGGTTCAAAGGCCCTCTTGCCTTCTCCCAGCACCATCTCTATGTCAAGACTTCCCAATAGTCTATCCTCCGTGACATTAAGTGGTAAATTGACCACCTTTACAGGAACTTCGTAACTATCGAGCTTATCCTGTTTTACCCTTGCATCACATTCCGGACACAGCTTTTCATGATCATCCGGATCGCAGTTGTATTGGCATCCGGTAACGTTTATATTTGGGAGTACTTCGGCTAAGGCTCTCACAGCAACGGATTTAGCAGTACCCTTTTCACCTCTAAGAAGTACCCCGCCTACTTCAGGGTATATTGCGTTAAGTATCAACGCTTTCTTCCCTTCTCTCTGTCCCACGATAGCGGTGAATGGGAACATCTTATTTTCCTGCTTACCTCTTTTGGAGATGATATCTGTTTCCTCACGCAGTTTTCGCATCATCTCATCTTCCATCTCCCTCCGCATCCTCTCCTCGATCTCTGTTTTTAGGTTCTGAACCTTGTGTTCCTTTTCCATGAGCTCCCTTTTCGTTTCTTCGTATAGTTTTCTTTGTGTTTCAAGTTGATCCTGTAATTTTGTAAATTCCTCATCCTTTGTCCTCAACAGTTCCTCCTCCTCCATTATCCGTTCTTCTAATCTGCTTTCGATGGTATCCTCGATGTTCTCTTCTTTAACCCTCAGTAGTTCTTCTTCCTCCTCAAGTTGCCTCTTGGCCTCCTCCATCTCCGTACGTATATCTTCGACTTCTTCTTCTTTAAGCCTAAGCATCTCTTCTTCTTCATGCATCTTTTCTTCTAAAGATTCCATCTCTTGGGACAAGGTGATAAGTTCCTCTTCCTTCGTTTTGAGTAATTCTTCTTCCTGTTCAGCCATCTCTTTTAATTCAGCTTCCTTTTCAAGAAATATCTGCAGATTACCACGCCCGATTATATCCAGCTCTTCGGGATGTTCCAATATGCAAAGTATATCTAACAACCCCATCAAGACCAATAATGCAAATAGGACCATCACGGTGATCGCCATCGAACCGATATATATCTGGACTATCATGCCGCTGATCATGATGCTAGTGGGAACCAAAGATAAGATAAGATTCAATTTTTTATCAAACATATGAAGGAGTGCATCTGCTGAGGAAACGATAGCACCTAAAAATAAAATATTCAAACTTATATTAGATTCAAAGAAGGGTACAAGATAAAGAAAAGCGTTCAGAGGTAATTCGGTGATGTTAAAGAATGCCAGGGAAAATTCAGTGACAACGAATAGGGCTAAGAATACGAAGAACGTAAGAGTGATGGTACTGAGAAGGTAATATCTCGTAAATTTTTCCCAGGGCTCCCCTAAAAGATCACCAATATCTACCATCAGCCTATCTCCTCTTCCATCTTCTTTCGTACGGTCTGTGCCAAAACGTTCTTGTTCCTGCGGTCGTATACAACTGCTGCAGTACCCAACCCAGCGGTCATCATCGATATAACAAGTGGGATAGCCCTTCCCTCGATGATAGGTTGAACTAAAGTTTTGGACGTTATAGGCCCCTCATAGAAGGCCTCTTCCATATTAAAATCGGAAGCACGTATGTTGATGGTTTTTCCATCCAACGGCCGCAGGACGAACTGTAGTTCAAGTGTGGTGTTCTCGAGGAACCAATCATTTCCTACATATCTTATGACTTCACCGCTAACCAAATAATCTCCCCTGTGTTCCATGAAAGCATCTATCCTGGATGCGGTCGCCCGGTCTGTGGAATCCCATTGTTGATATGATATGTTGGATATCATCTCGTCATCAGTATCATATATGTTCACGAATACTCTATATATATCTCCTCTACCGTTGTAATCGGATACATTCACATTGATATAATATAAATCGTCGGTCTCGTTTATATCTATCGAAACAAAAGTAGGAGGGGTATTGACTACACCTACACCACCCTCCTGGGCTCCTGCTAGTGAACTCAGAAGGATAGTAAATACGATACATATACCGATCAGAAACCTTTTCATACCTTCCTCCTTTTATGACGTTCCAACCATTCCCTTCTTTTGCGTTCTCTCTCGCTTTCTTTTTCTTTACCTTTGACGGACTTAAGTATGAATAACGATGCTATGCCTATGACAACAGTTACAAAAAGCAAACCGAATATATTCCTTTCCCGGTTCTCTGACGCATCTTCTTCAGGAGCCGGACCTGTTGTGATCTCGGTGACGATCAACTCTTCATCATCGTCCCATGATATCATATGCCTTAGCTCACCTACTTCATTGGCATTGATCCCCTTTACTTTAAATATCAACCTCTCCTCGGTATGTGTTGATAAGCTGATTTCAACGTTATCGTCTATATCTTCACCTCTATATGTCGCAGATTCAAGTGATATAAGATCAGCTGAAGTCAGTACTGTGACGTCGGTGCTACCGGTCAGGTAAACCTCGATATCGATGGTCTCTTCATACTGTATTGAAATACTCTCCCTGTATTGTATCTGTACATCGCCTCGGTCGATCAATGTAAAACCGGGCCTGACTATCTCTAAAGTGACGGAGAAGGTGAGCTCCGGAACAGGTATAAGCCGTACCATGTCCGGGGTTATCACATAGAAGGGTTCACCGGTGATCTTACCTGTGATCTCGACTATACGCGGCCCCCACACAGGTGTGTCAAATGATAGGTGGTGATACCTCTCTTCACCTATATCGAATATGCCTGTGCTGTTAGTTGTAGTGATATATTGGTCATATTTATCATAGCTTATATCTAACCGGAGAGGGATGTTACCGGTGTTCACCGTCCTGAAGTACATCATGTCGTCAGAAGAGTGATACTTTTCACCGCTGAAAGGGGAAGTGCTGAAGTAAAAGTCCGGTGCAGTACTCCCTATCCCTGTCTCAGGAAGATCCATGAAGAACTGCGTGAAATACTCCTCATCTTCAGTTCTGACCGTAAGGTTCCACAGACCGACGTCAACGTAGGCCGACACACCCACCACGAACTCGATACGGTCCTGGGATGCCTTACTCCTCCCTAGGTCGATAAAATCTCCGTACTCGCATTCAAAGTCAGCACCGGTATAACTCCATAGATAATGATTGGTCTCGTTCTTTGTTTCTGGCAATCCTGATGCAGGATGTATCTCCGCGCTGAAGTGTCCTGAATCTCCGGCGATTGAAACATTGATCACGTTCAACACGCCGATGAGAAATCTTGGCTTACCGTCGACCAGTACAGGGGGATGATCAAAAAGGTGCATCTCTACATCTGTGATATCGCTGGCGTGTGTGTTTTCTACCGTGATGAATGAAACGAACAGTAGGGATACCGTCAGTATTACCATCATTCTGCTGAGCATGTGATTCTCCACCTGTATTATCAGTATATGTATTAATGTTTCCAATGGACACCCGGGATACAACGGATGCCCATGGTGGGAAACATCATCCGCTGTGTTGTAGCACGTAAACTATGTTAGATGAGTATATATCCTCCGATACCGCGGGTATTTCTACCCACCATCTTATTTCGGGATGTGTGGTTGGTTCTTCATCGACTGTACTCACGGACGTCAGTGAATAATCATACATATTTCGGGGTGGAACATATGATGCTGGATCCCCACTACCCAACAGATATACTGGATGAGATTCTCCGGGACCACCTATATCAGTTTCTCCGATAAAACCACCTGCAACGGATAGATCTGAAGCTTGGATGATATCTTCTGTTGCTTCTCCTTGCAGGTCGTCCTGTACGTAAACGTACAGATTATGATCACAGTTAGCACTGTATTTTACAATACTAGAGGTCACCGGTGTAAGTTCTATCTTCTGTCCCGGTGCTCCCATGCCCTCGTAAGTACCAGGCAGACCAGAGATGGTAAGCGAGGTAAATCGGAAGATCCCGAATTCGCCCCACATATCATTATGACCACCACCCTCGTCCTGTGCATGTATATGAAGATCCCATGTATTCGGTGTTGCGAGGGCTTCATCTTTGACGGGAGAATATTCAGGACCAAGGAAGTTTCCGTCTTGCCCAGCAGCCCATCTTACCTGAGGGCCGAGGGCGAATACAAATTCCAGTGTCCATTCATCTCTATCTCCAACGAACTCATAAGTTGCAGAAGAGTCAGTTTCGAGTAAAACCACCTCCTGTTGGTCACCATAACCTTCTGGGTCATTAGCGACAGTTGGGAATACCTGGGAGAACGATGTCACTTTCCCCACATGATCATACTCCGCTCGGAAATTAAAAGCCCTTGTTCGGAATTCTACATCCACTTCAGGATAGTCACTATTTACCCCCGTATCCCCATCGTCAAACCATGCATAGACGTCGACTGATTCTAAGTAATCTTGAGTCTCATGTGTTACTAGGACCTCCAAGGTATATCTACGATCGTTAGAGCCCTCCGGATTCACATCTAACTGTGTGTTCAACCGCTGAGTTTTGTCAAGGTCATCAGTCTCGTAAAGGTCTATATATTGTATATGAGGAACTTTAGTGTCGGTTATGATATCGTTGGAACCAAAGGTCTGTGATATCTGCCACGCACTGTCGCTGCCGTGGTCACCTACGGAAATGATTGAGTTTGGTCGTCCCGGTAGGCTGTCTATAGCATACTGTTCTTGTGTTATTGATGAAGAAACCGGTATCTCTGATACTTTATTTTCCCCAACTATAAATTGATAGAAGATACCGTCGCCAAAGTTTTCACCTACTATGTATGCGGTATCGTCGAACCATGTGACGCCTCTAAACACCTCACCACCTACCATACCACTGGGTGGCTGCTCATCGGTAATGAATTCTCCTTCCGGTTCTGCTAACGGGTCATATACATCGATGTTATTTTGCCCTACGATTATCATATGTCCAGCTGGATCATGATCTATACCGTAAATTATGTTAGTTTCCCAACCCCGGTGTAAAGGGGGGTCGATTGGTTCTGCTGTATTTAAATCATATCTCCATAACACTCCTTCATTTATGGTTGTATTATACCCTACAAAATAATACCCAAATCCCGGCCCGTTAAATATAGCGCCATAAAGATCATTTGAGCCATCTATATCGGTGATCTCGTTCCAGGTCCCATCATATTCAAAGCAAGCCCCTCCTAGGCCCACGACTATGACAGAAACCGAACCCGGGTCCGCTGCAACATCGTATAATTCTGCCTCCGGAGATTCAGGAAATTCCGATAGTTGTGAATATCCATCGGTAGTCCAAACAGTTGTTCCAACAGATTCTCCACCGACAACGATAAATTCATCAGTTAATTCATGCCAAGTGACAGCACGAAGATCCACAGTTGTTTGTGCACTACTATCTATGTCTATCCAGTTTCCTGTATTCGGCTCGTATCGGAATACCCATCCACCGAGTCCCACGGCAACTGCAAAATTACCACTGGGGTGCCATGCTATATCTTGAAGATCTACCTCATTGGTATCGACAAAAGTCCCAGCAGTCAATCCTACTATGGGCTGAGCACCGGTATCGGCCGCTTCTACATTTCCTAACATCCCCTGTTCTGTAAGTAGAGATATACCACCAAAGGCGGTTATGATCAAAAGGATACATACTAACAGTGGGGCTACTTTTTTTTCTCCTACCATCATCTGAAACACCGTTTGTTGAGATATGCAAACACTAGTATTTAAAAATGATTAGTAAACATCTAGTATTTTTTGCTTATGAATAATATATGCATATATCAATTAGATCACCTTCTAATTACGTATATTATTATCATATTTATGATATCGGGTTCATGTATCGATGTTCTCTCGTCCATCCGGGATATAGAAGATGCCTATTTAGTGAACATCATCCACTGTGTTCAAGCACGTAAACTATGTTCGCAGAGTATGTATCTTCAGGAACGGACGGTATAGTTATCCACCACCTTATATCTTGGTATGAAGTTGGTTCTTCATTAGATGTATCGATAGAGGTCAGTGAGTGATCATACATGTTTCTTGGTGGGATGTATGATGGCGTACTATCGCCGAGAAGATAAACGGAATTACCATATCCCGCAGCGGTTATAGCAACCCGTTCTCTAAAACCACCCTGCACTTCTAAAGAAGAAGCTGGAATATTTTGGCCAAGTGTGCCTTTTAGGTCGGTTTCAACGTAAACGTGCAGCAGATGTTCACAATTAGCACTGTACCTTAGCACGGTTTCGCCGGCTGTCAATTCGATCTCCTGGCCGGGTGCACCGACTCCATGGTAAGAACCAGGTAAGCCGGAAAGGGTCAAGGAAGTGAACCTAAATATACCGAACTCGCCCCACATGTTGTCTTCGCCTTCTCCAACGTCATTGCCACGAATGTGAAAGTCCCATGTGTTAGGGGTATTAAGTGCTGAGTCCTTATCATGATCACCACCGAGGGGGCCGTGAAATTGCCCATTATCTCCAGGAGCGAAACGCGTCTGGGCTCCGGGTGCAAAGACGAATTCTATGGTCCAAATGTCTTGTTCATTGACCTCGTCCCATCCATATGTAGCAGATGATTCCCAATCCAGTAAACGTATCTCTGGGTGAATGATCGGGTCACCGATGATTTCATCAGGGAACCATTGATGGAAGTTCGTTTGTTCACCATCATAAGTAGCTTCGAAATAGAAGGCTCGAGTCCGGAGATCAGGGCCAACTTCTGGAAAGTTACTATTTTGACCAGTAAATCCTTCGTCAAACCATCCATATACTTCCACAGAATCTAGGTAACCCTGGATTTTGTGTGTCACTTCTACTTCGATGACATATCGTCGACCTATCTGACCTTCCGGATTCACATCGATCTGTGAGTTCAATCGTTGTGTTTTACCTGAATCTTCAAAATCGTAAAGTCTCATCCACTGTATATCCGGGGTTTCTACGTCGGTTATCACGTTGTTAAAACTGGAGGTCTGAGAGATCTGCCAGGCGCTGTCGCTAGCATAGTTTCCAACAGAAATCATCATGGGTGAACTGTTGGTCCCTGCAATACCGTGTTGAGCGTTACTAATATCTGAAGAACCGGGTATTTCGGATACTTTGTGTAATTCAATATTGTATTGGTAGTAAAAACCGTTATTACTTAGATCGTGTCCCACGATGTATGCGACTATATCATTGGACCATACAACGCCACGGAATATATATTCCATTGGATCTTCTAAATGAACTGGTGTTCCCATATAACTACCTTCGTTGTATACATCAATAATATTTGTCCCCACCAAGATCACATCATCGCCTATAGCATCCACTCCGTGAAGATCGAACATGAAAACATTTAATTCTGCAGGGTCGTAGTATTCTGGTGGAGAAATATACTGTGCATTTTGCCCCCCATCGACTAATCGGTAAAACACACCCCTATAATCAGGATCTATGAACCTCTCCCCCACGATGTAATAAAAACCACCAGTGTAGGTGATATCATTATAAGTGTCTCCTCCTTGAAGACCACCGATGGGCTGCCAATCTGTGCCATCATACATAAAGGCTCCATTTAAACCAACGACAACTGGATTTGGGTCAATATTATTAGTAGCTACAGATCTCAAGTTTTCTCCGTTTAAACCACCATACAAGGGCATAAGTCCGTTAAAACCATCAGTATATCCCACACTGCTATCCGTGCCAGATGTTCCATCGGCAACAACTATAAACGAACCGCCTTCTGTAGTATCGCACCAAGTAACCCCATAGATCATGTTTCCATCCTCGTGTGTGAGTCTAAACCATTCTCCAGTTCTAGCTTCGAATCTATAAGCCACTCCTCTTGAATCAGCGGTAGACCATCCTACAGCTAAAGCTATCGTTCCTGCTGAATTCCAAGCGATATCAGATAAATCCGCTTGATCCGTGTCAAGAACTGATCCGACCGGTGCTAAACCGACTATCGGTTTGCTCCCTACATCTATTGCCTCTGCAGCTTGGAATACGTCAAAATTGGTAAAAATTGATACCCCACCTATGGCTGTTATCATCAAAAAAGCGCATACCACAACAGAAGTTACTTTATTTTCTCCTATCTTCATAGAAACACCTTTTGCTAAGATAAGCAGAGACTAGTATTTAAAAATGTTTAGAAAATAATGGACATTATATTATTGGATATCTATTCATAAATGTTTAATCTATAGTGAAAAACTTGTTCTCCGATGCCTACAGAATTTTCATCCGATGGAAAAAAATTTAATGTACTACAGGACGATTGTACATAGATTTGATAACATGAGCGAAGAAGAGACTTACGTAGGTAGAACTCGAACCTCGAGGGAACTTTACAAAAATGCCCAGCAGGTACTTGCGGGAGGCGTCGGTGGTTCCGCCCCTTCATTCGAACCGTATCCTTTCTTTGTAGATAGGGCGGAGGGGAGTAAACTGTGGGACGTTGATGGTAATGTTTACTGCGACTATAACCTGTGCTGGGGTGTGTTGATGGGGGGGCACTGCCATCCAAAATTGGTGGAGGGATTGAAAAAGCAGATAGACCGGGGAACGATGTATGGTTTCGTACACGACAACAGCCGGGCGGCTGCAGAGGAATTGATCAAGCGCTTTCCAGTTGAGAAAGTACGGTTCACCAACTCCGGAAGCGAGTCCACCCACTATGCGGTGAGGCTTGCCAGGAGGTACACCGGGAAGGAGAAGATCGTGAAGATAGAAGGAGGATACAACGGTGTCGCCGATCCGCTGCACGTGAGTAAGATGCCGGATATTTCCAAAGTCGGTCCTGAAGAGAGACCCACATCCGTACCCCACGGTAAAGGGATACCGAGTGGAGTCATAAAAGATACACTGATCGCTCCCTTCAATGATATAGAGGCGATGCAGGATATTCTCGAGGATAACCGTGGAGAGGTGGCTGCGGTGATGGTGGAGCCGGTGATGATGAACAAAGGTGTCATCCCCCCTGAAGATGGGTATCTATCGGAGTTGAGGAAGCTCACCAATGAACAGAACGTTCTCTTGATATTCGACGAGGTGAAAACCGGTGTGAAGATAGCACCCGGCGGTGCTTGTGATCACTACGGAGTAAAACCGGATATCATCGCCCTTGCAAAAGCCATAGGTGGCGGCTTACCCATCGGTGCTGTAGCCGGTAAGGGGGAGATAATAGACGGAGTCGGACCCGAGGGATTGTTCGGCACTTATTCTGCAAATCCATTGTCTATTGAAGCGTGTAGGATAACCCTCCAGGATATACTCACCGAGAACGCTTATCCTAAACTGGAAAGGTTCGGTGAACGGTTGATGGCGGGATACGAAGATGTCATAGAGGACTTTGGTTTGAAAGCCGTGGTCCAGGGTGTGAATGCTGTCGGAGGTATACTGTTCACAGAACATCCCGTCACCAACTTCAGGGAATGGACGGATGTTGACAAAGAAAAAGCCCACCGCTATTGGATCGCCATGGTGAATAGAGGTATAATACCGATGTCCTACGGAGCCGACGAGGAATGGCTCATATCGGTACAGCATGATGAAGAAGAGATAGAGGAGCATATCGAGGCATTCAAAGAAGTCGTATCCGACTTATGATATCTTGTCGGCTTTGCTAAATCCGCGGTCATATAATTTCAAAAATTTACGAAATATTAATATACTATATATCTCCGTAATAATTTTGAACGAGGTCCGTGATATATGAGGATACTGATGGTTGACGAAGAACCATGTCTACCAGAAGATGGTCTAATCTCCTTTGATCTAGATCGTAGTGACTTTGATATCAAAACCTGTAGATCGGCTGAAAAAGCGCTAGATCTATTGAAGGATGAAGAATTTGATGCCATAGTTTCGGAATTTGAAATCCCCGGTATGAACGGTTTAGAGTTCTTAGAGGAGGTTAGGGGGAAAAGAGACATCGACATACCTTTTATCATATTCACAGGAAATGAAAGTGTAGTCGTTGACGCACTGAACCTGGGTGCGGATCGCTTTATCGAAAAAACGGGTTCCCTAAATACCCAATATTATCTTCTTTCTGACGCCATCTATAAAGAAGTTTTACGACACCGCGAAGAGAACTCTTTGAGGCGGTTGAAAGATGAAAAAAGCAAGATACTTGACAGTGCTGCGGAACATATAATCTATCATGGGAAAGACCTCGAAGTTCTCTATGCGAATAGAGCGGCTGCGGATTCGGTAGGGGCACAACCTGAGGACCTGATCGGAAGGAAATGCTATAAAATATGGGGTGATGAAGAAAAACCATGTAGTGATTGTCCCGTCACGCTAGCGTTCGAACACGGAAGAAAATTCACGCGGGAAGTTCGATCACCAGATGGTAGATATTGGTTGATAACCGGCTCACCTGTAATAGATGTTACAGTCGGTACTACACCACATAAAGACTACGATGGTGAGATAATCGGGACCGTAGGTTTTGTACAGGATATCACCGATAGGAAAAAAGCTGAAGAAAAGCTACATCAAAATGAGCAATTCTTGGAATTTATTTTAGAAGCCATACGTGACGGTATCAGTGTGTTGGATAAGGATTTGAGGATACAATACGCAAATCCGATAATGAGAGAATGGTATTCGGAAAACACGCCTCTTGAGGGAAAAAAATGTTATGAATGTTATCAAAATTCAGAAGAACCCTGTGACCCTTGTCCAACTATAAGAAGTTTGAAAAATGGAACAGTTGAAAAGGATGTTGTTAAGGGGTTATCGGGAACAGATATAGAGTGGTTGGAATTATACTCATATCCGATGAGAGATAGTGAAACCGGAGAGATAACCGGTGTTGTTGAACTTTTAACGGATGTTACTGAACGTAAAAAAATGGAAAATGCCATAATAGAGAGCAAAGAACGATTAGACCTTGCCATGGCAGTAACGAACGAGGGTATCTGGGATTGGGATCTAACTTCTGATAAGGTATATTATGATCCGAGATATTATCAGATGGCCGGCTACGATATCAACGCATTTCCCCATAGATTGGAAGAATTCAAAAATAGAGTTCATAGAGATGATGTAGAAAAAGTATTCACCCAAGCAAAAAAACATATCAACGGAGAAATCGAACGATTTGATGTTGAATTCCGTTTTAAAAAAAGTGACGGCGAATATATGTGGGTTAAAGGAAGGGGGCGTATAGTTGAACGCGATGAAGATGGAAAACCTATTCGATTCGTAGGTACCCATGCAGATATCACCGATAAAAAAAAGGCGGAAGAAGAGCTTAAAAAGTACCAGAACAACCTCGAAGAACTGGTGGATAAAAAGACTCGGGAACTTAGTGAAAGTGAGGAATATAAACGCTCAATCCTGGAATTGATACCTGACATCATGATCAAGACTAACAGAGAAGGCCAGTACTTGGAGATAATCTCTAAATCAGAGGATGAATTGATCCAACCTAAGGAAAAAACTATCGGTAAAAAAATAACTGATCTTTTTCCAGAAGAGGAAGCGGTCCGAGTTATGGAACACCTGAGGAAGAGTATAGATGATGATGTTCTACAAAAAGTAGAGTATGAGATACCCATAAAAGGCCAAAAAAAATGGTTCGAAGCACGTATCGTTCCTTCTGGTGAAGGGGAAGCCTTTGCTCTTATACGTAATATCACTGAGAGAAAGAAGACCGAGATGATCCTTAAAGAAAAAAATGAAGAACTGGAATCCTTCGCCTATTCCGTATCCCATGATCTACGAGCACCTTTAAGGGCCATCCAGGGATTTGGAAGTATACTCTTAGAGGATAACCACGATAGTATAAGCGAAGATAAAAAAGTGCTGATAAGGAGGATGAATAACGCTGCAGAAAGGATGGATGTCTTGATGCAGGACTTACTGCACTATTCTAGGTTATCCGCCCTTGAAGTAGAATTACAACACTGTGACCTCGGTAAAGCACTAGAGCGAGTTTTAGATGAGCTAGAAAATGAGATCGACAGAGAAAAGGCTGAAGTAAATATTGAAGAGCCTCTGCATCCTGTAATTGCTACTCGCACATTATTAAATCAGATAATATGTAATCTGATATCTAACGCCATAAAGTTTGTTTCAGACGATCAAACACCTATAGTTACTGTTTGGACAGAGGAAAAGGATGATAATGTAAAGATCAAAGTTAAGGACAACGGTATAGGTATAGATAGGGATGATCAGGAGATGATATTCAACATGTTTGACCGCCTCCACGGCATCGAAAGTTATAAAGGAACAGGAGTCGGACTTGCTATAGTAAAGAAAGCGGTTGATAAACTGGGCGGTAAATTCGGAGTTGAATCTGTACCTGGAGAGGGAAGTACTTTTTGGATAGAATTGAAAAAATCAGGGTGATGATATGTTGGGAATGAACGATACTACAAGATCTATATTTTTAGTGGATGACGACCAAAATGATAGGATGCTAATAAAACGTGCCTTTGAAAAATTGGATATGAACATATCGGTAAACACAGCATCAAATTGGGAAGAGGCGAAAACTAAGTTGGTTGAGTTCATAGGATCGACTGAAGAACAGACGCTTGACTTGATAATACTTGATCTAAAGCTTCCAGGTAAATCGGGTTTTGATATACTACGGTGGATAAGGAAACAAGAAAAGATCAAATACATCCCGGTGATCATACTGTCATCTTCCTCCCACGATAAGGACATTCTAAAAAGCTACCGATTAGGGGCTAACTCGTACCTGATAAAACCGGTGAGATTTGATGACTTGATAAATATCGCTAAAACCATCAAAAACTACTGGTTTGATATCAACAAACAACCAGATCAATGATAGTATATGCTTCAAGGGTGTTGAGATATCCTTATGATGCTGGCGATCTATTATTCCTTGAAATCTTCTAGGTTGTAGTTTCCCTGCTCCTGTGTTTTTGGCTTTTTCTTTATAGTGTAATAAGGTATCGAGATCACACCGATCAACGCTAGCACTACCATGATCAACACAAATAGGATACAGGATGCGAAGAAAACTACGGCTAGTAGATGGGCGATCAAGCCCATCAGGTATAGTACCCCCAGCACCATCAATACCGTGCCTAGAGCTATCAGTAGATAATCCGATCTTTTCATCTTCCACCGATGGGGATACCGCCTATGCTTATACCTTTACTGGTATTTCCACCGCTGGATCCTGATCCCGGTGAATAAGACCTCAAACTAGCGGCCAATTGAGGTAAGGTCATACTCTGCAGCCATACTTTTCCAGGACCGGTCAATGTAGTTACGAACATACCCTCTCCGGAGAAAAACATACTTTTGAGATTCCCAGATCGTTCTATATCGAATGAGATAGTATTCTCCCATGCTAAAGAATGTCCGGTTGACACCTTCAATATCTCGCCAGGTCTCAAGTCCTTTTCTATGAAATCGCCTGCACCGTGGATAAATACTGTGCCTCTTCCTGTCAGCTTTTGTAGGATGAAACCGTGACCACCGAACATGGATTTTCCTAAACCCCTCTGACGTTGGATGTCAAAGTCTACCGAGTCCTCGGCACATAGGAATCCGTCCTTTTGTACTATATATTCTTTATTTCCATCCAGTTCCAATGGTTTTATCGTACCGGGACAGTTACCTCCGAAGGCTACTACTCCGTTTCCCCCCATAGGTCGGAATTGTGTTACATAGAAGGATTCACCCGTCAATTTCCTCTTGATCCCTTTTTTGATACCACCACGTGACTCCGTCGTCATAGTCATATTTCCGGTCATGTATACCATCGAACCGGCTTCCGCATATACCAGTTCGGAGGGAGCTAGCTGTAAAGCAACTACCTGTAGATTGTTACCGAATATTTTATGCTTCATGTTTTAGATATGTGCCTTTAGATATTTAAAGTATATCCATATAGTGCTAGTGTTTCGCCAGTGTTCAGAATTTACAGGTTCCACTATAGATATAATAAAGATTTTTACACCCCATCAGATCTAGAAACTTGAGATATCTTTGTAAGGATGAATAATTAGAAATAGTAAAAACTCATTGAGTAAGTTACCAACGAGGAACATATGAAAGGAACCGTGAAATTCTTCGACCCGCTGAAAGGATACGGCTTCATAGAGACCGATAGAAAAGACCATTTCGTTCATCGAAACGAGCTATTGAATTGTGTTTCACTAGATGAGGGTGATCGGGTTGAATTCGACAGTACTTTCGGGGAACGTGGGTATCAAGCTTTGAACGTTAGGAAGGTCGATCGAAGCTGATAAAAGAGAATACTATTGATTGACAAAACTATGAATAAAGGTATAGCTTTCCTAGTTTAGAGCGGAGGACTCTATCTTCTTTATCACCTAGCCTGATGATCATCTGCTACCATCCCATGGT
This sequence comes from Thermoplasmata archaeon, assembly GCA_003560595.1. Taxonomy (GTDB): domain Archaea; phylum Thermoplasmatota; class Thermoplasmata; order Halarchaeoplasmatales; family Halarchaeoplasmataceae; genus Halarchaeoplasma. The sequence continues at coordinate 3,411 of PWKY01000088.1, read as the reverse complement.
AAGTACACATGCCTTTGACCCTTTCCAGCATCTTATCCTTACCCTCATCGTCGATGTACCCTTTCCCCCTGAAACGTATGTACCCTTCTTCATCCACCAGAAACACGTAACCGTGATCTCTTTCCTTGATATCCAGGGCATCCACGAATTCCGAAGCATCGCCGTAATGGGTGCCCACGAAGTCGTGTTTTTCCTGGGGTATTCCAGACCTCATACCTCCGTCGATGAAACCGGAAAAGATCTTCCAGAAGGAGCTTTCGATGATGGGCAGTTCGTACACCTCGTTCTCACTGCACAGATGCTGAAAGTGGTCCATCCATGAATCAAGCATCCCCTGGGCCTCTCTCACAAAGGCAACACCTATGAGCACCACCTTGCCTTTGGTATCATCCGGAAGCACCAGGTCTTTGCCGGACAGTGTCTTTACCTTGATTTTGGGGAACCTTTTTTCTTTCATCCTATAAAACAGAGTGTATCTGTCATATTAATATTCCCTCATTTCTATGGTTCACACGATGCAAATGTATCATGATGTTATACGCGATATGGTCCGAGCCATGGAAGTATTTCCTCAGCAGCTATTTGCCTTGACGTACATCTCTCCGGCCCTAGTGAGCTGAAGTTTCACACCGTTCGTCGTTGGTTGGCGGTGGATGAGGTTCATCTCTTCTAACTTGTCCAGACGATACTGTAGAGTTGACCTCTGTGTATCGATCTCTTCCAATATCTCTTTTATCGAATCAACACCTCCAAATCGGTAGAGGGCTTTCATGATGTTTAAGAGGTCCTGAGGGATCTCTTCCGTAGGAAAGATGGGTATCTCTATATTATAATCGAACCTTTCGTCTAGATGGGCTCTAGCTTTGTTCATAGACAAGCTCGATACCCGAGGATCGAAATCACTGGTTTTCTGGGAACCGGTTCTACATCTGTTCCTGGATCTTTCATGTAAGACGTAAGCATTTGGCGTATGCATCAACAATTTGATCTTCTTAGTATTTGGCATGCTGTAGGCGGCTGTTATCATGGCGATCATGACTAGTTCTGGTGCACTGGACATATTGATGAATATATTATGATCACCAGAGATGTACTCTCTGACAATCTTTGTCAATTCCTCGAATATCTGTTCGTATTCATCTGGGTCCACCGTGACTTCCCGTACTCTCATGTCAAGGTCCTGAAATTTTCTTCGATTACTTTCCGTTTCATCATAATACGTTTTTATATGATTCACAGCCTCGTTCTTAGTAGGGCGTATGAGTACTATCTCTCCACAAGGGTACTTTTTGAATATCGGATCTACGATAGTTTTGAAATCAGCAGTACCCATCGCTATATGGACTGATCTAGGCATATTTATAACTAGAACTGTGACCGTTATTAAGTTTTTGGTTCTATTACTAATTGTTTAGAGGTGTTACGAAAATTATAGTCTTAGAGGTTTACAGAGTTGAGGGGATGATAAGGTTTTATTGTTTGTGAGAAGCTTTCAAATGCATATTTTAGATATCTCTATAAGTTTGAGTGATCTTGAGAAAATTCTACGGTGATTTTGAATTTACATGATCGAGTTGTTAGATCCTACGATCCCCCCTAAATAAGGTCTCGCATCGGCGAAAATTTTAAATATCTCGGATCGCTTAAAATCAACAGACACGATTTTTTGTCTCGAATCTGGCTTTTACTTAATTTAGTTATTTTTATCGTGAAAAACGAAGGTGTTTTTCCCTATAAATCAGGATAATGATACTCGTATTTTTTGATGATATTTGGTAAAAATTAGTTTAATTTGTACCATATAGGTAGTTAACTATTGAAGATGTAGTTTGATAGAATGACAAAAAGATGTGTTGATAAAAATTTGAGTATTTTTTGTCTATATCTAGATGAATATCTGGTTTGAAAATAGTTATGGATCAGCTTGAGCTCTGTTTCGACGGAGTTGATTTTACGTTCTTTCTTTAATCAAAAAGAAGGGAGTTGAAAGCAATGAAAAAGAAAAAGATATTGAAATATATTGAGATATGTAAAGAGATCGAAGAAAACACTAGAAGCTGCGAAAAAGTGGTGGATGGTGTAGAAGGGTATGCTCCGAAGGCAGAAGTTTTCTGGAAGATATCGAAGGAGATGGGGTTCTTGGAAGAGGACCTTGTAGATCTTGAAGAACAGGTCGAGGAACTGAAAGAGGCCTTCTATCAGTTGATGGCGTGGTCCGGTCGATGGTTTGATCCTCGGTATGATCCCTTAAGGCTAGTTGATATCAAAGGGGTACCGCGCTTGTACTTCGCTAAAGATGTTTTTCAGGACTGCTATGGAGAGACCGATGTTGAGAGAGTGTTGACATCCCGGGCCTTGTACTTCGGAAGGTATCCAATCTCGGAGTACGTTCAGGACGAGGCTGGATACTTCGGCTTTGACCTTCGGGAAGAGTACCTTTCTAAGGTAGATAAGGAGACTCTGGAACAGTTCGGTGGTCATGATGAGGTACCGTCTGTTTCGTCATCGGTCCTTCCTAGATGCCTGAAAGAAGAAGGTTTGAAGGTGCTGACCATAGGGATGGACGGATGCCCACCATGTAAGGTGGTCGATAAGGCCGTAGAAGCTCTTGAGGACGAGTTGGAGGACGTTAGTTTCTTCAAGCGTATGTTTGGAGATAAGGATATCTCCGGACTAGTAGAAGAGTTCAACATCTTCTGTGCACCCGCTCTGTTCTTCTCCGACGGAAAGAACATACTGGTTCACATGGGTGGATCTAAGCACGTCGAAAATCAAGCGGAGTACATACGTTCCGTGATAGGTGCTGTCGGTGAGGTAGAGTACGACCCGTTCCTGAGAAAGGGGATAGTTACTCTAGACCATGGTTCGGCAGCTTTTGTGATGAAGGTGATAAAATGAAGGAAATAGAAGTACTGGTGAAATATCAGAAAAGGTATAATTTTTTGAACGAGAAGTTTTTGGACGAGATCGAGCGGGTGGATATATTCTTCGAGAACTGTGCCGAATGTTCTTCTACCGAAGAATGTGGCAAAGTTGAGACCATAGGTGTACAGGGGCATCTGTTGAAGAACCTTCACCATCTATTCAAAGATGCGGGAGTTGACTCACATCTGCACGAGTTCACCTCCGAGAACAACGGTGAGATCGAAGAAGTGGCTTCCCGGCACGATTGCGTACTGCCGTTGAAAGCCCTTTTCTATCCGCAGGGGCCTGTTGCATGCCCTATGCACAACTTCATGCATATAGTGAAGAAGGACGGCCACAAGCTGCTGTATCAGGTGGGTAGTGCTCCCGACGGGGACGAGAACTCCCACGAAACCATGATGTACGCATGAACGGAGGTGGAAGGCATGTGCAAAGAGATCGACAAGGAAGAGCTGGAGAGGATCAAAGAGAGGAGATACCTCCTCT